>JAJXYT010000129.1:34210-58522 GCA_021780375.1 bacterium | reverse complement strand
TATCAGCCGTAGGTGAAGCGAAGAAAACTCAACGGCTGGTTTAACAATTGCCACAAGAGAATGATCTATGAGAGAAAGCAACATGGAAAGCGTGGGCAGATTTTTCAGCGTCGCAGGCTGGAGCGAAGGCCAACGGCAACGCGATCTGTTGCCTCGAGGGAGGGAAGCCATAAGGACTGGCTTTCACCTGTTGCCTTTGCTGACGGCGGTTGCCGTCCTGCGGCTATGTTCGGAAATCAAGGTTCATGCCGTTGGCGCTACGACGCCGTTTGTCAGCTATGAGGCGGAGGCGGGAACGCCAGGCAGCGGGGCGGCAATATCTTATCTGACGAATTCACCGACGACTCCGTACTCCAGCCCGCAGCTTGAGGCCTCGGGACACGCTTTTGTGGCGCTTACCAACACCGGTCAGTCGGTTGGCTGGACCAATAACACCGGGCAGAATATCAACGCCATCAACCTGCGCTCCTGCATTCCAGACGCGCCGGGGGGATATGGAATCACGAATACGATAGACCTGTATGTGAATGGCGCACTCCGTATGGCTTTTCCGGTCAGTTCGATGCAGAATTATTGTTACGAAGGCACCAACTACAATGGACAGAGTGACAAGAATCCCGCCGATGGCGATGCGCGTGGTTTCTGGAATGACACCCACGCTCTCATTCCGGGATCTCCGATTGCTCCCGGAAGCGCGATCACATTTCAGAAAGATGCGGCGAATACCGCGTCTTTCTATTACATCGACGTGGTTGACCTGGAAAATGTGGGAGCACCGTTGACTCAGCCTGCCAATTCACTTTCGATTCTCAGTTATGGGGCGGTATCGAACAATCCTTCGGTGGACAACACGGCTGCGATCAACAATTGTTTCAGCGCCGCACAGGCACAGGGAAAAATCGTGTGGATTCCGCCGGGCACCTATTATATCAGCGCCATCAATGGCGGGCTTGGCGCATCAGGCATAACCATAGTGGGGGCAGGCCCATGGTACAGTACCATTTACCGGGTCACGCCGGCGAACAATACCCAGGGCGTCGCCAACATCATCAACGCCGTGTCCTGCACACTCTCAAACGTTTTGTTGGACTGCAATTCGTGGAGCCGCGACAACTCGAACAACAACGGCGCCGTTGATTTCAGCGGCAATAACTGGATTGTGAACAACGTTTGGATTCAACACGCCACGTCATCATTTTGGTGCGCCGGGGTTAATGGAATCGCCGAGAATTGCCGGACATTAAGCACCTGGGCCGACGGCGGCAATTTCAACAACGTGCAGAGCGCCAATGGCGTCGGAATGAACCTCACATATTCGAATAATTTCGTGCGCGGGACCGGGGACGACGCTATGGCGATCAATTCGGTTAACTATAATGTTTATGGTTCGACGACCTATTACTACACCACCATGAGCAACATCGTTTATGTCAATAACACGGCTATAGATGCATGGGGCGGCAAGGGCATTGGAATTTACGGCGGCGTGAATGACATTGTGACGAACAATCTGCTATGTGATACGGCCAGATACATTGGCTTGGGAGTAGGGCGATTTGGCGTTAACGGCTCGGACCTGCTCTCGGCGACTGTGACGGCGAACACGGTGTTGCGTTGTGGCGGCAATGGCTACAGCCAGCAACAGCCGGCCTTGGTCATCGGCAATAGCGGCGATGGCCAGAGTGTCGGCACGGTGGCCAATGTCTATTGCGCTTCCAATACAATCGTGGATTCTCTGTACAGCGCGGTGGGCCTGTCCACCAGCTCGAACATCGTTTTTCAATACAACACGATTATCAATCCGAGCCTGGATGGGATCGATGTCGGCCCGCCTTTCGTGGGAACGACATTCTTCGGTGGCGCTATCGTTTATTCAAATACAGTTACCGGACTGAGTCCCGGAATGGTGGCGTTGACTAATAACACGGTTGGTTATGCGACTATCATCCCGATTACCGCCGCCAATTATGATAATGCTTTGGGGGTAAGCCAGGAACCGTGCGCGGAAGGCGGTCAAATTATCAGCCCCATGCAATCCGGCGCCCGTACCGCTTACAATAACATCGCCTTGGACGGGATTGATACCTTTGTGACGCGAGCGGCCAGCGCCAGCACGGGCGGCACCATTGAAATCCATCTCGACAGCCCTTCGGGGGTCTTGATAGGGACGTGTACAGTGCCGCCGACTGGCGATGCGCAATCCTATGTGAATGCCTGCGCAGAACTTTCTACCACAAATGGAACTCATACGGTCTATTTAGTGTATCCGGAAGCGTCCGAACAACTGTTTGCGTTGGAATATTTTGGTTTTTTTACGGCTTCACCGGGTCTTTCTCATCAATTGGTTCCCGGTAACATTTATTCACTGAAAGCGGTCGTCAATGGAGACTACGTTACCGCACCCGGCAACGGCAGTAATTCATTAATTGCCAGCAGCACTGCCGTCGGGACCGCCGAGCAGTTCCAGGTCATAGATGCGGGTGGTGGCAATATCGCTTTTCGGGCGCTGATCAATTCCAACATCGTCACTGCCGAAAATGCCGGAAACAGTCCGCTCATTGCGAATCGTACTGCGGTTGGCCAATGGGAAACATTCGCGGAAGTCAATGCCGGCAACGGCAACCTCGGCTTGCTGGCGATGGCCAATTCCAGATTTGTCACCGCGCCGAACGGAGGCTCGAGCCCGTTGATTGCCCAGAGCACAACCCTGGGCCCGGCACAATCGTTCACGGCGGAACTGGTTAGCGGCGTCGCGCCGGCCGCTCCCGCCGATCTGACGGCGACACCTGCCAATTCGCAGGCCTTTCTGAGTTGGATGGCGTCGCCCGGCGCCGCTGGTTACAACGTCGAATATTCTCTGACCAGCGGCGGGCCATATACGACGGTAGCGGCCAACGTTGCCGGCACGAGTTTCATTAGCTCCAGCCTGACAAATGGGCTGACGTATTATTTCGTGGTTACGGCGGTCAATGCGATAGGTGCAAGTGGCACATCTTCCCAGGCAAGCGTGGTGCCCGGCACATTGAATCGTCTCCTTTGGGCGGCGAGTTCCAGCACCACCGGAAGCGATTCGCCGGCGAATGCCCTCGATGGCAACCTCACCACCCGCTGGTCCACAGACACATCCCAGGTCAGCGGCCAATGGTTTCAAGTGGACATGGCTTCGCCGGCCACCTTCAACAAAGTCGTTTTGAATTGCGTTAACTCGGCGAACGATTATCCGCGTGGTTACCAGGTGACAGTTTCCACCGACGGAATCAACTGGAGCGCTCCTGTGGCGACGGGCACGGGCACTTCTGGAGTGACGACCATCAGCTTTGCGCCCCAGGTGGCGCGTTATATCCGCGTCACTCAAACTGGAAGCGTGAACGGGACGTTTTGGAGCATTGACGAATTCAATGTGTTCGGAACCGTGCCGACGGTGCCGGCTAATCCCGCCGCGGTTGTCGTTTCCAGTAACGCAGTCAGCTTGTCCTGGGGCGCCTGCGTCAGTGCGAGCGGTTACAACGTCAAACGGTCGATCGCCCAAGACGGAACTTACGCGATAATCGCCCCGAACGTGCCTTATCTCAACTATACCGATACCGGTCTGACGCCGGGGACAACCTATTACTATGTCATTTCAGCTACAAATTCCTTTGGAGAAAGTTCCAACTCAGCAGTGGTCAGCGCCCGGCCGGTCTCGCTGGCGCCACTCCAAGTGGGATACAATGTCGTGGGAGGGCAATTGCAGATGAGCTGGCCGCCGGATCACACCGGCTGGACGTTGCAAGCGCAAACAAATTCGCCCGGCGCCGGATTGGGCACAAATTGGGTAAGTGTGCCGAATTCGACATTGACCAACCGGGTTCTGTTCCCTATTGGCCCGGCTGACGGCAGTGTTTTCTTCCGATTGGTCGATCCGTCAAATTGACACGAACGTTTAGTTCGGTAGGAAACCCTCCGGCTGTGCCGGAGGTCCTGACAATAGCAGGCAACCGGGAATTGACCTGAAAGTCGCTGCCGCCCATGAGAAAGGGCGCGTTCACGACCTGCGGTTTGCTTCGGGCTGCAAAACGGACGATGGCCTTGATCAGCGGTTTGAGATGCCGGCTGGTGTGAACGTTTGCGAGGTGCCGATTTTGACGGCGGAGAAGGCATTGAGGGCGGATGGGGCAGCATGAATGCCGCCGATGCTTGCCTGTTCATCCAATCATTTTTTGGGAAGAAATGGCGACAATTACAATTACGAGTCGGAAGCTTACGCGACCAATTCGATGATCGGGAATGAGTCCGCACCAACGCTGTATAGGCCAGCGCCAGGGAAGTTTTGCCGGGATGTTGACCAATCACACGTACAATATTGTGTGGGTATCATCCGGACATGGCATCGGGGTGGCGTCCATGGGAACGCCGGATGTGATGGTGTCCTGTTCAGGACTGACCTTCTCTATTCCGTTCGGAGATTAACATTCAGTTTGCCAACACGTTTCGTTCGTGTCACGCCGCTGCCATTGACGGCATCCACCGTGAAATAATAGGCTGCGCCGGCGTTTAACGAATTGATTTGCGCGTGGGTGGCGTTGTAAATCTGGTAATTGCCAAAAAGCCGGTCTGGGGCGGTGCCGTAACGCACAATGTAAAATTCCGCCCGCGCGCTTGCCGACCATGAGACGACGGCTTTTCGTCCGTCGTCCGGATCGCGCTCCAAGGTAATATCTTTGACCACGCCAGGACTTTTGCCTGGATCATTGCCAAAAATCCGGAAGCCACTCACGGACAAATCGGCGTTGGCCGGGCAATGAACATTCACCAGGCGGACGTAGCGCGCTTGTGCCGGCTGCTCCAGTTGTGCGTAATCGTGCGGGGCATCGCGATGATTGTTGCTGCGATCCAGAATGGTTTCCCAGTTTACGCCATCGCGCGAAGCTTCGACATAGTACTGATAAGCATCATCCCGCAGCTTGCCGTAAAACTGCGCGCCCTCATCCGCAAAGTTGATTTGCAGCGCCTCGATGCGGCAAACTTTCCCCAAATCCACCTTTAACCACTCGCCGGCGTTGCCGGTTTTGGCGCACCACCAGTCCTGGATGTTTTCGTCAAAGGCATTGGCGACGGGAAAATTTGTGCGCGCGGATGAAGCCCAGGCCTTTTTCGCGTAGGACAACAGCATCCAACCCGGCGAGTTGTCGTTTGCAGGCGTGGCTTTGATTCCCGGCAGAAATTGGGGGTAATCACCGAGACAGGTATTGCAGAATAACTGGCCATCGCCGCAGAATCCCGCCGGGAACAGGCCGAGCCGCCGTTCAAACATTTGGCGGACCCCAATCACCATTGTGGTGACGTGCCACCAGTGGCCATGCGCGTCTTCAAAAGTGCCGCTGTGGCCTGCCCCGGTCGCAAAGCCGGTCGGTTTGTGCGAAAATGGACTGTACAACGCATAATTGAAGGGACCGAGTGGCGCGGCGCCAACGAAAACGCCGTCGGCATAGCTGTGGAATTGCGTTCCTGGCGCGGCGTACTGTAAAAAATATTTACCGCGATATTTGGTCATCCACGAGCCTTCAATCCATGAATCCGCCTTTTTGTCGTTTGCATCGCCCGGCACTTCCCAACCGCGCTGTCGTGGATCGCACTTGAGGCAGATCACCGGCTTTCCGATTTCCTGAAAACCATTGGTCGGGTCCAATGGCACGCCGCTGATGCCGCCGTTTGGACTGCAACCGTAATACATATAAACCTTTCCATCATCGTCCTGAAATAGTGCGGGGTCGCTGTACGGTTTCAAGCCGCCGACTTTCGTCCACTTCCCGGTCCACGGATTGTCGGCGCGATAAATCGCTCTTGAGTTGAACGCCGTATAGTACAAATGGCCATTGATCACTGCGGGAGCGGGCGCGTAATCTTCAATCGGCAGATTTTTGCCGTTCACAAATGTCCAATTTTGGAAATCCGACGAATGCCAGTAGCCGCCGCTTTTTGAGGCGAACAGCCAGTATTCGCCGTCGAAGAACACAATTGCCGGGTCTGCTGCCTCGCGTCGAACCGGATTGTCCAACTGAAAGCGATAATCCAAATTGAGCGGATTGCAAAACGTCTGGGAACGTTCAGCCGCTGAACCCGCCAGCACGCCGATACGCCCAAGGCAAATGCAAATGATACACAATATAAATTTCGAGCGAGACGAGTTGGAAAACATTGTAGTCTCAAAGGCGCAACCAGCCCGCAAAGCCAGTGACGGAAATGTCGAAAACGCGTTTTGCCATTTTTGCTCAAGAACTCTTGCACCTTCCTGAACCGCAGTGTATCCCCAAAAGCGGGGATAGGATCAGGATGCATCACATGGCAGAGTTGTGCAGGTACAGAACATAATGTTCATTCGCAGCCATTCAATCTGCGAGCGAAGGCTGGCTGTTGTCTTGGAGAAAATGTATGAAACGTGTCAATTCTTTGCTGGTGCTTCTCGGTTCAACACTGCTGGCCATTGCCGCACCTGAGCTGGACCATTATTCAGTCCTGAATTTTGGTGCTGTTACAGATGGTAAGACGGATGATACCGCCGCTTTCCAGAAAGCCTTGGATGCCGCATCCCAAGCGGGTGGCGGAGTGGTTTATGCCCCTCGTGGCAATTACTTTTTTGCAGGTCATTTGGACGTGCCGGATGACGTGACGCTGCAAGGTGTGTGGGAATCAGTTCCGTCACACAATGGATTGCGTGATCATGACGGGGCCAAGCCAACCGCCGACGGCACGACCTTTCTTGTTACGGAAAACGAAGGGAACGAGGACGGCACGGCGTTCATCACCTTGCACAACAACAGCACCCTCAAAGGCGCAGTCCTTTACTACCCACGGCAGAATCCCGATGGCGAACCAAAGCCTTATCCGTGGGCGATTGCCATGCGCGGGAAAAACCCCGCCGTGCTCGCGGTTGAGCTGCTCAATCCCTACAACGGCATTGATGCCAGCCACAACGAGCGTCACCTGATCCGCGATGTCCAGGGGCAGCCACTGCGACGCGGGATTTTCGTGGACAGCATTTACGACATCGGCCGCATTGAAGATGTACACTTCAACCCTTGGTGGAGTGTGAAACCAGCCCTTTTCCATTGGCAGGAGGAGAATGGCGAGGCGTTCATCTTTGGGCGCAGCGACTGGCAATATGTTTTCAACACCTTCTGCTACGGCTACCACGTCGGCTACAAATTCATCAAAACCGCAACCGGCGTGTGCAATGGAAATTTTCTGGGCATTGGCGCAGATGACTGTAATACAGCGGTATTGGTCGAGAACTCCGCGCCGTTTGGCCTGCTTATTTCCAACGGCGAATTCACGTCCTTCCACGGCCCGGATCCGACAATGGTTCGCGTGGGAGCAGAGAATTCGGGCAGCGTGCGTTTTGTGAATTGCGCATTTTGGGGACCGTGTGACCAGATCGCCATAATTGCCGGACAAGGAACGGTGGGATTCGGCGACTGCACCTTTGTGCAATGGGACGGAAGCAAGGAGGGGCGCTACGCCATTCAAGCCGGAAGCGGGACGGTTCTCGTCAACGGCTGTGAATTCCAGGAAGACAAGCCGCAGATTGAACTGGGCAAAGCCGTGCGTCGTGCCGTCATTTCCAACAATATTTTCACCGGTCGCGCCCGCATCTCCAACCACAGCAAGCATGCGGTGAGCATTGCGAACAACGTTGGTGATCAATAAATCGGCGCGAATGAACGGTCTGGAGATTATGCATCTTTCTCTTCATAGCCGGTTGAATACCTGTCGGCGAGTTGGCGTGACGTCCACTTGGTTCCTTTTTCTGCTGATGCTGACATCGAGCATTGCCAGAGCACAGGGTCTTTCAAGGGCCCTCGAGCGGTTTGTGGCGGTTAATGACGTGGCGTGGACGACATTGGGCAGCAATGAAAATGATTCCATGCCCATTGGCAACGGGGATTTGGCGGCAAACGTCTGGACTGAACAAGGCGGCGACCTGGTGCTGCTCGTCGCGAAATCAGATGCCTGGACGGAGTTGGGCAAGCTGGTGAAGCTCGGCCGCGTACGCGTTCGATTGACGCCGAATCCTTTTGCGGGTACGACGAATTTCACGCAGGTTCTGAAACTGGAAGACAGCAGCGTTGAAATCAAGAGCGGCGCGAACAGATTGCAAATTTGGGTGGACGCAAACCATCCAGTGGTCCACGTCCAGGCGGAATTGGCGCGTCCCGCAGTGTTGCAGGCGAAATTGGAGCTGTGGCGCACCAAGACTCATCCCTACGATCAGCCGTCGCCAGACAGAGGCGGCTTGTTTGAATTTGGCGACCACAACGTCCCGATTGATTTTGAGGCAGATACCGTTTTTCCCGCCCAACCGAACCGCATTACCTGGTGTCATTTTAATCTTGCCAGCATTTATCCGTTGGTGTTTGAGCAGGAACACTTGGAATCGCTGCTTAAAAAATATCCGGACCCCTTGCTGCACCGCTGTTTTGGGGCGGCGCTGACCGGGCCGGGATTGACCCCCGTGGATGATCACACTTTGAAATCTGCGGCGGCACGGAATTTCCGGTTGGATTTAGTTGCCCTTACTGAAACACCGGCCGCCTCGCCACCGGCATGGCACGATGACCTCAATTCCCTGGTTAACACAATGGAGAGGATGAACTTGGAGAGTGCCTGGCGGGCGCATTTGAAATGGTGGAATAGTTTTTGGAATCGGAGCTGGATTCACGTTACCGGCGCAGACGATGCGGAGCAGGTATCACAGGGTTACATCATGCAACGTTATATGATGGCTTGTTCTTCCCGTGGCGCGCTTCCGACGAAATTCAACGGCGGCCTTTTCAACGTCGGGCACGACCTGCCGCCGAACCGGGATTCGGACGACCGCGATCACAATCCTGATTACCGCAGATGGGGCAACAGTTATTGGAATCAAAATAACCGGCTGCTTTACTGGCCGTTAATCGCAACGGGTGATTTCGATTTGCTCAAGCCGTGGTTTGCCATGTACATCAACGATCTGCCGCTCGCCAAGGACCGCACGCGGATTTATTTTCAGCATGGCGGCGCTTCGTTGCCCGAAACAATGCTGTTCTGGGGCTTGCCAAATTTGAACGATTTCGGCTGGGACAATCCGACCACCGAGTTGAAAAGCCGCTGGCAGCGTTATCACATTCAGGGCACGCTGGAAGTCATCGCGCAAATGTTGGATGGATATGACATCACGCACGACGCGGATTTTGCGCGCCAAGACCTCGTTCCTTTTACCGACGCTATTGTCACTTATTACGGCGAACACTGGCCATGTGGCGCCGACGGGAAAATCCGAATGGCGCCCACCCAATCCTTGGAAACATATCAACTCGACGCCGTAAATCCCACGCCCGACATTGCCGGGCTCGACGACGTTTTACCCCGGCTTTTGGCGCTGCCGCACGTGTTGACTTCGCCGCGACAACGCGAACGCTGGGCTAAAATCCTGAAAGACCTGCCTGCCATTCCGTTGGGCAAAACCGCCTATGGAAAGCTGCCTCGGTTCGGCAGCGGTGACGCCAATGGAACGACCATTATTCTTCCCGCTGAAAAATATGGCGAAACCCGCAACGCGGAAAATCCGGAACTCTACGTCGCTTTTCCTTATCGCTTGTTCGGCGTGGGCAAGCCCGATTTGAAGCTGGCGCGGGATACCTTTGCCGCCCGGCTCTTTCCGCAAACAACTTGCTGGGGACAGGACGGCACGCAGGCGGCCATTTTGGGATTAACCCGTGTGGCGCGGAAAGTCGCCATCAGTGAATTTACCGATTATGGCGACCAACGTTTTCGCTGGTTTTGGAAAGCGGGTGGCGACTGGATACCGGACCTCGACGACGGCGGATCCGGCATGATCACGCTACAGATGATGTTAATGCAATGTGATGGCAACCGTATCCAGCTTTTGCCGGCATGGCCTGCCAACTGGACGGCGGACTTTAAACTTCACGCTCCCTTACAAACCACCGTGGAAGGCCACGTTGAAGATGGCAAGGTTACACATCTGAAAGTGGTTCCAGAAGCCAGGGCCAAGGATGTGGTAATCGTGCCTGTAAACGCTTTGTAGAAAAATTATTCCGGTGCCAGTTGTGGTTTTTCCAAAGTGAACTCCGCGGATAACTCCGCGAGCGAATTGCCCCCCACCATCACGATATATTCGCCCGATTCGACTTTCCATTCCTGCCGGGCGTCCCAAACCGCGAGATCAGCCTGTTTTAAATGGAACGTGACATGTTTCGATTCTCCCGGCTGCAAATGAACGCGCAAAAATCCTTTCAAGGCTCTGACAGGCGTGATCACGCTGGCGACCATCTGCCTCACGTAAAGTTGCGCTACTTCATCACCGGGGCACTTGCCAACGTTGCTTAAATCAAATGACACGAGCACATCACCGCCCGCCCGTCCCGGCGGCGTGACCGTCAAATGGTCGTATTTGAAAGTCGTGTAGCTTAACCCAGAGCCAAAAACGAACTGGGGAGCATCATCGCCGTCAACATAGCGCACTCCCTTGGATGGAGAATGGTTGTAATACACCGGCAACTGCCCCATGCTTTTGGGGAAGGAAACGGTCAATCGGCCGGCAGGATTGTTGTCGCCAAAAAGCGTTTCGGCGACGGCGCGTCCGCCAAATTCACCGGGATACCACGCCTCGAGAATCGCCGGAACGTGCGCCGCCGCCCAGGGAATTGCCAGTGCCCGTCCATTTTGCAGCACCAGCACGACGGGAATGCCGGTTCCAACCACCGCTTTCAAAGTGGCTTCCTGGTTTCCAGGAAGTCCGAAATGAGAGCGATCAAAACCTTCGCCCGAAATGCCGTGCCATTCGCCCAACCCCATGATAACGACCCTGGCTTTCCTGGCTTGAGCCACGGCAGCGGCAATATCACTCCCATCGGCGTAAAGAATTTTAGTTTGAGGGGAAACCAGTTTCTTGATTTGTTCGAGCATCCCTTCCTGCGGACTTTCCCTGGCGGCATCCGCGTAATCGCCAAGCCGGTCAATATTCGCATTGGGGCCGATTACGGCAACGCAAGCAAGGTCCTTTTTCAGCGGTAAAAGGTGGTCTTGATTTTTGAGCAGGCACATGGATTGACGAGCTACTTCCAACGATAGAGCCAGATGCTCCGGTGAACGCCGGGCGCATTGGTCCAGTGATTCGTCCACAAACGGATGATCGAACAATCCGAGTAAAAATTTCACGCGTTGAACACGTGAAACTGCCTCGTCAAGGGTTGCAGAAGAAATCTTGCCGCTTTTCACGCCATCAATGATTGCGTTTTGGAAGGTTGCATGATCGAAATCGTAAAATTGCATGTTCACGCCCGAATTTATGGCCAGACACACGGCCTCCGCCGGCGAAGCGGCCACGTGATGCACGTCGTAAAGCCGCCGGATGGCCCCCAAATCCGACAACACAAAACCCTGAAATCCCCATTCCCCCTTTAAAACCGTGTTAAGCAACCATGGATTGGCCGTGCAGGGAATACCGTCAATATCGTTGTACGCCGCCATGATGCCCATGGCGTGGCCTTCGCGGACTGCTGGTTCAAAGGACTTCAGCATGATGCTGCGGACTTCCCTCTCGCCAGCATGAACCGGTGAGGTGTTCAGCCCGCTTTCGGGAGAACCGAGCGCCGCAAAATGTTTGGGTTCGGCAATGCAAGTGTGGTCCGTGTCAAAGGAATCGCCCTGCATCCCTTCTACGTAAGCCAGACCCATCTGCCCCGATAGGTACGGGTCTTCACCGAAATCCTCCTCAACTCGTCCCCAACGCGGATCTCGGGCGATGTCTAATACCGGCGCCAAAATCATATCCACGCCGTCGGCCCGTGCTTCGGCGGCAATGGCCGCCCCTGTTTCCCGTGCAAGGTTCGTATTCCAAGTTGAGGCAAGATTGACGCTTTGCGGGAAAACCGTTTCGTTGTAAGCCATGTATCCATGGAGACCTTCTTCAATGAACAAGGCCGGAATGCCCAAGCGAGTGGATTTGATAACCCAGGCTTGGATGCGATTGTAGAGTTGTGGTGAGGGGTAGAGGTCGTGGATGGATCCGACTCCGAGGGTTCCCAGTGCTTTTTCCGCCCGGCGTGGATCGAAAACGGCTGCGGGTTTGGCATGAGTGTGGTCTATTCCTTGGTTTGCATCCAACAACTCGCTGCAACCCGAGTACATGTCTAACTGTCGGGCCTTTTCTTCCAAGGTCATCCTGCGTACCAGATCCTGTACCCTTGCATCCACAGGCAAATCAGCCTGTTTGTAAGGTGGTATGGCGACTTCAGATGCTGGCGTCAAAGGACCCGAAACTATAATAAGCCCCAGCACAGCACAGTGGCAGAACACCCAAGAGTTTTTAGCTAAGAATGAATCTTTCATATCCCAGAATTATCGGAGTCACTGTTCGGTTGGGTGCCGGTCAGTCAGCTTCAACGTGCGAACGACAAAACGATCCAAGACCTTTTCAAAACCAGGACCTCCGGGAAAATCGTGTCCTCCATTGGTGGTCAGCCAATAGGTGGCGGGAGCGCCCACCGCCACAAGTCGCTCGTAGAGTTCTTTGCCTTCCAAGCCGGGCACAATCGGATCTTTCTGACCGTCACAGATCAACAGCGGCGGAACCTCCTTCCGCACCTGTCCAATCGGGCACATCCGGTTGTAGAGCGCCTGGTGCGCAACGGTGTCGGGGATAATGCCGCGAAAGAGGATGCGAAAGTGCGGGCGGGAATCATTTAAGATTTTGTCGTCGGGCGGGCGAAACGTCACTTTGCCGTCCGCATTGGTGGTGACGTCAGTCGGTCCCTGCTTCCAAAACCTGAGAAAATCGGTTGGCGGAATGTAGCTGAAACTGCCGCTGACTCTGGCGCTGACATTTTCCAAACCGGGCGTTGGTCCACCATCATCAAATTTCTCCGGCGCCATGGCCACCATCAGGCTCAAGTGGCCACCCGCCGAGCCGCCGCAAACGTCCACCCGAGCGGGATCAATATTGAAGCGCGCCGCGCTTTTGCGGATGAAACGGATGGCGTTCCGGCAGTCGCGAATGTTCTGAGGAAAACCGCCTTCGGCGCCCAGGCGGTATTTGATGGAAAAAATGGCCAGCCCATGCCGCATGAACACCTGCCAGCCGCCCACGCCTTCGGGTTGGGTGGCCGCATCACCGGCGAACCACCAGCCGCCATGAATATCCACGATGGCGGGCATGGGTTTGGAGGTATTCGCCGGCACGAAGGCGTTCAGCGTCTCTGTTTTGCCGTCCACCGTGCAGTAAGGAATATTGAGTTCACTCCGGTAGGCAGGAAAGGAACCCCGATTCTTTTCCTGCGCCGTGACGGATGATGCCGCTAACAAGAGAGTCGTAAAAAATTTCAGCAAGCCATTTTTCACATTTTGATGATCCAAAGTGATCTGATTCAGTTATCAGACGAGGTGGTTTGATTTCATCTATCGCTCACCGTCTCATACGTCGTCGGATGAACGGACATGGCTGATGGAGGGAACGTGGCCGGATCAACGCCCAAATCCTTGTTCGGCGTATTGCCCATTTGCAGGACGAGTTCGCCGCCGTTAACGAGGTCAGCTTGCCGGAACCAAACCTGATGCAGCGGCTTGCCATTGAGCCGGATGCTCTGGATATATTTATCGTCCGGCGAATTGTCCCGGCAAATGATCCGAATGGTCTTTCCATTTTGCAGATGGATGGTGATGCGGTCGAAAATCGGACTGCCGAGGTCATAAATCGGCACGCCAGGCGTGACCGGATAAAATCCTATCATCGAAAAAACGACGAACGCACTCATACCGCCGCCGTCTTCATCTCCAGGCATGCCAAAGAGAGTGTCAGTGAAAAAGCTGCGCAACAACATGCGAACGCACTTCTGGGTTTTCCACGGTGCGCCCAGATAGTTGTAAATGTAGGGGATGTGCAGGCTGGGTTCGTTGCCCATCGAGAATTGCCCCACCAAGCCGCTGGCGTCGGGAAACTTGGCCCAGAATTCAAATTTGCTCCGGCCAAGAGAACGCCGGAAAAGTTCATCCAGGTTTGCTTCAGCCTGGGTGCGTCCACCCATCAATTGGAACAATCCCTGTAAGTCGTGTTGCACGTCCCAGTCATAGGTGTAACCGTTGTTTTCCGTTGTGTAATTACGCCCGCCTTGGCCACCGGACCAACCGCGATCATATCCATCAATCCAATGGCCCTCGGCGTCCTTGGGCCAGACGTGACCGTCATGGAAAACATTCTTGTAATCGGCTGCGCGTTTCAGGAAAAGTTGGTAGTCCGGCTTTTTGCCCAGATCGCGCGCAAGCTGGGCGGTACACCAGTCGTCATAGCTCTGTGCTTCGGTAACAGAAATGGCCTGGCGCCGTTCAAATGGATGGACGCGGGCCACAGACTCGCTTTCGTCCGGATGCAGCGCTGGCATGTAGCCGTGTTCATCAAGAAATTTATCCAGGGAAGATTTCGGCCCTCTGCGCCACGGCAGCCACGTGCCTTCGAGCGAGTTTTTTTTCAGACCGGCGTAGGCGGTGGCTAGGTCGAAATTTGTAATGCCTTTGGCCCATACATCCGCCATCCAAGCCGCCGCGGGATTGCCGGTCATGCATTCGTGATTGCCCCACAGGACGGCAAATTCGGGCATCCAGCCCGACTGCTCGTACATGCGCACGTAAGACTGGACTTTGTCCGCTTCCATTTTCGGGTTCAACAGGGTTTGCAACGGTTCCAACGCCCGGTAGGTGTCCCAGAGCCAATTGTCCACATAGAATGGGCGCGTGTCCTGATGCACCTGATGGTCGAAAGCGCTGTAGTATTGGCCGTCCTCGCTGATGCAGACCATACGTTCATAACAGCGATAGAGTGAGGTGTAAAAAACCCGCTTTTGTTCGGGCGTACCACCCTCGACTTGAATCTGGCCAAGAACTTCATTCCAGCGGTCCCGGGCGGCATCTTTGATTTTGTCGAAATTCCACGCGGGAATTTCCTCCTGCAAATTCTTCTTTGCCTGGGCGACGCTTATAAAGGAAATGCCATAGCGAAATTGCAGGACCTTCCGGTGGGCGTGCGTTGAGATGGTCAAGCGCGTTCCGTTGTCCAATTTGCTGCTTTGAATCCTGACCGGCGAGCTGAACTCTCCATAAACATACGCGTGCATTACGCCCGGCGTCACGCTGCTCGAGCTGACGATATTTTCGTCACCGGAAACAGCATTGTCGCCATCGCTGGAAAGTTCGCCGCCTTGCCGGTTGGCCAGCAGCACCACGCCCTTGCCGGATGGAAAGGTGAAACGGAAGTAACCGCAGCGAGCCGTTGGCGTAAATTCAGTCTGGATCAGCGAATTATCAAAGCGCGTGGAATAATAATAGGGCGTGGTAACTTCCTGGTCGTAAGCCTGGGGATTCCAGCCATTGGAAGTGCCGTCGCTTGGCATCAGCCAGAACAATTCGCCCAGACGATAGGAGATGATGGTCAGGGGAAAGGAATGGATCTGATCGTCCAATTGATCTCTTCGCACCGGATACATGCGTACCATGCAGTTCGGCAAAGACACCGTTGGGCGCGTGGGTTCCAGCAGGTATCCGACTCCGCCCATGGTAGGATCAACGTAATCCACCTGGCCTTGAGCGAGGGCGATTTGTGGAAAAATCCCCAGCGCCAGCAGGCAAATCAATGTTCGTTTGGCCGTTTTGTTAATCGGACAGCATTTTTTCATAAACAACGAATTCTGTTTTAGCTTTCACCGCGGCCGGATCGCGCTGCCGCCTAGACATCGGCGTGACGTAAAGTGGATGTTCCTGACGCTGTTTTGTGGACCCGGTGATTGGAGCGCCATTGGATAATTGGCCCTGGATGGATTAATACACATTCAGCACAAAAATTACAGATTCAGTTGGTGACCAAGCTGAACTTTCTGCCTTTCATGTGCTATCCCCGAAAGCGGGGATGGGCGCAATTTTATCTGGCGGACTAAAATCCATTTTTCGCCTGAACTGTCACCTGGTTGCCAGCGTATTGAATGATTTTGTCCGCGGGTTCAGTTTCCGCACCGCCGTTTCCGTGATTCTCATCCACGAACACGATGCGAAATGTTCGCTTCTTTGCCATGCCAGGGAATCTTCCATGCCGCGGGCCGACGGTCAGCATTCCGGTTGTATCATTCCACGTCAACGGAATGGTCGAATATTCTCTTCTTTCGTAATCGTAATTATCGCCTTCGTCATCATACAAAGCGAACGCGCCGTTGGCACCGCGATAGATGCGGATTTCCTGCGGCACATCCTGTTTTTCCGCGGCATATTGTACGACGGGGCCCATCGGCAAAATTGCGCCAGCCCGGATGAACAGCGGCATGATTCCAATCGGCGCCGCCGCGCTTACACTTTGGCCGCCGGCTTCGCGCCGGCCGGTCCAGAAGTCATACCATTCTGCTTTTCCCGGCAGATAAACATCCCAGTTGGTCACGCCCGGCTGGGTCACTGGCGCAACCATGATGGCCGGTCCAAAGAGGTATTGATTGCCGATGTTAAGTGCTCGTGGATCGCTGGGGAAATCCATTATTAACGGGCGCATCATCGTGCTGCCATTGTGCGTGACCTGCCAGGACACGGAATAAATGTATGGCAGGAGCCGATACCGGAGATCCACGAACCTTTCCCAGATTTGTTGCGTCGGTTTGTCCCAGCGCCAGAATTCCTTGGGCGCGACGGTTCCATGCACGCGGAACATCGGGCAAAATGCGCCAAATTCGAACCAGCGTGTAAACAGTTCCTGATATTTCTTGTCCGTGGGTTGTTCGCCCCAGAATCCGCCGATGTCAGTGTTCCAATACGGGATTCCGCTGATGGAAAAATTCAGACCGGCGGGGATTTGTTCGGCAAAAACGTCCCACGTTCCATGAATATCACCCGACCAGGTGATGGCGGCGTTTCGCTGTTGCCCGGCGTAGGCGGAACGCGTGAGGATGCAAACGCGCTTGCGATCCGTTGCCGCGCGCCGTTTGAAACTGGCGGAATTGGCCCCAGTGTCCGCTTAATTCCGGTTCTGACGCATCGAGCCACCAGGCGTCAATGCCGAGCTTGAAAAGGTCATTTGAAATTTGCTGCCAGTAAATCAGCCGCCCGACCGGATTAAACGGGTCATAATATTTATCCAATTCGTTCGGAACAAAACCATGCAGCGTCGGGGCATAGAGCGCGCCTGCGCGTTTCAACTCATTAAAGTTCGCCGTGCCCAAATCGAATTTTGGCCAGACGGAGATCATCACATGCGCGTGCATGGCGCGCAAAGCTCGAATCATCTCCTCGGGATGTGGGTAACGCTTCCGGTCAAATTCATGCGAACCCCACGTACCGTTTGTCCAGTATTGCCAGTCCTGAATGATGCCATCCAGTGGTACGCCAAGCCTCCGGTATCCGGCCACGACGTTCGTCAGTTCCTCCTGGCTGGCGTAGTGTTCCTTGCATTGCCAGAATCCCCAAACCCAGCGGCCCATCATTGGCGCCGCTCCCGTCAACGCGCGATAATCCTGAATCACACCGTCCGCCGTCGGGCCGAACATGAAATAATAATCCACCGCTCCGCCGGTTTCTGAAGTCCAGGATAAAATTCCTTTGTTCGATTCCCCCACATCCACGTCCGTGATGGCCGGGTTGTCCCAGAGCACGCCATCACCTTTGCTCGACACCAGGACCGGCACGGCTACTTCCATGTTCTGTTGCTGCAAATGCACCGTTGTCCCGCGATAATTCCAAACGCCGCCCTGATGCTGGCCCAGACCGTAAATCCCCTCGTCCGGCGCTAGAATAAACAACTGCTGCACACCCGTCCCGCCCGGCGTCAACGGAACCTCTCTTCCATCTGCCTCCTCCTGTAAAATCGGATGGCTATTCGAGTCGTAGAACCCAACTGCACCGGTATTACGGTCCACCCGCACCTGCAATGATTCTGTTTTCAGCACGACGACATCTGAAGTTTGGGGCAGCGACCACATCGTTTGGGCTGGCTTGCCGATGACGCTCAAGCTCTTGGTCGTTGGCAGTTGCGTCCCCGGCGTATACGTCACACGAATAATTCGGTCCGACCAAACCTGCAACCGCAGCGTGCCCGACTGCATCGTCAAAATCACACCGTCGGATTTTTTTTGCACGCCAACCACGGCGGCCATCCTGCCCCAGGCCGGTAAGACCATGACCGCCGCCACGCCGAGCCAAATGACCGGCCATTTGAAGGGATATTTCCTGTTCAGCATACCTTTCATTGAAGGTTTTGCCTGAGCGGCAGGAATACACCAGTATTTCCACAATTATGAACCTTAAAATGTGTTTCTCCCAAGTGCTCAATCTATATTTGCCATCCTGTTTCCATTACTGCTGTAATCTATAAAAGCCGGCAGTGTTTGTGCCTATCGGCAGCGTCACGATCCACTGACCATTGGTGTAAGTGGGCGCGTTCTCAACCAAGGTCCACTTTACGGGCGGCGTCAGGTCGGGTGTCCAGTACAGGTTGGTCACGGTGTCGTAGATGCTGCCCGGCCATCTGATAAGCATGGACGAAACATTTGATGTTTGTTGCGCCGATAATTGCAGCATGACGGAGCCTTGCGGCGGGATCAACTGTGAGTTGGTGGATGCCAGCATATAATAATTCACGTTGTACCCGCTTTTAAGTTGCGTGGCGCGCAATGTTTCTACCGAGCCGCCCTGAAAAATGAATGGTTGTCCGTTGCCATCCACCAAAGGCGTCCAAACATAAGTTTGCCAGCCGCCCGTGATCGGAACCGAGAAAGTCCCCAGATTGGTGGTCGCCTGCGTAGTGGTGCCTCGGCCGCTGATGACTTGGGCCAGGCCTATGGCCTGAGTTCCAGGCAGGTTGGGGCTGGCGACTCGCGCATAGACGTTGTAGGCGCCCGAGGGGAATGATCTGGAGTAGTTTCCCCAATTTCCAATGTTGGCAAAGCCGATATCGTAGTCCGGCTGTCCACCGCAGGATGCGCGCGGTTTGTCGCCGGCTCCTTCGGTCTCCAATCCTTGTGGGCGGTAGCTGGCACTGCCTTGGCCGAGAATGCCGTTAGTATAGTCAATACCAGATATGCCCGACAGGCCGGCGTAAGTATCCGGCAGCGGATTGACGAAGGCATGCCCGCCGTTGTAATCAAAGTCCTCGGCTTCAAAGGTAAAGGCGGGATTGACAGTATCAAAAGACATTGTGTTACTTGCCGTATTGCCATTCACGTCCGTCACCTGGATAAGCGCACTATAAAGCATATTGGTTACCAACGGCGCAGTCACGGTTATGCCGTTTGTTCCCGACACCACCAATCCGTTGGCCGTCGTATAGCTCATAGACCGGCCCTGTCCCAGCAGATTGGTCTGGGTTAAAGCCACGCTGATGCTGTTGGGACTGATGCCATAGGGTGAATAGGTCATGAAGCTCAATGCGCTGGATGGTTCGAATTGATAAAAGCCGTCGGGATAGATGTCACCTATTCGCACCGGCCCAAAGTTCAGCACGCTGTAGTCGGAAATCGCATAATCCATCCAAACATCGGCCGGGGCGGTTACGTTATGGTCGGCCACGTTCCAGCCGGCGTAAGAGAAGCAGCCAATGACCTCGTTGGTTTCGCCTCCAAACCCTGCCCCTAGGCCAAACGTCAGATTGTAGGGTGAAGTCCCGCTGCCACCGTCCACTGGATTGAAGGCTCCGCAGTTAACCAAATGAAACACCCCGCCGTTCACTTGGATGCCCTGATAGGCGTATTGCCACAAATGCGCCAGCTCTACCGCGACGTCCCCGCCATTAATGATGTAGTCCCAGTTGTGCGGACCCCAAGTCGGCGAATTGAACAGGCGGACTGTGCCTTGAAAATTGGTCGTGGTCAAAATGATCGCCTGATTGGTCAAGCCCGGATACCCGCCATTCAAAGACACAAGCCATTCCGGATTGACATCGTTGAATGTGCATGGGCCGGTGGAATCAAAAACGAAACACTGATAGGAGGCATCGCATGTAGCGCTGATGCCGGTCACAGTGGGGCCAACGCCGCTTTCCGAGCTACAGTGCATGTACATGTTTTCAATGATCGAGAAATCTTTGACGAACAACTCCGAGCAGTTGCCCAACACATAATACTCCATGTTGCTCATCACAAAACTCAATACCGGCGCCTGGTACTGGCCGGCAAGGGCGTGCGGCGAGGCGAAATTGTCTATCCAGAAGGTCCAGTTGGCGTGGCCGTCGGCAATGGTGCCGGAGGAGCCGTTGCCGATCTTGACACCCGTTTTAAGCGCCCAGCCATCCAGCATGTAAATGAAATGGTTGGTGCATGTATAAGTGTCCAAGTCCACATAATAGTAGGGATTGGGACATTGCACGCCGATCATGTAGATATTGGGGCCACGGCCTTGGATGGCTGGCGGGAACGGGAAGCAATTGGTCCATTGGCTTTCATAGCTGATGGTCATTCCGACCAGCCCGGCGTTGGCCTCTAAAGCAATAGCCGGCGGTCCGTTGGTCGTACCCTGGCCACCGTATGGTTGCAGAATGGCTCCTTTGGCGATGCCGTCAGCCCCAGGCCAAGTCGTGTGGCGCAGCTCGTAGGGGCCGCGCAATTCCACACCGCTCGGCACGTCCAGGGTGTTCGTTGTCCGATATTGACCCGGTGGCAGGTAAACAATACCACCGCCATTTGTTCCTGCGGCTGCCAGCGCATTTTGGATTGCGACAGTGTCATCGGTTACGCCATTTCCAGTGGCGCCAAAGTTGGAGGCGATAAACAGATTCGTCTTGGCCGGCCGCCGCGTGGCGAAGTCAGCCATCACGTTTGTCCAATCAAACATCGGCATGGCGTATGAAATTGCCGGGCGCGGATCCATCAGCAAATTGTTCGTATTGCCATTATTGATGATGTTGGGCAACGGGCTGAACGTGCAGCCAGTGAATGCGATGCGGTTTGCCGTGGCGCTCATCACGCATTGGGTGCTTCCCAGCAAACTACAGTTCACCAGGTTGAAAACACCCGGGCCGGCCAAATCGAGCGCATTGGAGATGGTGCAGTTTTGAAATGCCATGCAGGATTGCCAATCGGCGCCCAGACAGGAAACGGCCGTGCCCTGGCGGCCGATAATCTGGCAATCGTCGAATTGGGCCGCTGCGTCGTTGGTGGCGTGGGTCCGCTCGATCGCGATGTCGCCGTCCAAAGTAAAGTCGGACACCTCCAGCCCCCCGGCGGTTTGCATTTCCTGCGCGAGCATGGCGATCGCGCAATTGGTGACCCACCCGTTGTAAAAGGCGCATCCAGACGCTCCTCCGGAGTTCATCTCGAAATCCAGCCCGACGTTGTAGCCGCTGATCTCGGTGTTGTTGTTGATCAAGCCATCCAATCGAAACACTTGCATTCCCGTGCCATACGTTCGCATCCAGGTCGCATAGGATCCGCCCACGGTCGGCGCGTTCGGCAGCAATGATGCCGGCCAGACCGCCGGCGAGAAACGAATATCTTCCGTCTGACAAATATCGGCGATGGTGCCCGTGGTGGATACGCCCATGAACAGGGGCGTGCCGATGACCGATGACAATATGAATTCAGCACCCCCGCACAAGATTCCCTGGTATGAGTTCACCAGAACGACGTTCTGCACCACACAATCGTCATTGAGTCCAATCGTAAAAGGATAAGCGACAACGTTGTTGGGGTCTTGATTCGGATACCATATATTAACGTCTTTTAAGGACGCCGACCTGTCCATCGTGATAAAGGGCGTGGCGTTGCTCTGGCCTGCGCCAAAATATACTTTGAATGTCGTTCCCGCCAATCCATTGCTGCCCTTCGTCCAATCTGTCCAGTCCCCGTGCAACGTGACCCCCGTCGGAATCACGATGTTGGTATAAAAAGCATAATTGCCCGCCGGCACATAGACCACGCCGCCGCCAGGGCCGCCTGAGTTATAGACCGCATTGATGGCCTTCTGGAACGCCGCGCTATCGTCGGTGGCGCCGTCTGCCACTGCTCCGTATTCCTCCGGGGTAGCGGAGGCCACGACAATTTCGTTGGTGCTCAGCGAAGGAATGATTACTTGAGGCCAGGAGTTGGATGATCCCTTCGTGTTACTCGCGGTAATAGTAGTGTCACCCGGATTGCTGATGCCGTAATCAACACTTACCGTACCGGCGCCGCCATAGGCTGTTATTTGGCCGGTGGCAATGTCATTGTTCACGGCCGAGGCGTAGTTTCCGCTGATGATTATCGTTCCCCCGGTGATGTCGAGCGTGGAGCCGGGGCTGATGGACTGGGTGGGGCTGAATTGCTTGAGAGTCAGAGTGCCGCCGGTGATGTGAGCGGCGCCGACGCCGCCACTCCAGCCCTCCCCGAACATGCCCATGACCGTGACGGATCCTCCGTTCATGATAAACCTGCCAGTCGCCCCGGTGTTAAACCCGATCCACAGATGGACAGGAAAAGTTGCCGAACTCCCGTTTTCGATATCAAAAGTGCCATTGCCGCTGTAGCCAATTGCGCAATAATCATTGGCGGGCGCCAGGACGCCGCCATTGGTCACGATCAACGTTCCAGTGCTGCCAGCTCCGTCGGCCACGTTCATTCGATCGCAAATGGCCGTGCCCGCCGTGACATCGACAACGCAGGGGATTGTCGAGGAAATATTGGCAAACGTGTTGGTATCCGGGACAATACCGGTGCTCCAACTGCTGGAGTCACTCCATAGATCAGTGGCGGTTCCGGCGGGATTCCATGTAGCGGTGACGACCGCTCGCGAGTCGAGAGCCAGCATGATTATGCTGATAATGCAGCCCGCGATAACCGTCTGTGTTGCCAGTATCTTCCTCATCTTCTCATTTGATCGGCGTGTGCAACAGACACCGCGCGTTTCAGAGTAGAATGAGGAGTAATTGCGACGTAATCAGGATTAACGCCCCCATTGCCTCCGGTAAACCGGATGACATTCGTGGGTCCGGCTCCGAGTGAAATCGTCAGGTAGGAGTCTCCGGTAAACGTGCTCCAGCCGCCCGTGTCGAGTGTGTTTATATACGAATAGTCCTCGCCGTTCACGTTCACCCGCACTTTGGCTGCGGTGTCCTGCGTTGCAAAATGAACGTCTATTGATGTCAACCCTCCATGAGGACCGCCGTTCACATCACTTAACTCAAAGAAGGCGTTGGTGGAGATATGCATGTTTTGAACGTACCAACCGTCAAATGCCGCACTGTTGCTCGCTAAAATCGCGCCGTTTCCAACTAGGCTGTTCGTGACACTATCGATGACCGTATTTATGTCCGGCGGCGCTGCCGGCCCATTGGCGGGCGGCCCGCTGGTGGTTTGAGCCACTGGCAGGATGTTTCCGTTCGTGCCAAAATTGAGCACATCAACGCATATGGATCTCAAATTGCCCCGACCGGAAATGGCCTGGTTATGGTAGAACTGATACCATTGGCCGTGGTATTCTACTACTGATCCCTGGCTGGTGCTGCAACCGGTCGAACTCAGATATACCCCCTTGGAGGTCCACGGCCCCATCACATTGGTTGCGGTGGCATATTCCAGCTCATTGAAGTTGGGATGATTGTCGGCATAGGTTAAGTAGTATAAATCGTTGCGTTTGAACACCCATGTGCCTTCGTGGAAATCATGCAGATTCGTGACGGCCTGGGGCGGTGCCTGGATCGAAACCATGTCAGGATTCAGCCTGGCGACCGCGCATTTTCCCCCACCGCCATAAAATAGATAGGCCTGTCCGTCGGTGTCAACAAATACGTCGGGATCAATCATCGCGAAACCGCCAACGCCATGAATGTAATTTGGCAACGGAGTAAAATCGCGGCATGGGCTGAGGCTAACGGCTACCCCGATCTTCCAGGTGTTGTTCCAATTCGCGCTGCTGGGGTCGCTGGGATGCGGGAAATAGAAGTAATACTTTCCGTTCGCATACGCGCAGTCAGGCGCCCACATGAATCCTCCTGGCGGCCCACTCCAGGGCACCTGGCTCGAGCGTAGAATTTCGCCTTCGTCCCGCCAACGGACCATGTCTGCAGTTGAAAAGACATGATACCGGTCCATCAAATTACATCCCAACGGCGGGTCAATGTCGTGTGAGGCATAGACATATAGCCGCCCATCCGACCACACATGGGCGGCAGGATCGGCCGTGTAAATGCTGGTGATGAATGGATTGGCTCCAAAACATGACGCCACAAAGGACGCCACCGCAATGGCTGCCAATACGGCGAATGAACGAGGGGTTCTTCTACGCTTAATGAAATGCATGTTATAACCATTCGACGCAAGAGACATCCGCCAAACTCCTGTTTCA
>JAJXYT010000129.1:0-34200 GCA_021780375.1 bacterium | reverse complement strand
CATCTATTTACCACAGTTCCATGCTGGGCGAGCCATTTCGGATCCTGATCTCCCCCATGGTAGGGATTATAATTGACAAATGTGTCATGCCATTGATGAATCGCGGCGTGGCCGTCGCAGTAGGAAAAGGCAGTGCCCCCCTCTTGGCTCGGCGCTGGATAGTCATTAACACTGTTACCGGCAGCAACGTATTCAAACCATCCATCATTGAGCGTGAGCGGATTCTCATTGAGAAACTCAAAGCACTCCGCCGGACCGAATCCACCAGGACCAAGATCAGAGTATTTCGGAAAACACCTGAATCGCTTATCAATGCCAAACCCATAATTGATTGTTGAAGATTGTTCTTCCTGCGTAGTCAATCCAACATACATATTCGCAGAGCACGACCGCACTCGAGTCACATGCCAGGTTTTATCTATGGAAGTATCCGCAGGATCCCTGTAGACTCTCCCGTTCTTGACATACTCCCCGATGGAGCCAGCCAGTGTTATTGTTGTTCCATTGGCTGTAAAGGTGTCTCCATTCACTCCCAGAAAATTGGCATTGGTCGAGCATCCCCTCGGGCCATCGGCGCTCCCAGTGAGACCGCTTCCCATGCTCCCTGCAACCCAATTAGGATATCCGTTTCCCCCAGCAGGGGAATACCCGCCTGCAATAGGCCACTGGCCAGGAAAAGCATCCAAGTTGTCATTTGCATAAAGCATACTGCCGATCTGCAACTGACGCATGTTGCTGAGTCCAGACAGGGCCTGCGCCTTTTGCTTGGCTTTGGACAAGGCTGGCAAAAGCATGGCGGCCAGAATGGCGATAATGGCAATCACCACCAGAAGCTCAATGAGCGTAAACCCGGCTTTCCTGGGAATCCTTTTCTCGGCGAGCATATTCAATAATTGTGTTTGTGGTTTGGTATTTTGGTAATTACGCAATTCTACCGGTTTTGCGGCTGCGTCACTATCCCCGCTTTCGGGGATACCGCCTTCGCCAATACAAGGCGGCCCAATGCCCGCTCCAGCATAAGCATACACTGATGCGACGATGCAGGATCCCACGACACTTGATTCTCATAGCTGCTTTGGGGAAAAGATGGCCAAACGGTGGTGGCGACGCCTCGTCGTGGTCGGGATTGGACCCAAATCGCCTGAGAATCTCCAGCAACGGGGATTCGCCGCCACCACATAATTGCTGTATTCCACAAAGCATCTCATGATCTGAAACCTCTGCAAAAGTCGTTTTTCTTGCAGCAGCATTCTGTGATCGTGTCGTTTTCCCGGCAAATTCGCCTCCATGGGCATTCACAGAGCGCCACTACAGTACTTTTGCAGAGGTCTCAATCTGCAAAGACTGGACAAAAAAGGTGGCTGGCGCACGGGGCGCCAGCCACGTCATACGAACTATTTTTAAGCGCCCTGCGCCTCCTCACTTGTGTCAACGCGGCACAAGCCCCTTCGGGGGCGCAAACGCTCAGGCATTACTGCTGAACCGTCTTATAAAACCGCGTGACGCTCATCGGCGAAGCGGTGTCAACGACGTACAGCGGGGCGAAACTGTTGACGGTGTTCGTCGCAAACGGAGTATAAGTCCCGTTCACCGTGGCGGACCACGAGGTCACGTATGTATTGCCGGGAACTCCGTTGACCGTGACGACAGGATAGAGGTTAATCCCGGTGGTGCTCAATGAGGCCGGACTGCTCGTGGTAAACAGGGTAGAATCACTCTGGGCGGTAATCTTCACAGAATAGCTTCCCAGCTGAGCGAGAGTAACCCCGGTAACAGTAAGAGTGGCCGTGGTGGCACCGGAAATCCCACCACCGTTCGAGAGCGGGTTGCCATTGAACATCCATTGATAGTTGACGGCCACGTTGTTATTCGTCACAGTGAAAGAGACTGTGCTGCCCAACGAGGTTACCACATTTGCCGGTTGGCTAGTGATGATGGGCGAGCCAGGCGCAACGGCACTGATGGTAGTTATGTTCAGCGCTGGATTATAGCTGTACTGGATCGTGCCCGCGCCGCCGTAGGCGATGAGTTGGTTATTTGTTATCAAGGTATTCATGTAACCGGTTTGATTGTTTGTGACGACGACAGTGCAGGTGTTTCCGGCGAGGTTCATAATACCAAGCGAGTTGGTGTTGCCCGGGTAGCCAAGCGTTTGGGAAGCCCAAGTGGTCAAGTACAATTGGCCGCCGTTCTCGAGGGTAATATAGTTGGTGCCACCTATCCCGCTCCAGCCCACGCCCAATTGGCCGTTTGGAACATGAATCGAGCCGCCGTCAATGATTACTGTTCCCTGAGCAGGAGCGCCGTTATTGGTTCCTTGCCCCACCCAGAGATGGCTGCCGCAAGTGAAATCGCAACCTGGTCCAACGTACAACGTCCCAGGGCCGTTCGGGAAACCAATTCCTGTCCATTGTCCACTGGCAACCCCAAACGACACATGGGCACCATTGGTGACAATCAGAATTCCGCCTCCAGCAGTACCGTTATCGCCCATGATTAACTGGTACAGATCGGCCATGTTATTTGTTATAACGCAAGCAACGTAGTTGGTGGTGCTTCCTAAAGTTCCAATGATTATGACCCGGTTCCCATCGCCGTTAGTGGGCACTACAGCCAGGGACCAGTTGTTGGGATCGGCAAAATTAGCGCTGCCGTCAGGATTGAGGTCGAGCGGAGACCACGAATTGTCTGCAGCGATAGCGTTGGAGGCCAGCATCGGCGACGCCAGCAGGCCAGCCACGAGCAGGGCCTTGAATGCTCCAGAGAAGTTTATTTTTCTTTTCATATTTGGGTTTGTGTTATGGTTGTGGATTGTATGCGGAATCCGGGTAAGGCTAACACAATTGGGGCGCATTGGTATCCCCGTTTTCGGGGATGGCAAAACGGGTTGGGGCGGGCCTAAAATGGCGTTATCAATGTATTCAAATAGAAAAATCTATTCACATCGAAAACAATTTTACTTGCCCTCCCGACAAGGCTTTACGTTGATTGAATTACTGGTGGTCATTGCCATTATTGCGATTCTTGCGGCTATGTTATTGCCGGCCTTGAGCGCGGCAAAGGTGCGAGCCCAGGGAATTGCATGTATGAACTGCACAAGGCAACTGGCGCTGGGTTGGGTCATGTACGCCAATGATCATAACGACTATACTCCAGCGCTGTTGGACAACGGCAGCTTGCCTGGAAATCTTACCATTTGGAGCACCAATTGGGTCGGTGGAATCATGAACGATTATCACACCTCTACCAACACGCAACCACTCACGGCTGGGGAGCTTTACCCCTATGTCAATAATGTAAAAGTCTATCATTGCCCGGCGGATAATTCGACTCAACATGACGCTGATCCCAGGGGAGGGGGCACCCTCAGGGTGCGTAGTTACTCCATGAGCGAAACCTTTGGTCAAGGTGAATGGCTTCCGAATACGAGGTACAGAATATTCAATAAGCTGAGCACTATCGTACACCAATCGCAAACCTGGGTCTTCATTGACGAATCGTCTGCAACTATCAACGATGCCGCCTTCGCAGTTCAGATAACGCCGCTTGGCTGGACGACTGGTTACCAAATAGATACTCCAGGGGGGCGTCATGATGGCGCGACCGGTATGGCATTCGCCGATGGACATTCGATCATCCACAAATGGAGGTCAGCAAAGACCTACAACGGATTATATCACAATGGGCAATGCACTGACCCGGCTTTTATAAGCGATATGATATGGCTCTCATCGGTAAGTAGTGTGCGTATTAACTAAAGACGGTGACGGCTTATGACATTCCTTTTGCAGGGCGGGGGAGATCAGAGACACTTCGATTTTTTGGATTAGAGACGTGGCGCGTTACTTTGCAATTTACTTTGAGATGAAAAACCTCCCCAAACTTTGTGGCGGGCTTGCGGTGTGGGTTCTGCTCTGCGCGGGGATTTCCGCGCAAGCGCAACTCACCGCAACGACTTGGAACCCGGCCGGCAATCCCAATCAGCCATCAGACGACATGTGGACCACGGCTGGCAACTGGAGCGGAGGCGCCGCGCCGGGCGCAGGGTATAAGGCATATTTCAATGCCGGCACCGCTCCGTGCATTGTGAACAGGGCGGTGGGCGGATGCCAAATCTCCATCGGTGACGGCGGGCCGGGGGGAATCCTCATTGTCACCAACGGGGGCAGCCTGTCTGCCGGGGATAATACGGCAGGCAATAATGGCAATTATGCCTGGACGGCAATTGGCTACAACAATACCGGCGAAATGGACATTGCGAACGGCGGCTCGGTGACATTCAATTATCACTTGTGGATTGGTCTGAATGCGGGAGCAACCGGCACGTTCATCATGAATGGCGGGACGGCGTCGGTCGCGGGCGCCTTCGGGTTGGGTTTCAGCGGCGGCACGGGCATCGCGCACATCAACGGCGGCACGCTGACTCTTTCCCAATGGGCCACCAACTCGATTCAGGGCAGCGGTTCTGTGCTGGACATTGGAGGTGGAACGGTGGTCATTGCCGGCAATCAAGTGGCCTCGGTGGACAGCTTCATCGCAAGCGGCAAAATTAGCGCTTACGGTGGTGCTGGCACCGTTGCGTGCAATTACAACGGAACCGCCAACACCACCACAATCACT
The DNA here is from genome assembly GCA_021780375.1 of bacterium. Lineage (GTDB taxonomy): Bacteria > Verrucomicrobiota > Verrucomicrobiia > Limisphaerales > UBA11358 > UBA11358. Next base: position 29,580 of record JAJXYT010000129.1, on the reverse strand, counting down.
GCAACCAATGGCAGCACCTCCAGCAGCGCGGTTTATCTTTCCATCCAACTATCGGGGACCAATCTGGTGCTCTCCTGGCCGACTTCTTCTGTTTATTACGGATTGCAGTCCACTACCAATCTCCTTGCGCCAGTCGTCTGGGAATCCTTGACCAACACGGTCATTACGACCAATGGGACTAACGAGGCCATTTTGCCTTTGTTGAGCCAGACCACGTTCTTCAGTCTGAATCATGGGGTTGATGCCACCACGATGTATGGCAAATTGTTGATGGGCTATCAGGGTTGGTTTGCGTGTCCGAATGACGGCTCGGCGCCAAACCAGTGGTGGCATTGGTTCCATAACCAGACGCCGACAGCGGCCAACGCTAATATGGATTTTCTTCCAGACACATCCGAGTTCGCCTCGAATGAGCTTTTTAATACCCGGATGACCTATTCCAACGGCAGTCCGGTTCAACTCTATTCATCCGCCGTGCAGGAAACCGTCCTCCGCCATTTCCAATGGATGCAGGAAAATCAATTGGACGGCGTATTTCTTCAACGTTTCCTGAGCGATCTTTCCAGTCCGCAATTCTTTTCTTTCCGCAACCAGGTTACTGCCAATGTCCGCGCAGGGGCAGAAGCCTACGGGCGGGTATTTGCCATTATGTATGACGTCAGCGGACAGCCTACCAATACTCTTGTCAGTAATATTACCAACGACTGGCTTTACCTTGTAAATTCCATGCACATTACGAATAGCACACGGTATCTTTACCACAAAGGTAAACCCGTGGTGGCCATCTGGGGGTTTGGTTTCAACGATGGAAATCATCTGGCTTCCCCACAGCAGGCACAGACGGTGATAAATTGGTTCAAATCGCAAGGTGTCACCGTGATGGGCGGCGTGCCGACGTATTGGCGCACGCTACAGAATGATTCGTACACTAATGCCGCGTGGACCTCTGTCTATCTTTCGTTCGATGTCGTCAGTCCCTGGGCGGTTGGCCGATTTGGCAACAACGCGGGTGCGGACAGTTATACGGCGAACATTACCGTGCCGGACCTTGCCGAATGCAAAACGAACGGGATTGATTATATGCCCGTGGTTTTCCCCGGCTTTTCCTGGTACAACGAGAATGGCGGTCCGCTCAACCAGATTCCGCGCAACGGCGGGTCGTTTTATTGGAGGCAGGTCTATGATGACGTACAGGCTGGCTGTAACATGATTTACGGCGCGATGTTTGACGAGGTGAATGAAGGGACGGCCATGTACAAGCTGGTCCCAACGGCTGCTCAACTACCCGCTCAAGGTGCATTTCTGGCCCTGAACTGCGACGGAATCACTCTTAACAGCGATTGGTATTTGCGGCTGGCCAATCAAGCCGGCAAGATGTTGCGGGGCGAGATTCCCTTGCAAACTACCATCCCCATCTCTCCACCGTGAGGAGTCTGCAATGGCACTGAACGTTACCTTCTTTGTTATCGCCTCATTGCTTGCGCCCGGATGCCAGCAAATACCTGATGATATTGCTTAACAATCGCCTTGAAATTGGATCGTTTTGATCGGATTCAAAGTTGATTTCGCTGGCAATCAGATGCCCATTGCCAATGTGAATTTCCACCAGTGGAGTCCCGCTGTACTTTGCGATTTCGGATGGATTTTGCAAATAGCCGTGGAGGTCGCATTGGTCGGCCAAAGCGGTCACGTGTTTACGGTCAGAAGCAATTTTATAAATACCTGTGCAGGCGAGGGGTAACTGACGGTGTCCACGTTCAAACCACGCCAGGTCCAGCGGTTCGATTCCCGAAAAAGCGGGTGATTCCGGCACGTGCATCGTGACAATCTCGCCTTCCTTCGCCTCGTATGCCTTGACCAGGTCGGGGAAAAGTTTAATCAGCGCTCGTTCGGGATGAAGCATGAGCACTCGTCCGCCCTGGGAGAGAAATTCTTTCAGTTGGTTTGTTTGGGATGATGTCAATGTCACGCCATCCAGATCGCCAACAATCAAAACATTCGTGGGATTGGCCGCCCCGGGGAAGTCAATGTCGTTAAAAGGAATCCGGGACAAACTTTCCACGGGACTTTTGCCGGGGTTCCAAAGCAGCAAGCTCGCTTTTTTGCCCAAGCCAGCAGCTGCCCAATCGGACGTGGCCATCACCACGTCGTAACTGTTTTGAGAGAGGACTATTCCGCCGGACTCCAATCGCAGGACAAGCTGGCCATCCACTCGTGGCGTGGGCAGTTTCTGCGGCGTTTTGAATTTCACGTCGAGCCAATGATTTGTATAATAATTAACCGGCGGCACTTCCACTTGTCCGTGGGACAAAACTCGGCCGGCGTCTGTGAATTCCCAGATGAGATGACTGGCCGGAAGCGCTTGATAGGTTCCCGAATCGTTGATGACGCAGACCCTTTCGTGAAAAGCGACGCCGGAATAAAAATGTCTGCCATACAACTCGGCGCTGACCAAAACCGGCTGGAGAGCCGTTTTCAGTGCGTAGTAAGCGGGCCAAGGTTCAATCTGATCCGCCAGCCACGGAGTTTGGAACCAGGTAAAGTAGGAAAAGTATAATATGCCCGCTGCGGCATCGTGACTTGTCCGCCGCAATGTTTCCGCCAATTCCTTGGTCATAAACGCCTGGCGTTTGAGGAAAAGAGCCGGGTCTGCATTTTCATAAGCGTAGTCTCCTGCGAGCGCTTGCGGCGTATAGTGTTTGAACAGATAAAACCTCGTTGGATGACCATCGTCATTATTTGGGTAGCCGGTGGACATTTCCTGGCTGATGAGCGGGCGACCGGCAGTGGCCAAATTTTGAAACTGTCCGTCGTAATAATGAAAGAAAGACTCGTTATACCACCCGTAATACCGGTGGACGTCATCCACGTCGCCATCGTCAAATCCGTTCGGCTGGACCACTTCGCGATAACCCTTGCCGGCCTCCTCGCGGGTATATCCCGAATAGGCAACCACCGGCCGCGTCGGGTCGGTCTTGCGCATGGCCGTGATCACGTCATTGAGAACGACCCATTTTTTCTTCAACAGTTCCGGGTTGTTCTGGTCAAACCTGGCAAAGTTCATCTCATTATTGACCGTCCAAAGGATAATGCTCGGGTGATTCCGATACTCACGGATCAAGGATAAAAACTCTTCTTTCCAAACATGCAGCAGTTGTTCACTCGGGGGGTCGCCTTCAATCATCAGCCAGGGCCACGTGCCTTCATAGGATACAGCTACACCGGCTTCGTCAGCGGCGTCCAGCCAGGTCGCGGTGAACGGCACAATATGAGAGCGGGTGACTTGAACGTTCCCGTCGTGGGCGATTTGCATAAACCGGCGCGCCAGCCTCGCGTCATTCGGCATCAAAGTGTTCGGAAACGGATCCGCGCCTCGCAGCCAATACGGATGCCCATTCAGCAGAAATTTGTTTCCGTCAACCGTGAAGGTTCTGAACCCAAATCGCACTCTGTAGCTGTCAATTGCCTGATTTCCATTCTTTAATTGAACTTCAAGATAGTAAAGTTCGGGATCTTGCGGTGACCAGAGTTTTGGATTTAGGCGAGGGGTCGTCAGTTTCAAACGTGCGGTCTTGCCCGCGGCTGCCAGAAAGGGTTGCGCCACCGGGTTGGAGTAAAGCAGGGCGCCAGCTTGCGCGGAGACTATCGAATAGCCAACGTCCAGTTGCTCCGGCCGTCTGCTGCTGTTCAGAATATCCAGGTTGATTTTGGCGCCGTGCAAGTCGGGTTCGATAAAGCAGTCGCTGACCAACACTGGCGCAGTCACGGTGAGCTTCACCGGTTGCCAGATACCGCCCACGTCATCCTGAAACATGCCGTGCGGCAGGGAATGGAGCATAGCTGAGGTGACTTCCACTGTTACCGCAACACCTTCAACTTTGTTGGCAGATGTTCCGTTCGCATCGGGACGACTGATGACATGAACGACAATTACATTGCGCCCGGGTTTGACAAACTCGGTTATATCGCATTTGACCTGACCAAACATGCCCGTGTGCGTTCCCACTTCGGTTCCGTTGACCCAGATCTTCGACACCTTGGCGATGGCGTCAAAAGTCAGTTCAAAACGCCGATTGCCCAGGTCGGCCGGAAGATCGAGGTAATGCCGATACCAGGCGGACGAAGTCTTGCGCCAGTCAAAAGTATAGGCGTCACAACGCTTGATTTGTTGAACATACAAACTCTCGGCCACACCTTTGGTCGCGGAAAATTTATCCAAGTCAGGGAAACCCGTCTCGCCGTGCAGCCAGGACAAACCCGGCGTCCAAAACGACGGAACTTGCATAACGTGCCAGCTTTGGTCGTCGTAATCCAATCGGATTGGCTTTTGTCCGACGGCCAATTGATAGTCCGGCATGAACAACCAATTCCCATCGAGTGAAACTTCCATTCGCAGTGGGTTCAAAGCCGTCACCTTTGCGGGCGCGTATTCAGCCCGTTGCTTTTTGCGAAGAGCCTCCTTGTCAATCGCCGGGGCGCTCCAACGCTTGTCGCCAATGGCGAGAAACGCCGCCTCGTCAGCAGCGGTCAGGGACTTTATCTGAAGGTCAGAATATTCTGCAGGCAGCCAGCCACCGCCCACCAGCACGTTTCCCCTGTCCCAAAGCGGGTCGCGGTCCACCGCATTGATGCGGGGCAGTTTTTCGTCATTCAAGAAAATCTGAAACCGGTATCCCAAAATGACTATTCGTAAACGATACCAAACGCCCGGCTTCGGCTTGAAATCAAGCGGGGCGATGCCCAGAAATCTTGCCCCTCCATCCGGGGCGTAACGCGCGATGTAAAGATCATCGTCGTGGCCGCCGCGCAGGGCAAAAACGTAACGACTGTCCCGATCACGGTAACGAAAGCCGCCCCAAATCTGCACCTGCTCCGTACTTTGCGGCGCCCTGGCCCGCAAAGTGATTTCGGCATTGGTCCAAACTTGCCGGTCCACTAAAAAACCACCTGCTACTGTCACCGAATTTGAATTTGTTCGTACCGTTGTCCTCCCAATGACACTCCAATCGCCGGGAATATCAAAATGAGTTTTAGTCTGTCTATCTACCGGATTGGCCATTAAGAAAAAGAACAAACCAGTCTGGGAGACAAGAGCAAGCAGACAATTTCGAGCTAAAGATAAAGACACAAATAAATGTTTCATTTTAAAAAAGCGGCAGAAAACGCTGCTAGTGTATAATTGTTCACACGAATAGATTAATGAATTTACAGTGAGCATTAATCCCCAAAAACGGGGATTTACATTAATCCTTCGGACAAGTAGTATGTTGTGCCGCTCGCGGCGAAATATTTGTTCCATTGTTGTGCCTCCGGCCTTGCCCGTCCCCGCCGTGACCGGCCCATATGTGCTCTCCGAGCGTTTTAGGAGCTTTAAGGGCCTTCTGGCTGCACTTCCAGTGGAGAGGGTAAGCGTGGTAGAAGGCCCTTATATGCAGGTGACAAAATGGCAACACATGGCACCGCCAGTGTTTATATCAACGACGCCGAGGACGGCCTGCTGCACGATTATGACGATTGGCTCGAAAAACTCGCGCCGCATGAACCGACGTCACAATACCGCCACAACCGCACCGGCGAAGACAACGCCGACGCGCACCTCAAACGCCAGATCATGGGGCGCGAGGTCGTGGTGGCCATCACCAAAGGCCAGCTCGACCTCGGCCCGTGGGAACAGATCTTCTACGGCGAATTTGACGGCCGCCGCCGCAAACGCGTGCTGGTGAAAATCATTGGCGAATGACTTCTCCGGTCATGGCCGTTTGATCCGATAAAATTGCTGCGAACCTTTTAAGGGAGCGGCGGCGTGAAAATTTCCCGGATTCATTTGCGTGATGGTTGCCCCGCTCGCGATTTCCGTGTAAGGACCGAAAACCTGGTCGGCGGCCTGAACCACGAATGCACCGACTCCGTCGCTGGAACTTCCCGTGAAATCAATCTGCGCCTGGCCATTGGCGACGGCAAAGTGGCTGATGGCCAGCGGCGCGCCGGGTGCGCTGCTGTTGTCCCAGGACAGGGAAAAATTATCGATGCCGAAAGTGTCGCGCGTGCCTGATCCGCTCGCTGGCGAGAGCGCGGCGATTCGAATCCACACGTTGGATGACGTGTTGTTGGCATTCGTGCCGAGGTTGTAAGTCCGGGTCGTTGCGCCGAAGACACCCGGGTCGGAATAATCACCCAGGGTGGTGAACGACGAGGGTGAATCGCCAATTCCATATTGGATGACCCAGGTCGTGGAATTAGAATTTGTCCGCAGCAGGTCCAAATCCACACGGAACGTCAAATTGCTCAGGCCGATGGTGTTTGCAATCTGTAGTACAAACGAGGCTCCCGGATCGCCAAAGGTGCCCGTTTGACGGATGGCCAAAGCGCGATTCGGACAATTGCTTTGGATGCTGGTGGATTCGGTGCCGATGAAATTCGTGCCCGAATTGCTCATAGGGGAGGCGCAATTGCCAAACCCGCCCTTGGAGTCTCCCCATGTTTTGGGCACGGTCGGAAAATCCACGTTTGTTCCGAGGTTGGTCACGCTGGCATTGAGCCGGACCGACCAGCCGAAAGGCAGGCCGTTGCTGAGGGTGTTGAAGTCCTGAACGTAATTGGTGCCGGTGAGGATCAGTTGTGCTTGAACGGACTGGTTGAACAAGGCCGCGCCGAGAAACAAGGCCGCGCCGCAGAGGTGCGAAACGTGTTTATTCATTTTGGTTTTGGTTTTTGGGTTTGAGTTTCGTGTGCGAAGAAAGAAATCTGGTGGAGGTTTTCGCTGACGGAAGCCTTGGGCCCAGGCAACAGTTGTCAGTCCGTGCCCTGAGGAAGCGCCCGCGAAATCGAACCTGTCCTGACCGGCCAGCCCCGCTGTTTCCATTTACCTTCTGACTGAAACAAGATGATGGTCTCTAACCTGACGTGACATAAGAATGAATATTGCTAACGTCAATTCGCCCGGACGGCAAGGCGCTTTTCTGGAAATTTATTCACAGGTTTTACCCCATCGGCGTAAAGTGTTGTCGAAACATGTTCCAATCGCCTAAATTGCAGGGCAAATGAAAGCAACACTCTGGCTGTTACTCACCTCTCTGGCCATGAATGCCCACCCGGCGGAAATGACCAGGACCAATGCTCCGACGGAAGAAACCAATGCGCCGGCCGCGAAGAAGTCGGAGGTGCCCGCCATTCCCGACGCGACGCACAAACCGGTCTTCACCACCAACACGGTGACGATTGCCGGCAAGCGCGTGCCTTACGTGGCCGAAACCGGCATGTTGCCCATCCTCAAGCCCGATGGCACGTCCCGCGCCTCGGTTTTTTACGTCGCTTATACGCGGGTTGGTGAAACGGACACCGCCAAACGGCCGGTGACGTTTTGTTTCAACGGCGGTCCCGGTTCTTCTTCCGTGTGGCTGCACCTGGGCGCACTCGGTCCGCGCCGCGTGAAGATGAACGAAAACGGCACCTTGCCCAAACCGCCGTTTGGTCTCGAGGACAATCAGTATTCGATTCTGGACGGAAGCGATCTGGTGTTCATTGATCCGGTGGCCACGGGTTTCAGCCGCGCGGCCAAGGACGAAAAGCCCGACCAATTTTTCAGCCAGTCCGCCGACCTGGACTCCGTCGGGGAATTCATCCGGCTGTGGACGACGCGGCACGAGCGCTGGCTCTCGCCGAAATATCTCTGCGGCGAAAGCTATGGCGTGTTTCGCGCCGCCGGGCTGGCGGAGCGTCTGCGTTCGCGTTACGGCATGTATCTGAACGGCTTGATTCTGGTGTCAGGCGTTTTGGACTTTGCCACGATTGATGATGGGTCGGGCAACGATTTGCCGTTTGAACTGTTCCTGCCCAATTACACCGCCACGGCGTTTTACTTCAAAAAACTGCCGCCGGATTTGCAGGATAATCTGCCCAAGGCACTGGCCGAAGCGCGCAAATTTGCGAAAGGCGAATACCCCTCCGCCCTGCAACAGGGCGCGGCGCTGCCGGCCGCTGAACGGGAAAAAATCGTCGCCGAACTCGCGCGGCTCACCGGTTTGAAACCGCAGGTGATTGAGGACAATAATCTGCGGATTGACAGCGGTGTCTTCCGCAAGCAATTGCTGCACGACCAGGGCTTGATCCTTGGCGCTTATGACGCGCGCATCACCGGACGCGATGACGACCCGGCTTCGCCGTATCCCGATTTTGACCCCTCTTACGCAGCGACTTATGGTCCATTCGCGGCGGCGATGAACGCCTATGCGCGCCAGGAATTGAAGTTTGAGGATGATTTGCCTTACGAAATCATTGCCGGCGTGCAACCCTGGAATTACGGCGCGCACAACGATTATCCGAACGTGAGCGACCAGCTCGCGTCGGTGATGAATCAAAACCCGTATATGCGGGTGCTCGTGCTCAACGGGATGCGCGACCTGGTCTGCCCTCCGGACACGATACGTTATGCGCTCGACCACATGCAACTCGACCCGGCCTATCGCACGAACATCAGCTACGTCACCTTCGAAGCCGGCCACATGATGTATGTGAACCTGCCGGACCTGAAAAAAATGCATACGGTTCTGGAAAAGTTTTTGGAACCTTGAGCCCTCACCCCGGCCCTCTCCCATCCGCTGGGAGCGGGTGGACGCAGGCCGGGTGAGGGTCATTCATGCACGCGGATCAGGGTCTTGATGGCCTGATTGCCCGCCGCCATCTGCTGGAACAATTCCGGCAACCGGCTTAATGGACATTCGCCGTCCACAAAATCCTGCGCGTGAATCACGCCGGCCTCGATGAAATCCAGCGCCTGCCGGATGGTGTGCGGCGTGTGGTGAAAACTCGCCAGCAAAGTCAGATTGGAATAATGAATCAATTCCGTGTCGAATGACACTTTGGCGCCGGAGGGACAACCGCCAAAGAAATTAACCGTGCCGCCTTTGCGCACCAGTTGTGCGGCCGCTTCCCACGTTTCGGGCCGGCCGACCGCTTCCAGCACCGCGTCGAATGGTGTCCTGGTGGCTTGGTGGACTTTCGCCACCAATTCCCGACCGTCACCGATGTCAATGACCTGTTCCGCACCCAATCGTCGGGCCGCTTCCAACCGTATCGCTCGCCGCCCGGCCACCGTCACATCACAACCGGTTTTTTTTGCCAGCGCGACGAACATCAGACCAATCGGACCGGCGCCAATGACCAGCACCTTCTGTCCGGCACTCAAATTTGTGTCGGCCACTCCCTGGACAACACAGGCGAGCGGCTCGACGAGCGCCGCGTCGCGGAAATCGGTTTCCGGTTTGAGCCGCAGCAGGTTTTTTTGGACGACCCGCGCGGGAATGACAATGGATTCGGCATAAGCGCCGTTCAAGAACAGCAAATCTGCGCAGAGATTTTCCTGCCCGCAACGACAGTGGAAACATTCACCGCACGGCGCGGAATTGGCGGCCACCACCCGGTCGCCGATTCTCCAATCAAACCCCTCCATCCGGCCTTCGGCCGCCTTCTCCCCGCCTGGGCGGAGAGAAGGGAGACGGCCGGACGTTTCCTGATTCTCCTCCCTCTCCGCCGCGAAGCGGGGGAGAGGGCCGGGGAGAGGTGGTGCAATTTCACAAACTGTTCCCGCCAGCTCATGCCCGAAGACAGCGGGCGGCACAATCATCCTGGCGTGATAACCACGCTTGAATACTTTCAAATCGGTTCCGCAAGTCAGCGCGGCCTCGACCCGGACACGAACTTCCCCGGGTTTCAACGGCGGCGGCGCAAGGTCCTCGATTTGGATATTTTCCCGGCCGTGAAGGATGGCGGCTTTCACGCCGCCAGTTTAAAAGCGAGGGGACGACCCGCAAATCGAATTCTGCGAAATTCGGCCGAAGTCGGGTTGTCTCGGTTCTTTCGAATCCAGGGTGGGTCATTTGGTGGATTGGGTGGGGCGTGCGTCCCCGCGCGCCGGCTCGCCACCCGCCACGCATCGCCGGACTCAGCCGGCGGCCCCATCGACCAGCGCTTGTCCGTTCTCACAAGTTGTGCCATATTCGGCGTAAGATTCCCGGCCACGGGCAGAACGTGCCGGCGACCGCCTTGTCAACGCCGGATTAAAAAATCGGGGCGTTCCGGGGCCAGGCAATCCAAAGCACCGATGTCAACAACCGTCGTGGACAGGCAACCCGCGCCGCACAAAAAGTGCGTGCTGATCGTGGACGACGACGTCGAACTGGCGTCGATTTATCAACATCTCCTGGAGACGTTTAATTACGAAGTCAGTACCGCGGCCAACGGTAAAGTGGCATTGGGACAAATTCTCCGCCGGGACGTGAACGCCATTATCTGTGATCTCCGGATGCCGGAACTCGAGGGCGACTTGTTTTACAGCACCATTGAGCGGGTGAAGCCTTATCTTTGCCGCCGTTTTATCTTTCTGACCGGCGCGGCGGACGATCCCAAATATCATTCATTCCTGAATCAGGTGAGATCCCCGGTGCTCCACAAGCCGGTCCATCCGGAGCGGTTGCTCCTGGAATTGCAGCGATTGCCGGAGGCTTGAGCTTTGTTCGTCTCAGCCTGAAGGTTCGTTTCGCCGGCGCGGCGTTTGCCGGAGCCAAAGCGGCAAAATTTCAGGATTGCCGGGAGGATTGAATCTGTTAGATTTGGCGCTCGTTTTTTACCGACCATTTAACCAGAAAAAATTTATGTCACAGCATCGCAGTCTGCGCGCGGCAACCGTATTGGGCGGCAAGCGCAATGTGCTCAAGCGTTTCGAGCGCGTTGAGCTTCTCAAAAAGCGCGGCCAATGGAAGGACGGCGACCGCATCACCGGCCTCCGTAAAACCAAACCGGGCGTGTAAAACGTGACCGGTGACAGGTGACTCGTGATGCGGATTTCACCTCGTCACCCGCCACTCGTCACGCGTCACCCGTCACTTTCCGTGGTTCGTCTGCAAAAATTTCTGGCGGAAGCCGGGGTCGCTTCCCGCCGTGCGGCCGAGCAAATCATCCTGGCCGGACGCGTGCAGGTCAACGGCCAACCGGTCCCGGGGCTCGGCACCAGGGTGGATCCCGGCCGGGATACGGTGACCGTTGACGGCAAACCCGTCCGGGCCCGACGAAAATTGTACGTTGCCCTGCACAAGCCGGCCGGGTGCGTTTGTTCGCGCCGGGACGAGTTGGGCCGGCCGACGATTTATGATTTATTGCCCAAGGAATGGCAAAATCTTCACTCTGCAGGCCGTCTGGATTTTAACACGGAAGGATTGCTTTTTTTGACCAATGATGGACAATTCGCCCTGTGCCTGACCCATCCGCGCTATGGCGTTGGCAAAAAATACGTTGCAACGATTGAGGGTTGCGTCGATCGGGCAGTTTTGGAACGATTCCTGCGGGGCGTATGGCACGCAGGCGAAAAACTCCAGGCGCAGGCGGCGAGATTCATTTCGGCCGGACGTATGCGCAGTGTGGTGGAGCTTGAACTGGCCGAAGGCAAAAACCGCGAAGTGCGGCGGCTGTTTGAATCGCAGGGATTGGCGGTCAAACGGCTGCAGCGGATTCAAATCGGCAAAATCAAATTGGGTGAATTGAAGCCCGGCCGATGGCGGACATTGACAGAAACCGAGATTAAAACTTTACTTGCAGAAATATGAAAACGAATTGCTGGTTGATGGTGGGCGTGCTGCTTGCAACAAGCGCAGTCGCGCAGGACAACACCAACGCGGTTTCCGCCGCGCCAACTGCGCCGCCGCCCGCCCAGGCTGCGCCCGCGCTGGCGCCGGCCACCGGGGCCGCCGCGCCGGAGGCCAAACCCAAGGCCGTAAAACACAAACGCCATGCCGCACCTGCCAGGATCGTCCCGCTCTCCGAGCCGACGGTCACACTGACACCCGGCCCGGCGCAGGTCGCCGTCAAGAGCCTCACCGCGCGCGGCCAGGCCGGCCTCAAGGGCGAGGTGGTGGCCCATCTCAAACAAGGCGAGACGGTGACGGTTTTGTCCCAGATCAACCTGGAAAAACACAAGGCTAATGAACCCGCGCAATGGGCGCAAATCGCTTACCCCGCAGGTGCTCATGTCTGGGTTTTTGCCAAATACATTGACAAGGCCAACCACACGGTTACGGCGAAAAAAATGAACCTCCGCGGTGGACCGGGTGAAAACTACAGCATTCTCGGCACCATTGAGCGCGGGACGTCGGTGAATGTCATCCGCACCAGGGGCGCATGGATGGAAATCGAGCCGCCGGCCAACGCCTACGCTTTTGTCGCCGCCATGTATTTGACGCAGGCGGCTCCAGCGCCACAACCGACACCCACCACCGTGCCGGAGCCGCAACCGCCGGCCGCCGCCCAACCGGCCGCTCCGCCGGTCGCGCAAGCGCCGCCGCCGCCAGTGGACCGCGTCGTGTCGCATGAAGGTGTGGTGGGACCGGTCATGAGTCCGGTCGCCCCGACCAAATACATGTTGTACGATCCCGACACGTATCAGACGATTGATTATCTTTACACCACGGCGCCGGACCTTGACCTGGGCCGTTATGTCAACATGCGCATCATTGTCACCGGGGTGGAAGGGATTGACCAGCGCTGGCCCAGCAGTCCGATCGTTGCCATCCAGAGCATCCAGGTGGTTGCCACCAATGCGGTCAAACACGTTGACCTCCGAAGCCCCAGACAGCGTGGGAACGCTCATTGACGGACGCGCCATTGCCGCGCAAATCCAGCGCGAACTGGCCGGGCGCCTCGCCGCGTTGAAAGGACGCGGGGTCGTACCCGGCCTTGCGTTTGTGCGCGTGGGCGAGGATCCCGCGTCCAAGGTTTACGTCGGGCGCAAGGAAAAGGCCTGCGCCGAACTCGGCATTTCCTCCGCCACCCACGTTTTGCCGGACCAAACGCACGAAAGTGATTTGCTCGCGTTGCTGCAAAAACTGAACGCCGATGCGCGCGTGCACGGCATTCTGGTCCAGGCCCCGTTGCCGAAGCAAATCCGGGAATCCGTCGTTTACTCGACGGTGTCGCCGCAAAAGGATGTGGACGGTTTTCATCCGGTTAACGTCGGCAAATTGATGCTGGGTGATCCAACGGGCTTTCAGCCCTGCACCCCGGCGGGGATCCGCGAGTTGTTGGTCCGTTCGCGGGTGAAAACCAGCGGCGCGGAGGTGGTGATTCTGGGCCGGGGCAACATCGTCGGCAAACCGATGGCCGCGATGCTTTGCCAAAAAGACAAAAATGCGAACGCGACCGTGACCATTTGCCATTCCGCCACCCGCGATATCGCGGCGCATTGCCGCCGCGCGGATATTTTGATTGCCGCGATGGGCGTGGCCGAATTTGTAAAGGCCGGCATGGTCAAGCCCGGCGCGACCGTGATTGACGTGGGCGTCAACCGCGTGAGCGATCCGAAGGCGAAAAACGGATCGCGGCTGGTGGGCGACGTGGATTTTGCCCCCGTCCGGAAAGTTGCCGGTCAAATCACGCCCAATCCCGGCGGGGTCGGCCCGATGACCATTGCGATGTTGATGCAAAACACCGTGCGCGCGGCGGAGATGAGTTTGTAGCGGCGGTCGCTGACCGCCGGATTTGAAATAAGAAGCTGCGGCGCCCACCGGACGCCGCTATCATGAATAAAATATGCAACCCACTCGAATTCTGCCGGATTTGCAATGCTCGCTGGTGTGTGAAGAAGTACGCCAGGAAGCCAATGGGAATTTTTTCCTGGTCGGCGTCATCAACTTCCTGCGCGTGCCGCAACTACCCGTTGTCGCCGGGCGGCTGTGCGTTTTCAACCGCTGGACGGCGGGCATCGGCCAGTTCACCGAAAGCGTCAAGTTCATCGCGCCCGACCAGACGACCGTGCTGCGCAAAGGCGAGATGAAATTTGAGTTGAAGGACGCGGCGCTGCACGCCACCAATGTCATGGTTTTTGGTCAGATCGAATTCAAAACCGCCGGAACGTACTTCGTCGAAGTGCTCGTGGATGACGTGATGAAATTGCGCTATCCCATCCCGGTCATTCACACGCCGTCGGCGGAGCAAAACCCGTTGCCCAAACCGCCGGAGCCGCCGGAAGCAAACCCGGCCTGATGGATCCGGGATTGCGCCCGGTTGAAGCTTGCGCCAGGAACGCCGGTCTCCGACCCGGCACGAAGAAACCGTTTTTCCCAACGTGCCGGGTCGGAGACCGGCGTTCCGGCTTGGCAGAGCTTCTTTAACGGCTCGATCCTTTCAGGTAATCTGCAGTCCATGAGTGTGCCGACCGCACCAACTGCCGCCTGGGAACCTTTCACCCCGCGCGGCGTGGCGGCGTTTGCCGGCGCGAGATTCGGGCGCCTCCTGCTCGTGCAGTTCATCGTGGCGTTGCTGGCTGCGGTGGCGGTCGCCTGGTTCGTTGACACCGTCGGTTTCCCGGCGGTGACCGCCGCCATCCCCAAATTGCCGCCGACCGGCGAAATCCGCTCGGGCAAACTGGACTGGCCCGGCCGCTCGCCGGAGTTGCTGGCCACCGGTCGCATCCTGACGCTGGATGTGGACCTGGATCACTCCGGTCAAATCGGCCCGACTGCCGACCTGCAAATCGAATTTGGCAGGCAAACCGTCCGGGCCTTCTCCCTGTTCGGCTATCTGGAATGGAATTATCCTGCCGACTATGTCATTGCCTTCAATCGCAACGCACTCGAGCCGCTTTGGGGCGCGTGGGCAATCGAACTTCTCATTATGGCCGGCGTGGCGGTGGTGATGGGTTGCCTGTTGAGCTGGTGGTTGCTGGCAACCCTCTATTTGCCGCCGGTCTGGTTGCTCGGCTTCTTTGCGAACCGCGATTTGAACTTTCGTCAAAGCTGGCGGTTGGCAGGCGCGGCTTTGTTGCCGGGCGCCCTGTTGATGGTGGCCGCCATCCTGCTTTATGGCGGCGGCTTCCTTGATTTGATTTCCTTTGGGTTTATCTTCGGCGCTCATTTCGTCATCGGTTGGATTTATCTGTTCGTCAGCCTGCTGTTCGTGCCGCGCGCGCCAACCCCGGTCATCAGGGGCAACCCGTTTCACCCGCCGCGCCAAAAACGCGAATAAGCCTCACGCACTTCGTTGACACTTGTTCGTCGCGTCTTTAGCCTCCCGGCATCATGTCTCGGCTGCCGTTTGAATTGCTCCTCGCGCTGCGTTATTTGCGGCCCAAACGGACGTTCGTCTCCATCATCACGCTCATTTCCATCGTCGGCGTCGCGCTCGGTGTGGCCGTGCTCATTATCGTCATCAGTGTCATGAGCGGATTCGATCGTGATTTGCGCTCGAAAATCCTCGGTTTCAACGCCCACCTGCGGATCGTGGCGACCGGCGAAACGATGGAAAATTACGCCGCGGTGATGAACCTCGTTGCGTCCAACCAGAATGTGGTCGGGGTGGCGCCGTATGTCCTGGGCCCGGTGCTCATGAAAACCGAACCGGCGGATACTAATGAACAGCCGTACTTCGCCGTGCCTTATCTGCGAGGAGCGGATCCCGCTCTGGAAAGTTCGGTAAGCGTGTTGCCCAAAAGCATCATCGCCGGGAAATTCGACCTGAGCCGGCGCGGCCTGGTCATCGGCAGCGCGCTGGCCCAAAGCCTGAATCTGGCCGTGGGCGACCGGGTGGCGATTTATTCGCCGAACGAGTTGGAGAAAATGAAGGAACACCAGGGCAAATCGAACGAAGAGGCCGTCCTGCCGGATGATTACACCGTCACCGGCATTTTCGATGTGGGTTATTATGATTACAACTATTCCATCGCCGTCACCTCGCTGGAAAACGCGCAGGAGCTTTACGACCTCGGCGCCAGTGTGCATGGCCTGATGGTCATGCTGCGCGATCCCTATCAGGCGCCCGCGGTGAGCCGCCAACTGGCGAGCGTGCTGGGGCCCGGCTATACCATCACCACCTGGATGCAGGAAAATTCCGCGATTCTCGGCGCGGTGATCGTTGAAAAAAATGTGATGTTTTATCTGTTGTTCTTCATCGTCATCGTGGCGGCGCTGTGCATCCTCAGCGCGCAAATTACCTTCGTGGTCCAGAAGACGCGCGAAATCGGCATGTTGAAGGCGCTCGGCGCCACCAACCTCCAAATCTCCGGCGTGTTTCTCGCCCAAAGCGCCATCATCGGCGTGCTCGGCGTGCTCGCCGGCTACGGACTCGGCATCCTGGCGTTGGCTTATCGCAATGAATTTCTGCATGTCATGAACCGGTTGACCGGCTGGGAGCTTTTCCCCGCCAAAATTTACGGTTTCAGTGAATTGCCGGCGATCATTGATGTCCGGGACATCGTGCTGATTTGCGGTAGTTCGTTTATCATTTGCATTCTGGGTGGCGTACTGCCCGCTTGGCGCGCCGGCCGGCTGAAACCCGTGGAGGCGCTGCGCTATGAGTAGATTCGGGAACATTCACCATTCAACATTCAACCTCGAACATCCAGTGGGTGGCGGTTGCGCGATTCCTTGGGCTTTGAATGTTGAATGTTGGATGTTGAATGTTTTTCATTTTCCTGCCGGAGGTCCGCCATGAACGAGCCGCTCCTCTCCGTCCGCGCGCTCGCCAAATCCTATGCCATGGGCCGGCGCACGCTCGAGGTCCTGCGCGGCGTCCATCTGCAGGTGGCGCGGGGCGAATTCCTGGCATTGCGCGGCGCATCCGGCGCGGGCAAAAGCACGCTGCTGCATTTGATCGGCGGATTGGACTCGCCCAACGGGGGCGAAATTCATTTTGCCGGACAAAACATCGCGGCGTTTTCCGAACGGGAACTCACCGACTTCCGCAGCCGCCGGGTCGGTTTCGTTTTTCAGGCGTACCATCTGCTGCCGGAACTCGACGCGCTGGAAAACGTCTGCCTGCCGGCGCGGGTCGCCCGCGTGCCGGCCGCCCGGGCCGCGGCGCGTGGACGTGAACTGCTCGCCCGCGTCGGTCTCAGCAACCGTCTGGAACACAAACCCTTCGAACTGTCCGGTGGCGAACAGCAACGCGTCGCCATCGCCCGCGCCCTCATCAACGAACCGGAACTGGTCTTGGCGGATGAACCCACCGGCAATCTGGATTCGCACACGGGCGGTGAAATCATCGAATTGCTCAAAAAGTTGCACGCGGAAAAACAAACCACGCTGGTTATTGCCACGCATGATGCCAAGGTGGCGGCGCACGCCCGCCGCGTTTTTGAACTCGCCGACGGCCGCATTGTCGAAGAGTTGCAGCAACATGACCGTTGAAAACAGTTGTTCCGGCCATTAGCTTGCATCGCCATGCTTGAAGATCGTGATTACATGCGCCAGCCGGATCACTACCGGCCGCAATGGTCGTTTACCGTGGCACTGGTGGTTGTCAACACGGCGGTCTTTCTTGCAGAATTGATGGCCTTCAATAACCCGCGCGGCGCGGACTTCATAGATAATTATTTGGCCTTGAGCCTGGAAGGCTTGTGGCATGGTTACGTCTGGCAATTGCTGACTTACCAATTCCTGCACGGCGGCTGGTTGCATCTGATCTTCAACATGCTGGCCATCTTTTTCTTTGGGCGTCCGGTGGAAGCGGCTTTGGGCCACACCCGCTTCCTGGCGCTGTATTTGGCCAGTGGTGTCATTGGCGGACTTTGCCAGATGGCGGCCGCGTTTGCGTGGCCGGGATATTTCGGCGGCGCCGTGGTGGGCGCCTCGGCGGGTGGTTACGGGCTGGTCGCCGCTTTTGCGGTCATGAACTGGTGGGAACGCTTCACGCTGTTGATTTATTTCATTCCTGTCACCATGCGGGGACGAACGCTGCTATGGTGCAGCATCGGGTTGGCTGCCGTGGGCATTGTTTTGACGTCCCATAGCAACATCGCCAATGTCGCGCACTTGGGCGGGATTTTGACGGGCTTTGTTTTCGTGCGGCAATTCGTCCAAGGCCGCTGGCCCTGGCCGCCCTGGGGAACCCCATCGCCGCGACGGGTCGCGCCGCGGGAATTTGCCGTCACCCGCGCCGGCCAGGGCAAATTCTGGCGTTCGGCGGGAGGCAAACCCGACGAGGAATTGTCCACCGATGAATTTGTGAAAAGCGAGGTGGACCCCATCCTCGACAAAATTTCCGCACACGGCATCCAAAGCCTGACCGCGCACGAACGCGAAATCCTGGAAAAAGCCCGCAATAAAATGGCGAAACGGTAACAGGTTGCGGGACGAGGGACGAGGGACGAGGGACGAGGGTCGAGGGACGAGGGTCGAGGTTTCTTTCTATGGCACTCGACTCTCGACTCTGGACTTTCGACGTTCTAGGCTTCCCTCATGATTACGCGCTACTCCCGCCCGGAGATGCGGGGCATCTGGACCGATGAAAACAAGCTCCGGCTCTGGCTCCAGATCGAACTGCTGGCCGGCGAAGCCCTGGTCAAGGAGCGCGTCGTGCCGCGCGCCGATTTCGCCAAAATCAAACGCGGCGCGGACAAATGGTCCGCCAATTTGCCCGGCCTCGTCGCGCGCCAGAAAGAGCTGGAAAAGACGCTCAACCACGACGTCATCGGCTTTACCACCGCGGTCGCCGAGAAAATCCACGACCACGCCAGCCGCTGGTTCCATTTCGGCCTGACCAGCAGCGACGTCATTGACACCGCGTTCGCCGTCCAGATGGTGCAGAGTGCCGACATTTTGATTCAAGACGTTCGGGCGGTTCGCGCGTCCGTCGCCAAACAGGCGCGCAAATACAAATTCACGCCCTGCATCGGCCGCAGCCACGGCATTCATGCCGAGCCGACCACGTTCGGCCTCAAGCTCGCGTTGATGTATGATGAATTTACGCGCGCCTTGCGCCGACTGGTGGTGGTTCGCGAAGTCGTCGCCGTCGGCAAACTCAGCGGCGCGGTCGGCACCAGCGCGCATCTTTCGCCACAGGTCGAGCTGGCCGTGTGCCGGCAACTCGGCCTGAGTCCCGCACCCATCGCCACCCAGGTGGTCCAGCGCGACATCCACGCCGAATTCATGACCACGCTGGCCCTCGTCGGCGCGAGCATTGAACGCTGGGCGGTTGAATTTCGCCATTTGCAGCGCACGGAAGTGCTCGAAGCGGAAGAACCGTTTACCCGGGGCCAGAAAGGCAGCAGCGCCATGCCGCACAAGCGCAATCCCATCACCTGGGAACGGCTCACCGGCCTCGCCCGCGTCCTCCGCGGCAACGCCGTCGCCGCCCTCGAAAACGTCGCCCTCTGGCACGAACGCGATATTTCACATTCATCGGTCGAGCGGATTATTTTCCCCGATTCCTGCACGCTGCTCGATTACATGTTCGGCCTGCTCACCCGGCTCATGGACGGTCTGGCGGTGTATCCGGAGAACATGAAGAAGAATCTTGGCCTGAGCCTGGGCATGTGGAATTCGCAGACCGTCCTGTTGGCGCTCATCAGGAAAGGCCTGACCCGCGAAGCCGCCTACAAACTGGTCCAGGACGCCGCCATGAAAACGTGGGAAGTTAAACACGCCGGGCGTGATGACGCGGACTTTGTCGAACAATTAAAAGCGGACCCGGCTATCGCCAGACACTTCAAGTCCGGCGAGCTGGAGAAGCTTTGTTCACTCGACTTTCATTTCAAGGAAGTCAACAACCGGTTCAAGAAATTGGGGCTTTGACCATTGATGAACACGGGTGAAGAATAATTCTTGAAGTGTTCGCAACCACATTAACACCCATGCCCAAATTCGCCCCGCCACCACCCGTCACGCCCGAAACCTGGCGCGCCCTGCTCGCCGTGGCCGTGGACTTCGCCGCGCTCAAACCATGGGAACACATGTATGACAGTGATGCTCCTGGCCGAGCTCCCGTGTCTGTCTTTGCGGGTTGACGCCCACCTGCTACCTGCCTAAATTTAGGGCACGATTGAAGTGAAACTTCGCTTTCACAACACGCACCATGTTCTTATCCGTCAGACTGAGCGCGAGTTTACGTTGGAAAACGTAAAGGCAGTGATATGTGCGCCGCACCAGAAAACCCGGATCGGCCAGGGAAGGCACGGTGGCCAGCGGTGAAAGTTCAAGAAAACCGTGGATGGCCGCACGCTGGTGGTGGTGGCGGAAATTCGGAACACGGATTGCTGGTTATTGACCGCGTATTATGAAGGCTGAAACGCATAAATTTTTTGTGAAATCAACCCGCCCGCCAGTGGTGGAGATTGATTCCGCCGCCCAGGCGGTCTATGTCCGGTTCAAAAACGCCAGAGTCGCCCGCACTCTGGACACCGGAGCAACGTCCATGCACATCGCCATTGACCTTGATGCCAACGATGAGGTGATCGGCGTGGAAGCCATCGGCCTGAACCAATTCAACATTGAAATCGTTCTCAAGAAAGCCCGGGTGGCAGCCCCGGCGTCCGTGCTTGAAAGGACGCGCTACATTCCGGTGATGCTTTCCCCCGCCCGCGCCGGGACCACGGTCGAAAACTGACCCGGCCAATTTCAGCCGCCCCGGATTCCCGCGAGCCTGGACTGGAGTTTTTGCTCGAAACGCGCCGCCAGCCTGTGCATGCGAGGCGCTGAAGCAAATTCATTAACCCGTTTGCCTTTGATCGGTGGGGCGAGACTACCGGCGAGCCGAACCAAATTCATTTAACGCAGAGAAGCCAAGACGCAAAGTTTTGCCGCAAAAAGGCGCAAAAGTCAGAACGATTTTATCCGCTGATTGACGCTGATACGTCGGACAGTGCTTCCGCCTGTCTCATTTCAATCCGAAGCCGCAAAACACAAATACGCCAATTTTCACGAATCAATTATCCGCGCAAAGCCATGCGCGACATCAACGCCTGCGTGTTGTGCCGACCGGCGCAGCACCTCAAGCGACGAAGTCAACGCGGCTAGAACGCGCCCGAAAACGAGAGCCAATACCACTACTTCGCCCGAATGAGGCTGCGCACGCTGTAAATGCTGCTGATGAGGAAACCTTGGCGAGAGCCGGATGCGGGAAATCCGCCCGGCCGGTTCGACGAGGGGCGAAGTGGTGAGGCCGGACTGACATCTGCGGTCAGTTCAACCTGCCTCTCTCCACTTCGCCTGCTCTACTTCGCGCCTCCCCGGTATCCGGCTGCTCTACGCCAAGGAAACAAAGAAAACGAAGGATTACTTCCGTGGGTCGGCGGCGAGCCGTTTCCTTTGGCGGGCTTTTCGCCCACGCCCAACCCGCCTGCGGCACGGTTTTGACCTGATGGCCGACCCGCCCGCCGGCGAGGTCTTTCGGCAAACATTCCTCGAGCCGGAGATGCATCAGGCGGGCTGGAGCGATTTTTCCAGATTCGCGGCGGATTCCTCCAGAAACGCCACGGCTTGCTTGCGCGAAACGGTTGGAAACTGTTCCAGAAAATCGTCCAGCGTGTCGCCGCCTTCAATGTAGTCAATCAGCGAGCGGACCGGCACCCGCGTTCCGGCAAAGCAAGGCGTCCCGCTCATAATCTCCGGGTCTATCTTCACAACGGAACTTTTCTTCATGGCGTCAATAAACCTCATCTTGGCGCGGCTGGCAACTGTTTAACGGCAGCGTGGGAATTGACTCTTGAGGGCAAGCGCTGCGCGCGGGGGTGTTTGTGGGCGCCATAGTTGTCCAAACCGCCGGCAGCCATAAAAGCTTCACCAACAATTTAACGCGCGCCGACCAAAGCCAGACCGTTCCATCCCACCAAGGCCACGCCCAACAGCAACACGCACCAGGCGAAGCCGCGACGCAATGTCTCCGCGGACAGCCGCCCGGTGAGCACCGTGCCCGCGAACATTCCGGCGACGGCCGCGACCAAAAAAGCCAGCGTGAGGGGCCAATCCAAGTTGACGTAGTGCAATTGGCCGATGATCCCGCCGAGACAGTTGACCGCAATAATCGCCAGCGACGTGCCGATGGCCCGTTTCATTTCCAGCCCGGCGAACAATACCAGCGCCGGCAGGATGAGAAACCCGCCGCCGACGCCGAGGAATCCGGTCAGTATGCCCACCGCCACGCCAGCGCCGAGGCACCGCCAGAGGCGGCACTGTTGCGGTTGCGTGTCGGTTTCGTTTTTGAGCAACATGCGCGCGCCCACCACCAGCATCAACGCGCCGAACAGCAGCAGCAAAACCAATGAGGAAACCAGATGGGTGAATTTTGCCCCGACAAACGCCCCGACCATGCCGCTCACGGCGAAAAATGCGCCCGCTTTCCAGTCGAACGAGCCGCGGCGGGCGTTCAGCAGGCTGCCCACGATGCTGGTGCCGCCGACCACGACCAGCGACATGCCCACTGCCTCATGCGCCGGAATGCCAGCCACATAGACGAGCACCGGCAGCGTGATGATGGACCCGCCGCTGCCCAGCAATCCCAGCGAAAGGCCAATCAGCAACGCCAGGGCCAGAGCAAACGCGAGCATCATGTCAGTGCGGCACCACGAGCACGGGGGCCGGCGCGTGGCGCAGCACGAGTTCGGTCGTGTCGCCCCAGAGCCACGTTTGAAGCGAACTGCGGCGGTGCGCGCCCAACACCACCAAATCCGCCCGGGCGACGGCGGCGAGCGATACGATCTGTTCTGCGGCCTGTCCCTTGCGCGCGACGATCTGCGTATCGCATTGGCCGGCGCCGGCTTCGACCAGCCATGCCGCCAGTTCGCGTTTGGCTTCCGTCATGCCGCGCGAATCACCGGATTCAATGACGCAGGGCGTGATCAGCTGCGCGTTGAACTGTTGCGCCAGTGACACCGCGTGCCGCAGCGCGGCGCGCGAAGCCTGGCTGAAATTGACCGGGCATAGAATGGTGGCCAGGCGCGGGGCGGCCTTCGGATCGGACGTGCTAATGAATTCGTGCTGTTTCTGCCGCACGACGAACACGGGGACTTCCGCCCGGCGGATCACGTTTTCCGCCACCGACCCCAGCCAGAGCCGTTGGGCGCCGCCGCGCCCTTGCGTGCCCAGGACAATCAAATCCGTGCGATGCTTTCCGGCGGCTTTGAGAATGGCGTCCACCGGATGCGCGTCGGCAGTTTCAAATTGCAGCCGGAGCTGGTCCGCCGCCGCGCCCAGCCGCTTGCGGACGTGGCGGCGCAGGAAATCCCTGGCCTGACTCTGTTCCGCCCGATGCTGGCGGATCAGCTCCGCGACCTGGGTCTTCGTGAAATAGGCTGGCGGCTCAAAGCGGTGCGCATGAAACACCACCAGCGTCGCGTCAAATACGCGCGCTCCGGCGGCGGCGTATTTCAAGGCCAGATCCGAAAGTCCGCTGAAATCCACCGGGCAGAGGATTCGAACTGGAAGGAATGGTTCGAAATGATTCATCGCTTCAGAGGCTTATTGATTTGGGGCGCGGCCGGCTGTCGTGTTCCTCCCCGCCAAAGATTCCAGACGCGCCCTCAAGGCATCGGACGACAGCAGTCCCACCACGCGGTCCACCACCTTGCCATCCTTGAAAAACAACAGCGTGGGAATGCCTTGAATGTTGAAGCGCCGGGACAGGTTGGGTGATTCGTCCACGTTAATTTTGACGAATTTGATTTCGTTGGTGAATGAACCGGCGAGCTGGTCCAGCCGGGGCGACAGGATTTTGCAGGGAACGCACCAGGTCGCATAAAAATCCACCACCACCGGCCTGGGCGAATGAACCACCCCGGCATCAAAGTCCGCTTCGGTGATGCGTTCCACGTTCGCGGTGGACTGGTTCATGGCGGCGGACCCGCCAACGCCGGTGAGAAAATAAAACAGGACGCCGAACAGCGCGCCGGAAAGCGCGCCGCGCCGCCAGTTGGCAATTAATGGACACTTGTCGGCGGAGCATTTGACAAAATAGCCGACCATCGCCCCGATGCCGCCGCCGATCAATGCCCAAAGAATCAGTTCCCACATGGTCCGGCCTCCTTTCCCACAACCGTTTTCTGGCAAACGCTCTCCATTTTCACGTCACTCAAAATAATCATTCTACTTCCACCGAGCCGCGAACCGGATAGAAGTTACAAACCAGTCATGTCCCCGCCGGGGAACTTCGGCCTCCAAGAATTGGGCGCGCATCAGGGCCATGAAGTGAAGGGCGCCGGCGAGAGTGCGGCAGGGTCCTGGAGTGTGGTGGCGGTGACACCGCTTTGGAACGGCCGTGACTCACGTCGGCCGGTCGCCTTCGGAAAACGGCCTCGCGGCGGCGACTGGAGAGCGAATAATGGCGCGGGTTTGCGGATCCACCTCCGCCAACGCGAACTGCCGGGCTTCTCCAAATGCCCCAAGCGCCGGCTTTCAACAATTGAAATGGCGACGGTCACAGGTTGATGATTCCTTCCCGACCTGGTTGTTCGCAGCGGATAGCCTGTTCAGCTTTTCGGCGCCAGCGCCTCCAACGCCTCCATCACGACCGGGATGTGCGCGTAGGCCGGGCCGCCTTGCATCATTACGGCCACGCCGGCTGCCTCGAGAATTTCGGCGGGCGTGTTGCCGGCATCGAGGCATTTTGGGACATGCAGGTGGATGCACGGCTCACAGCGTTGCGCGACCGCGATGCCCAGCGCGATCAACTCCTTTTGTTTGGTCTTGAGCGCGCCGTCCTTCATGACGTTCAAGAACAACCCGCCGAAACCCTTCATCATATCGGGCGCAGATTGTTTCATCTTCTCGCTGGCGCCTTTGAATTTTTCTAAAAACGCAAGTGTATCGGACATCTGTTTTTTTCCTTTCCTGGTTGTCTGGTTTATCGGTTTAAACGATTCAGGGGTCAAATTATACATGACCGTGGCGCATTTTGCCATGAGGATGTCCGGCCGTACCGCCATGCGTGATGAAGGCGGACAATTCCTGCCGTTGCGCCGCATGGGCCTGCGGTTTCAGGCCGTCACTGAACCCATCTGTAACATCCATAACGCCGTCCGCGCGTGAACGTGCGGCTGGCGCGCGCGCGGCGCATCCGCTCGGATTCGTCCGCCAGCACGAACAGGTAGCGGTGCATCAGCGTCAGCGTGCTGATCATCAGCCCGGGTACACGCAGGCGCTTGAACACGCGCAGAATTTCGGCGGGCGGCGTGGTATTGGACAGCAGAATCATCGTCAGCAGGCAAAGATTGGCTTTCAACAGGACGGCCAGAAAAATCCGCAGGCCGCCAGCCTGGAACAAGGTCAGCACCACCACGCCCAGCACGAACGGTTCCAGCAGCAACAGTCTTTTCAACAGAAACCACGGTGAAATCCGGCTGAGAACTACAGCCACAAGCAGAAGCGCCGCGACAACGGCAAGCCCGATGAATTGCGTCACAGGCAGCAAAACCGTCGTCAACACCAACCCCGGCGCCACGGCAAACTTCAACGCCGCCGGCAGCCGGCGGAGCGGGCTGTCCAAGCGGTGGTGATTATGCAGAAGATTTACGCCCATGTCAAAACTGATCCCCAAAAACCCTTGACGAAAACAAATGTGGTGTTACGAATATCATCAAAAGTAACATTAACAAAATCATCAGGAGAACGTCAATGCATATACCCGATGGATTCCTCGACGCGAAAACCATCGCAGTCACCGGCGCGCTTTCGATTGGCGGTTTGGCCGTGGCTGTTCGACAGGTTGATCGCATCCTGCCGCAAAAGGAATTCCACTAATGGGATTAAGCGCAGCATTTATTTTTGCCGCGCAGATGCTCAATTTTCCCGTGGCGGGCGGCACGTCGGGTCATCTGTTGGGTGGTGTGCTGGCGGGTGTGTTGATCGGGCCGGGTGCCGCGGCGATTGTCATAGCGTGCGTGTTGACGGTGCAATCTTGGTTGTTCAACGACGGTGGTGTGCTGGCGCCGGGGGCGAACATTTTCAACATGTCATTTGTTGGTGCGGTAGGTGGCTACGCCATCGACCAGTCTGTTCTGCGATTTCTGCCGGGGCTGCGTGGACGCATCACGGCGGTGTTTTTCGCGGCGTGGCTTTCAGTGGTGTTGGCATCGCTGGCCTGCGCCGGGGAATTATCGCTGTCTGGAACACTTCCGCCGGGCGTGGTTTTCCCGGCAATGGGAGGCGTTCACATGCTCATCGGCATCGGCGAAGGTTTGATCACGTCCTTGGTGATTCTGGCCATCGCGCGAACCCGCCCCGATTTGCTCGACCCGGAACCTCAGGAAAAGGCACGCGGCGTGGGCTTTGAATTCATTCTGTTCGGATTGGTGATTGCGCCGTGGTGGCGGTTGCAGCCGGACTTTCAATACATCTCCCATCCCGGCGGCTCGACGGCGCTGGCCGAGGCCATCGTTGTTGGTGTGCGAACCCAAATCAGTTTTTGACACCCTCACGTCACTTCTGGCGAACGCGGTTTTGTCTCTTTGAAAATTTGCGGCATCTGCCTACGATACATGCGTTCGCATGAAAAAAGAAACCGTCACTCGTTTCAGCGTGTCTCTGCCGCCGTCGCTCCTGCGGCAATTGGATCAGATGTCGGGCGAGAAGGGTTACGACAACCGCTCGCTGGCCATCGCCGACATGATTCGTAATCATCTGGTTGAGCACCGGCAGAAATTCAGCAACGAAGATATTGTCGGCACCATCACGCTGGTCTATGACCACCACAAGCCGCATCTCCAGGCCACGCTCACGGACATCCAGCACGATCACCACGACGTGATTCTCTCAACGGTTCACGTGCACCTGGACCATCACAATTGCCTGGAAGTATTGCTCGTGCGCGGCAAGGCGGGGGTAATCCGCAAAATCGCCGATGAATTGATTTCCGCCAAAGGCGTGAAGCACGGCAAGCTCACCGTGACCATGACCGGCAAGGATTTGCCACCCTAGCAGCCGTGCAATTATTCCAATCACGGCTACGCGGCAGCCCTTTGCGCGCATCTGCCGGACGAACTCCTGATTGATGGTTCCGGCGAACACTTCTTCTTCCGGCGTTTTGGCCACCGGCAGCGATTCGCCGGTGATGTTGGCCTGGTTGAACGAGCCTTGGCCGCTGATGATGACGCCGTCGGCGGCTACGTTGTCGCCCGGTCGCACCCGGATGATGTCGCCCACAGTCAGTTCATGCACGGCGACCTCCTGTTCCTCGCTGCCAGTGACGCGCGGCGCCCTGGTGGGGGTGGGTTTGCTGAGGGAATGAATGGAGGTCAGCGCACCTTCCGCCGTGCGCGTTTCGATGATTTGCCCGAGCAACATGAAGAACGAAACGATACCGGCTTCCTGGCAGTGCCCCGACCCGAAAAGAGCAAGTACGGCCAGCGCTACCAGGACGTTGGTGTTGAACGTGCCGCCGCGCAGGTTTTCAAGTGCAACCCGGACGATCGGAAATCCGAGAATGAACGCGCCGATCATGGCGCTGTAGCCGCCCATATTGCTGTCCACGGCGGAAAATCGCTCGCCGATAAACGAATTGATGATGAACGTGAGGCCGATGAAGGTCTGGACGAGTTGGACACGGGCAGGTGAATGATACTCGCCACAAGCACCTGCGTCGTCGTGCGTGTGTTCGTGTAGTTGTTCAACGTGGGAGAAGGCTCTCATGGCGTTTGGAAATTCTGCCGGGTGCTGGGCAACCCCGATTGGATGCGGGGGCCGTCACATGGTCTGGGTTCCGGGGTTTCAAACCGCGGGAACAACCCCTGATATTTTTCGATCTCCGCGCGAACGTCTTTTCCGCAAACCACCGCCGAGATGGCGCACAGGCCGTCGGCTCCGGCCCGAACGACGTCTGCAGCATTCGCCAGGTTGATCCCGCCGATGGCGATGACCGGAATTTTCACCACGCGCTTGATTTCTTGAATCAACCGAATGCCGCCGGGCGGTCCGGCATCCGCCTTGGTTTGGGTGGTGAATATCGGGGAGACGCCCAAATAATCCGCCCCCGCCGCCTCCGCTTGCCGGGCTTCTGCGAGGGAGTGGACGGTCAGGCCGATGGTCTTTCCCCGGCCCAGCAGCTTTCGCGCGTGCTGGAACGGGAGGTCCTCCTGACCCAGATGAACGCCATCGGCCGGAAGCGCCAGAGCGATGTCCACCCGGTCATTGACCAGGAACAACGTCCGGTGACAAAGCTTTCTCAAGACCGCGGCTTCGGCAAACAATTCCGCCGTGGAAGCATCCTTGTGGCGGTATTGGATGACCTCCACGCCGGCGGCGACGGCATTTTGCACGTCGCTGACATTGCCGGCCCGGCTCAATTTCGAGTCCGTGATGAAGTAATACCCTTTCATGCTTCGAGGCGTTGCATCTTTTTGACGGTCGGCCGGTCCAGGTGGTAGAGGCAGTCAAACAACGCGGCTTTGAACGACGCGGGGCCGTGCGATTTTTTCGCGGCCAGTTCCGCCGCAATTCCGTAGCAGGCCAGCGCGCAAGCGGCGGCTTTGCGGTAATCCGGCTCGACGGCGGCGAAGGCGCCGATGACGGAAGACGCCATGCAACCCGTCCCCACAACGCGCGTCATCCACTCGTGGCCGTTCCTGACGCGGTAAACTCCCCGCTCGCCGGCGACAACGTCCACTTCGCCCGTAATCACCACCGTCGTCTGGCGGCGAACGGCGAGGGTTTGCGCCAGCTTTGCCAAATCGGTTCCGACTTCAGCGGCATCCACGCCTTTGGTGCGGACGTTGGCTCCGCTGACGCGGGCGATTTCGGAGGCGTTTCCCTTGAGCACATTGATTTTGACCTGATCCAGCAGCTCGAACGCTTTGCGGTCGCGGAATTCCGTGGCGCCCGCGCCGCACACGTCCAGAATCACCGGGATGCCTTTGCGGTTCGCGCGCGCCGCCGCCAGCTTCATGGCTGCCACCATGTCCGTGGTCAACGTCCCGATATTGAGCACGAGGGCCGAGGCAATCCCGGTCATGTCGGCCACTTCCTCCGGCGCGTGGGCCATGACCGGCGACGCGCCGAGGGTTTTGACAACCTGGGCGCAATCGTAAATCGTCACCCAGTTGGTCAGGTGATGCACCACCGGGCTGTCCCGGCGGATTTTTTGCAGCAAATCGCAGGGCTTTAATTTTGCGTTCATGGTTCGTCTCCGGCGCGGGTCGCGGAAATCAGCGGCCACGGCCGCGGCCGGCGCAATGATAATTCATTGCCAGCCGCCGCCCAAGGCTTTGTAAAGCTGCACCAGGTCCAGGGAAATCGTTTGGGCGCTTTGCACCAGCGCGTCCTGCGCCGCGTAAAGCGAACGCTCGGAATCCAGCACGTGCAGGAAATCGGCGAGGCCGCTTTTGTAGAGCTGGTTTGACAAATCCAGCGCCTGTTGGTCCGCCTGCGCCGAGCGCGCCAGCGATTCGCGGCGGACCTGTTCCTTGGCGTAGGCGATGAGCGCATTTTCGGCGTCTTCCAACGCCGCGAGCACGGTTTGTTGGTAGGTGTCCAGGGCCTCTTCCTGCCGGGCGTTTTGAACCCGGACGTTGGCGCGGATGCGACCGGCTTCAAAAATATCCCATTGCAGCGTCGGCCCGGCGGACCAATACCGGCTGGCGTAATTAAACCAGTTTCCGGTGGACCCGCTTTCCAAGCCAATCGTGCCGGTCAGGGAAAATTTCGGGAACAAATCCGCCTTGGCCACGCCGATGCGCGCGGTGGCGGCGGCCAGTTCGCGTTCGGCGCGCTGAACGTCGGGCCGGCGTTCCAGCAAATCGGACGGCAGCCCGACCGGCACGACCGGCGGCGTCATGGGAATGAGTTTCCCGGCGGACATTTCGTCCAACAACGCGCCCGGCGGCTGGCCCAGTAACAC
>JAJXYT010000197.1 GCA_021780375.1 bacterium | reverse complement strand
ACTTTTAAACGTTCCATTGTTTTTTCTCCCGTGCGTTGACGATGAATTCGAGTTTTGTGCGGTCGCGTTCCATTTCGGACACGGTCGAACCCTTGTAGAACAGCGCGCCGGTCGGACAGGACATGACGCACTTGCCGCAGGCCGTGCAGGTTTCGGAATCGCCCCACGGCTGCTTCAAATCGCTGATGATGGTGGCTTTGGCGCCGCGGCCGGAAACGTTCAAGGTGCCCGCGCCTTCGATGTGCCAGCAAACCCGCACGCAGCGGGCGCAGAGGATGCAGCGATTGTGGTCCATGCCGAACAGCCGGTGGGTCGCGTCCACACTCCATTTGGGAGTGGAATAATCGTAGCGCACGTGGTCCATGCCCTGGCTGTAGGCCAGGGTCTGAAGTTCGCAATGGCCATTGGCCACGCACACGGCGCAGACGTGGTTGCGTTCGGCGAACAGCAGTTCCAGCGTCAGGCGGCGGTATTTCCGCAGGCGTTCGCTGTCGGTCTTGACGTCCATGCCTTCGCTGATTTTGGTCGTGCAGGCGGGCAGCAGTTTGTTAATGCCGGCCACTTCCACCAGACACAGGCGGCAGGCGCCCACGTCATAGACACCGTCCAGATGACAAAGCGTCGGGAGTTTGATCCCGGCATCGGTGGCGACGTCCAGAATGGTCGCGCCTTCCTCGGCGCTGACCTGTTTTCCATCAATCGTTAAAGTTTTGGCGGCCATAAAATTCAATTTGCTATTTGCCGGTTGCCGTCAGTTCCGTTTTCTTTGCCTCGTCGTTGCCGCGCGGACCAAAGGGATCCGGCTGCAGCAGCTCCTCGTATTCCTTTCGGAAATACCGCAGCGTGCTCAGCGTGGGGTTCGGCGCCGTCTGGCCAAGACCGCAGAGGCTGGTGTTTTTGGCCATATCGCAAAGCTCTTCGAGTTTCGCCAGATCGCGCGCGGTGGCCTGGCGATTGAGAATTTTTTCCAGCAAATGAAGCATCTGCGCCGTTCCTGCCCGGCAGGGAACGCATTTGCCGCACGACTCGTCCACGCAGAACTCCATGAAATACCGGGCCACATCCACCATCCGGGTGGTGTCATCCATCACGATCATGCCGCCCGAACCCATGATGGAGCCGAGCTTGGTGAGTGAGTCGTAATCCACCGGTGTATCGAGCGCCTCGGCCGGGATGCAACCACCGGATGGCCCGCCGGTCTGAACGGCCTTGATTTTGCCGCCGTCGGGAGCGCCGCCGCCCATTTCCTCGACAATCTGCCGCAACGGCGTGCCCATCGGCACTTCAATGAGGCCGGTGTTGGTGATTTTGCCGGCGAGCGCAAAAACCTTGGTGCCTTTGCTTTTCTCCGTGCCAATGGACGCAAACCAATCCGCGCCTTTGCGAAGAATCGGCGGCACGTTGGCAAAGGTTTCGACGTTGTTGATGAGCGTGGGGCAGCCCCACAATCCGCTCTCGGCCGGAAACGGCGGACGCGGACGCGGGGTGCCGCGTTTGCCCTCGACGGAGGCCATCAACGCGGTTTCCTCGCCGCAAACGAACGCGCCGGCGCCGATGCGGATGTCGATGTTGAAATTGAACGGCGATTCAAAAATGCCGCTGCCGAGCAGGCCGAGGGTCTTGGCCTGTTTGATGGCGTTTTGCAACCGTTTGATGGCCAGCGGATATTCGGCGCGGCAGTAAATGAAACCCTGGTTCGCGCCGACGGCATAAGCGGCCACGGCCATGCCTTCGAGCACGCTGTGCGGGTCGCTTTCCAGGACGCTGCGGTCCATGAACGCGCCGGGGTCGCCCTCGTCGGCGTTGCAGATGACGCATTTTTGCGCGCTCTGCGTCTTGGCGACCGTGCCCCATTTGAGGCCGGTGGGAAAACCCGCGCCGCCGCGCCCGCGCAAACCGCTCTTGACCATGGCCTCCACCACTTCCTTGGGCGTCATCTCGCGGAGCACATGGTGCAATGCCTGGTAACCGTCGGCAGCGATGTAGGCTTCGATGCGTTCGGGGTCGATCTGGCCACTGTTGGTCAGGACAATGGACAATTGTTTCTTGAAAAACGGATGATTGAAGTCGCCGCGTTTGACCTTCGTCTGGCCGCCCTTCAGGGTTTTGACCAGCTCCAGGGCGTCTTCCGGCGTGACTTTCTCGTAGAGCGCATCCTGGGTATCCACACTCACCAATGGCCCTTCGCAGCACAGTTTCATGCAACCGACGCCGCGCACTTCCACTTCGTCGCCCAGGCCGGCGTCCTTCACCGCCTGTTCCAGATTCTTTTTGACGGTTTCCGAATTGGAGGACATGCAACCGGCGGCCATACAGCAGCGGATGACTGTCTTTTTGCGGGCGGCTTGTTCCTTCTCGGCGATTGCGTTGAGGTCATCAATTACCATGTGAAATCCATCCTTTCACGTGTTCGAGTGCGGTTTCAGGAGTTTGGCGCGGCGTGACCGTGCCATCATAAACGACTGCCGGGGCGATGCCGCACGCTCCGATGCATCGGGCGGTCAGCAGGGAAAGTTGATTGTCTGGCGTGGTTTCGCCGGCCTTGATTTTCGCCCTGGCCTCGACGGCAGCGAGCACCTTGGCCGAGCCTTTCACATAACAAGC
The DNA here is from genome assembly GCA_021780375.1 of bacterium. GTDB lineage: Bacteria > Verrucomicrobiota > Verrucomicrobiia > Limisphaerales > UBA11358 > UBA11358. The sequence continues at coordinate 1,191 of JAJXYT010000197.1, read as the reverse complement.
CGTGCCGAGGCAGACGACGCAGGTGTGTTTGCCCTGCGGTTTGAGCGTAAAGAAATGATAGAAGGTCGCCACGCCATAGACGCGGCTGGCGGGCAGTTTCAGTTTGTAAGCGACGAACAGCAGCAGGTCGTCGTCCAGATAGCCGAACAATTCCTGCGCCTTGTGCAAAATCTCGATGAGGGCGTCGTGTTTGAACTGGTGTTTCTTCATGTGCGCTTCGAGGATCTTGAAGCGCTTGTCGCCGCTGGCGTGCTGCATCACCCGATCCGCCTCCCGTTGTTTTTCGTGTAAGAGAGTTGGTAACATAAAACCCGACCTGCCGTTTCTTCAATTCACTTTTCTACTGCATCACCATCAACCATTCACTATTTTTAATGTAGTGGCGGCCGGCAACCCGCTCTCCCCGCAATTTGTTTTTGTGTGCACATTTCTTGCTGGCGGGAAAACGTCAAAGGTTTCCCATGACCCTGTCAAAACCGGACTTCCATCACCCCGGCGAAGCACGGGCTCGGTTGGCACCGGCAATCCGCACACCGTGCGGTACGCTGCAGGACGCCGTCAGAAAAAGTGAAGGTATTGCCAAGATATGTGGAGAGACATTCGACCGATGTGCAAAACTTAATCCTGTAAGCGAGATTGGCTTTTTATTTCGCCAGTGAAAATCACACAAACGACTGACTGATAATTTATATGGCTAAAGCATCAAAGACCGTGAAGAACGCAAAGTACGTATATCAATTCGGGAACAAGACGGCGGACGGGAACGGCGGGATGAAGCCGTTGCTGGGTGGCAAAGGCGCGAATCTTGCCGAAATGGCCCGCATTGGGCTGCCGGTGCCGCCGGGCTTCACCATCACCACCGAGGTCTGCACCTATTATTACCAGAACAAGAAGACCTACCCGAAGGTGCTCAAGCCGATGGTCGAAGCCGGCGTCAAACAAATTGAGAAAATCATGGGCACCAAATTCGGCGACCAGACCGCCATGCCGCTGCTGGTTTCCGTCCGGTCCGGCGCCCGCGATTCCATGCCGGGCATGATGGACACGATTTTGAACCTCGGCCTCAATGACGAAACCGTCCTCGCGCTGGTGAAGGCGACCGGGAACGAGAGGTTTGCCTGGGATTGTTACCGCCGGTTCATCCAGATGTACGGCGACGTGGTCATGGGCGTGCAAAAGAGCGCCGACGAA
>JAJXYT010000203.1 GCA_021780375.1 bacterium | reverse complement strand
CTTTCCAGTCCGGCCACCAATAACACGATTGTCACCCTCAGCAGCAGCAATCTGGTTTATTTAATCCAGGCCTGCTTCGGCACCGGTCTGGCCTCCGCCGGTTCCAATTTCGACCTTACCATCAACGGCATCCTGCAACCGCAATCCTCCTATATCATCCGCCCGGTGAACTATCCCGGTTGCCCCGGCATGAACTCGCTGCTTTATCAGTGGAACGTCACCAATGTCGGCACGTACCTGATCCAGGCCGCCTACACCAACGGCCTGGTGCTCAGCGACTCCAAGACCGTGATCGTCGCGCCGCCGTTCCGAATCACCAGCCTGGCCAATGCCGGCGCCAATCCCTTGATCGCCTGGGGCAGCGCCCCGGGCGTCAATTACCAGGTCCTGGTCACCACGAACCTGGCGCAACCGTTTGAACCCCTGGGCCCAATCGTCACGACGAATGGATTTTCCGCCTCGCTCTACGACACATCACCGCCCGCGCCGCAGAAATTTTATGAAATTGAAACCGCGCCCTGAGCCGGAAGTGTCAAGCGGCAAGTGACAAGTGACATGAAAACGCGGCGCTCAAATGGTCGCGTCTTGTCACCTGTCACCTGTCACTTCTTTTGGCGCTTTTATTTGGGACGGTCCAGGGCGCGTGGGCCGTCCTCGCCAATGCCTGGCCCGTCCCGGACAATGCCGGCGACCCCGGCCTCAGCCTGCGGAACCCGGAGTCCCGGTTACACCAACAACCCGGCCATTGGAACGCGCTACTTCCGCGTCCAATTTTTCCCATAAAACAGGTTTCCTTTTTGCCCGCTTTTTAGCTTGCGGTATAGCGTAAAAACGGATGCAAAAAGGCGGGCTTTTTACGCCCTTATCGCATGAATATGCGGTAGTCAAGCCGTCTGGAAAATGATAGCTTTAAGCACGACCCGGAACAATAATCAGGAAACAGAATCATTTATATGAAAAGCAAAACAATCCTTGCGAAAACATCAGCCCTCGTTGCGGTATTGGGATTATGCGCTTCCGGCGCATTTGCCGCCGCGACGGCTTACGATACCTCCGCGAACTACACCGGCGGTTGGAGCGACACGACTTCACCAAATCTTGGCTCCGGTTTTGGCGCGTGGACCATCGTTGACAACAACGCTAATCCGCCGTACGCCGGCACTTTTCTTGATTTGGCTTCGTACAGCAACCCCGATACGGTTTTGACCGGCGGCTCCGCTTGGGGCGCTTACGCCAATGGCGCCGCTAATGCGTTCATTGACATCAGCCGTGCCTTCAACACGGACGGAAGTTCGGCTTCCCTTAATAATCAGACGTTCTCGGTTGCTTTCAACTCTTCCGGTATCGGTGGCACGGGTCAATCTATCGGTTTGGGCGTCGGCACGGCCTTCAGCCTGGGCTACGCCGGAGGTGGCGCCGACAACATGACGCTGAGCGTGGACGGCGGAGCCGCGAATCCGGTCTCGGTCAATTATGCTCAAATGGCGGCCGGCATCAACGTTGCCTTGACGGTAACCGGCCCATTGAATAGCGCCACTGAAGGTTATAGTCTTGTGATCAGCCCATTTGCTGGAGGCCCGGCGCTTTACACCGGAACCGGCACATTTGACAGCTCAGCCTATGACACTTCCAGCTTCATGCTTGCTGTCAACAACACTGCTAACAACCAGTATTTCAATAATCTGAGCATTTCGGCGGTTCCCGAACCGACCAGCATGGTGATGCTCGGTTTTGCCGGTTTGACGACGCTGCTGACCATTCGTCGCCGGAAGTAAATCAGGTTTGTTTTGATCAAGCCCCGCCAATGTGGCGGGGCTTTTTGCTTTAGTGCCTTTTCAAAAAACAGGTAGCCGCCGACGTGAGTCGGCGCCAATCGAATAAAAAGGGAATGATATGGCGCGAACTGGCGTTCACGGCTGCCAGATAAATTGAATTGCTATAGATTGCGCCCTGAAAGACCTGCCGGAGTTCATCTTCCACTCTGTTCCACCAGCCGCCGGAGTTCCGCGTTAAATGAATCCGCCTTTTGCAGCCTTTCCAGCGTCAGGTGCATCCGGTAGCGCCAGTAATAATTGGGAATGGCAGGCACGTTGATGCGCTCCGCGGCAACATCCTCGCGCCGCAAGCCGGCATCCATGCCCAGCAGGTCCTGCAACTGGAAGATGCTCCACATGGCCGGTGAGGCCAGATGCTGGCGGATGACCGCCGAGACAATCCACGGCTCGCCCTGCGGCGGCGCCTCGCCCGGCAGGCCCAGTTCCTGATTGAAAAATTTTTGGGTCAAGGACCGGTCTTCCTCCCACCAGCCGCGAATGGTGCTCATGTCGTGCGACGATGGCGTGACCACGCTGAGGTAAGGCGCGTCGGCCGGCCGGGAAAATTCCCGGTCAAGCTCCTTGGGCATGCGCTGAACTTCCAGGCTCAACAAACCCAGTTGGCGCATTGCCTCCGGCACACAGGCCGGCACAAATCCGAGGTCTTCGCCACAAACCAGCATGTTGGTCGCGCGCTTCAAGGCGGGCAGCTTCTGCATCGCCTCCTTCCTCCAGAAATCATCCTGGCGGCGGAAAAAATAGTCCATATACAGCGCCTTTAACTTTGTCTGCGTCTCCGGCGGCAGATACTTGAACGACGTGGTTTGCCCCATGCCGAATCGGAAGTGAAATTTCCCTTCGGCCTCGAACAGAATCACGTTGCTGATCAAATCGAACAGGCCGATTTTGAGTTTCGCATTGCGTTCGCTTTTCTCCAACGCGGCGAAATGGTTATCCACCTGCCGTTGGGTCGCAAATTCCGGCTTTAACGAGTAAATCCCGCTGGCATTGGCATCCAAAAAGTCGCGGTGAACGATTCCGGTGTCGGGGCCGAAAATTTCCGCCAAAATGGCATCGGTGATGAACGGCCGGGTGAAGCGCAGGCGGTCGAACGCGAGGCGGCGCGCGGCCAACTCATCCTCCTCCACCGGAATCGCGGGAACAAAACGGCCCAGGATGCCTTCCACTGCGTGCGCCGGAATGCTCCAGATGCGGAAGAAGCCGAGGATATGATCGATGCGGAAGGCGTCGAAATAATTGCTCATCTGCTCGAAGCGGCGTTTCCACCAGACAAATCCGTCCTGCTTCATGCGCGGCCAGTTGTAAGTCGGCAGGCTCCAGTTTTGTCCTTTCGCGGCAAAAGCATCCGGCGGCGCGCCCGCCAGCATGTCCGTGTGAAATAACTCCGGTTCCTGCCAGACGTCCGCGCCATGACGATGAACGCCGATGGCGATGTCACCCTTAAGAATGATGCCGAGGCCGTGCGCGTACGCCGCGGCTTCCTTCAATTGCCGATGCAGATGGTACTGGATGAAATAGTGCAGCGCGATGCCGTCGTGCGCGTTTCTTTTGGTGGGGCGAGCGCCCTCGCGAGCCGTGGCCTCACTTTTTCGCGGCGGCTCGTCCGTAGCCTCGCCCCGTGGAGTAATGGGTGTTGTGGAGCCGCGTACTCCACGGGGCGAGCCCCACCCGGCGGCGAGCGCGGCAATTTCGTCCGGCCTGTAACGGCGATGCGCAGCCCACTGGTTGAAGTCCGGCGTCCCATACCGGTCGCGCCAATAACAGAACACCGCGTAAGGCTCCAGCCAATGCCGGTTGTCGGCGAAAAATTTCCGGTAATCCCGGCTGCGAAAAGCCGCCGCCTTTTGCGACGGGAAAATTTGCCGGATGAAACCGAGTTTGGCCTTCATCACGGCCTCGTAATCCACCGTTTCCAGCGCATTCAATCGCCGGCGTTCGGGTTCCAGCGCCGCGAGCAGCTTTTTGTTCTTCACGTTGGCCACCG
>JAJXYT010000148.1 GCA_021780375.1 bacterium | reverse complement strand
CGTTGGCGTCGCTGGCCAGGAAATTTTCGTCCTGGCCGATGCCGATGATGAGCGGTGAACCGCGTCGGGCGCCGACCATGACCTCGGGTTCTTCGGCGCAGACGACCGCCAGGCCGTAGGTGCCGATGACCTCGCGCAGCGCGTCACAGACGGACTGGGTCAGCGGATTGGAACTGCCATTTTGGGCAGGGACGGCGCGTTGCGCCGTCCGGTCATCGCGGCGCGCTGACCCTGCCTCGCTTTTCCGTTTTTCATAATAATCACCGATCAAATGCGCGAGGACTTCGGTGTCGGTATCGGAGCGGAACTTGTGTCCGGCTTTGAGCAATCGTTGCTTGAGGGCATCGTAGTTTTCAATGACGCCGTTGTGGACGACGGCGATTTTGCCGGACTGGTCGAGATGGGGATGGGAATTTCTGTCGGACGGCGGTCCGTGCGTGGCCCAGCGCGTGTGCGCGATGCCAAGGTTTCCGGCGACCGGTTCCGATTTCAAAAGACACGCCAGTCCCTGGTCAATCCGGCCCTTTTTCTTGCGCACGAACAGATCACCATTGCGCGCCACCGCGACGCCCGCGCTGTCGTAACCGCGATATTCCAGCCGACGCAATCCTTCGAGCAGGATGGGCGAAGCCGCTTTCTTGCCGACGTATCCAATGATGCCGCACATGTGTTCGTATTTGTTAAATGGTTAAACAAGTAATTGGCTGAACAGATTAAACAGGCTCCTGCCCGATGACTATTCACTGATTTAACCAGTTACTCATTTAACGAACCCAAAATCCAATCCGCCGCCCCGACCAGATCATCCACCACCACGGCGCGCGAAATTTTTCCGGGTGTTTCCCGTTCGAGTTCCGCGCCGTAGCCGGTGCGGACGAGGATGCACTTTTTCACGCCGGCGTTCCAGCCGCATTCCAAATCGCTCAGCTTGTCGCCGATCAAGTAGCTGTGCGCCAAATCCAGGCCGAATTCGTCGCGCGCGTCGAACAAGAATTGCGGCGAGGGCTTGCGCCCATGGCTCGGTTCGCCGGGTTTTTCCGGCGCGATGTAAATTTTCCCGAAATGCACGCCGCTGACTGCCAGTTCACGGCAAAGATGCTGGTTCACGTTCTCGACGTCGGCAAGCGTGAAGTAGCCGCGCCCGACGCCGGACTGGTTCGAGACGATGAACAGCTTGAAGCCCGCGTCCGCCAGCCGTTTCAAGCCGATGGGCGTGGCCGGGAAGAGCTTCACATCTTCCGGCCGGGACAGATAATTTTTTTCCACGATGAGCGTTCCATCGCGGTCGAGGAAAATGGCGCGGTTCATCCCGGCAAATTGTGGTTGGAATATAGCAAGAATGGAATTGAATTCTTTGCCGCCTCCGGGCATCCTGTCGCGGTTTCCGTTTTAATCAACAATTGACACTTATATCCACATGAGCAGAGGCAGATTGGGAATTTTGGTCGGTGGCGGGCCGGCGCCGGGCATCAACGGCGTGATCGCGGCGGCCACCATTGAAGGCATCAACCAGGGCTACGAAGTCATCGGTTTCTACGACGGTTTCAAGTGGCTTGCGGCAGGCGAGGCGCAGCATTGCAAGCCGTTGGCAATTCGTGACGTCAGCGGCATCCATTTGCGCGGCGGCTCCATCCTCGGCACCTCGCGCACCAACCCGACCAAATCCGAAACCAGCATGCAGAACGTGTTCAAGGTGTTTGAACAACTGGGCATCACGACGCTGGTGACGATTGGGGGCGATGACACGGCGTTTTCCGCCAGCCAGGTGGCCAAGCGCAGCAACGGAAAAATCCACGTGGCGCACGTGCCCAAGACGATTGACAACGACCTGCCGCTGCCCGGCTCGACCCCGACATTCGGCTTTGAAACCGCGCGGCATTACGGCGTCCAAATCGTGCGCAACCTCGCCGAAGACGCCCGCACCACGTCGCGCTGGTACATCATCATCAGCATGGGTCGCGCGGCGGGGCATCTGGCGCTGGGCATCGGCAAGGCGGCCGCCGCCTCGCTGGTCATCATCCCGGAGGAATTTCACAAGCGGCAGGTGACGGTGGACGAAGTGTGCGACATTATCATCGGCTCCATCATCAAACGCCGGGCCGACGGTTCGGAAAACGGCATCGTCATTCTCGCCGAAGGGCTGATTGAGGCGATGGGCGAGCAGGGATTGGTCAAGGCGTTGCCGGAGGGGCAGTTGGAACGTTTCGGCAAGGTTTTGCGCGATGACCACGGCCATTTGCGGCTCGGTGAAATTGAATTTGGCCGCCTGATGAAGGAGCTTTTGAATCAGCGTCTGGAAAAGGTCGGGGTTAAAACAACCTTCATTGACAAGGACCTTGGCTACGAGTTGCGTTGCGCCGACCCGATTCCGTTCGATGCCGAATATACGCGCGACCTCGGTTACGCCGCGGTGAAGTTTTTGCTGTCGCCCGAGGCCAGTCAATACGGCGCCATCATCAGCTTTGTGAACGGCGCGATGAATCCGCTGCCGTTCGACAAGATGCTCGACCCGAAGACGGGCCGGATGCAGAATCGGAAGGTCAACGTGGACGGCGAGGCTTTCGAATGCGCCTGCGCCTACATGATCCGGCTGGAACGCGAGGATTTCGAGAACGCCAAGCAACTCGCCAAGCTCGCCGCGGTCGTCAAGATGACGCCCGAACAATTCAAGGCGCGCTTCGGCTATCTGGCCGGCATGAAGTAAAACATTCAAACGCGAATGCCGGAACCGGGAAGTTTCGGCATTTATTTATTTCGCATTTCCACAGAAAACAAAATCGCGGAAGGAACAGCCGCGGGACCGAAGGAGAATCAGATTGAGGAGCGAAAGCTCCTGCGAAGAAATTCGTTGGGTTCCGGACCACTGCTGTAATGGCACATCCGAAACCCACTTCTTCTTTATCCCCAGAACTCCACCTGATTGGGAATTTTGGCGTCGTTGGCGCGCTTGCCTTGGTCGTAGTTCGGCGCGATGTCCTCCTTGCGGTCGCGCCGGGTGGCGCTCCAGCCGATGGCGGGAAAATACAACTGCCAGTAACGCCGCGCGCCATTACCCTCGTCAAACACCTCCTGCCTGACCGCACGCGCTCCGGTTCAAAAGGGTTAAAGCGTAAAAGAGCAAAAACTAAAGCCCCCTCACACAACGAAACCCGATAAAGTAGCCGCCGAAGCCCGGGTAGCCGACGCCGCGATAGGCGCAACGCGAGTAGCAGGCGTGGACGAACCAGTTGCCGCCGCGCAACACACGGTTGCTCCCTGTTCCGGGGCCGGTTGGGCGATGGTTGATGTTCGGATGGGCTTCCCTCATTGGCCGTCGCCCGCAATGTTGGGATGGCCGGAGACAAAATAATGGGTCTCATTTTGAGGGGTGAAGGCCAAAGATGCCAGAGTTCCTCTCTCCATTGTCCTTGCGACGGAGACGGTGAATTTCTAACGTTACGTCCCTATGAACGCCATTTCCCAATCCGAACGTGCCATACTGATGAAAAAAATTTGCCGGGCATTGCTGCGCGGAACAATTTTATCCTATCTGTTGCTTGTCCCATTTCTGGTGGAAACAAACGCGGCGGGCGAGCAGCCGTTTTATCTCAAGAGCGGCGACCGCGTCTGTTTTTACGGCGACAGCATCACTGAACAGCGGTACTATGGCATGGACGTGGAAACCTACGTCCGCACGCGCTTTCCGGACCTGCGCGTGAAATTCGTCAACTCCGGCGTCGGCGGCGACAAGGTGACCGGCGGGTGGGCGGGGCCGATTGACGAGCGGCTGCAACGCGACGTCTTTCCGTTCAAGCCCAACGTCGTCACCATCATGCTGGGCATGAACGACGCGAGTTACCGTGCCTTTGACCAGGAAATTTTCAGCACTTACACGAATGGCTACGAGCATATCATCCAATCACTCCAGGAACACCTTCCCGGCGTCCGCATCGTGCTCATTCAACCCACGCCGTTCGACGACGTGACGTATCCGCCGCAGTTTCCCGGCGGTTACAACGCGGTGCTGCTGCGTTACGCGGCGTTTGTCCGAGAGCTTGCCGCGGAGCACCACCTGATGTGCGTGGACTTCATGACGCCGATGCTCGACGTGATGCAGAAAGCAGAAGCCCAGGATCCCAAGCTTGCGCATGACGTGGTTCCCGGGCGGGTTCATCCATCGGCCGTCGGCGAATTGATCATGGCGCAGGCACTGCTCAAGGCCTGGAGCGCGCCGTCAGTAGTTTCGGCGGTGACCCTTGACGCCGCCGGCAAACGGGTGGTTCAAGCGGACAATACGACCGTGAGCGACCTGGCAAAAAATGCAGACACCCTTTACTGGACGCAGAAAGACCGGTCACTGCCCTTTCCGATTCTCGGTCTGCATGAGGACTGGCCGCAGTTTCCGCCGATTGTGGGTTTCAACCAATGGCCGCCAACCTTGACTTTCTATAGCCCGCCGCCGCAGCCGAAATGGGACTACACCAATGCGGGTGCAGAAATGATCGTAGATGATTCCGGGTTCTATGACGCGCTGGACCAGGAGCCGTTGGTGGTGCGCGGTCTTCCATCCGGCGACTACGAACTCAAGATCAACGGCCAAACCGTCGGCCAGTTCAGCGCCGCGCAACTGGAGCAGGGCATCAACCTGGCGGAATACCGCACGCCGATGCTGTTGCAGGCGTATAAAGTCCTGGACCTGGTTTATAAACAAGTTCAATGGCGATTCTATGCCTGGCGCGCCATCCAGTTGCAACTGGCGCAGGATCACGACCGATCCGTCCAGCGCGCGTCCAAAAAACTCATCGCCGCCCTGTATGCCCAAATGAATAAAATTGAAGACCGGCAGTGCGTCGCGGACCAGCCGCAACCGGCGCATTACGAACTGGTCCGGGTGGCGGAATGACCGCACACGGCCGGTAGTCGGGTAACGTGAAACCCTGGCGGTGCCGCGGCTGAAGGCCATTGGCTTAACCGGTCTTCGTGTTCCCGACAAATAAGTTGTGCATCGACAGCCATCCAAAGCTACATTCCGTCATGATTCTCATCGGACTCGGCACCGCCGCGCCGGCGCAGCGGTACGCCCAACGCGAATGTTGGGATGTTCTCCAGCGCGCCGAACCCTACGCCCGGCTTACGCCACGCTCCCGCGCCATTCTCAAAAAAGTGCTTTGCGGCGACAACGGCATTGCCACGCGTCACCTGGCGCTCGACTCGTTGGCCGAGGTGTTCAATCTCACGCCGGATGTGCTGCAAGCGCGCTTCACCAAACACGCGCCCGCGCTGGCGGTGGAAGCCGCTTACCGTGCCTTGCAGGACGCCGGCTGCGCGCCGTCAGAAATAGACGCCGTGCTCATCAGCACCTGCACCGGTTACTTGTGCCCGGGCCTGACGAGCTATGTGAGCGAACGGCTCGGCCTGCGCGCGGACGTGTTCACACTGGATTTGGTCGGGCAGGGCTGCGGCGCGGCCTTGCCCAATCTGCGCGCGGCCGAAGCGCTGCTCGCGGCCAAACGCGCCCAAAAGGTCTTGTCCGTCTGCGTCGAGGTTTGCAGCGCGGCATTTTTTCTGGACGACGACCCGGGCGTACTCATCAGCGCCTGTCTGTTTGGCGACGGCGCGGGCGCGGCGGTATTGGCACGGAAACCGCGGCCTGATCGCCGGCGCGTCGAATGGAAATTCGGTTCGTCCTGCCTGGCGCCGGACAAACGCGACACGCTGCGGTTTGGCCACCAGGGCGGCATGTTGCGCAATATGCTGTCGTCGCAGGTTCCGCAAATTGCCGGCGGCGCGGCCGCAAAACTTTTTGCCGAATCGCTGGCCGCCGCGGACGTGAAGCGCGAACGCGTCGCCGGCTGGGTCTTGCACACCGGCGGGCGCGACGTGCTGCTGGCGTTGCGCGACAAACTGAAGTTGTCCGAGGCCGATGTTCGCCACAGCGCCGCCGTGCTGCGCGAATACGGCAACATCAGCAGTCCCACGGTTTTTTTCGTGCTCCAACGGGCTTTGCATGACGCCGTACCGGACGGGCTGTGGTGGATGTCATCCTTTGGCGCGGGTTTCAGTTGCCACGGCGCGTTGTTGGAGGTGGGATAGACCCGGAGCCGCGCCGGTGAAAGCGCGGTTGCCCTCCGCGTTGACAAACACGCCACCATGAATCGCCTCGTCCAGCCTGAATTCCTTGATGAATTGTCACCGGACGATCCACGCGCCAGGTGGTCCCGCCGCGATTTGCGGCGCATCAATGCCTGGATGCGCAATCACGCTATCATGGCGAAGGCGCTCCGGACCGCTCTGAACGGATACGCGCCGAAACAAATCGCCGACCTCGGCGCGGGTGACGGCCATTTTCTCATGCGCGTTGCACAGGTGGTTTCCACAAATGGAGCGCCGGTCTCCGACCCGGCGTGGCGCGACCGCCAGAGAACACGCCGGGTCGGAGACCGGCGCTCCGCAGGTTGGGGCGGGGTGAAGGCAGTCCTGCTTGACCGCCAAAAAGCCGTCGCAGCGCAGACGTTGACGTCCTTTGCGACACTGGGCTGGCAGGCCGAGCCGGTCGCGGCGGATGTTTTCGACTGGCTGTCAAGGGCCACCGGACTGGACGTCATCATCGCCAATTTGTTTCTCCACCATTTTGAAGACGCACGGCTGGCGGAACTATTTCGCGCCGTGGCCGGCCGTGCACGGCTGTTTGTGGCGATTGAACCGCGCCGCGCGCCGGGGCCGTTGTTTTGTTGCCGGTGGCTTTGGGCGATTGGCTGTAATGCCGTGACCCGGCATGACGCGGTCGTCAGCGTGCGCGCGGGATTTTCGGGCCGGGAACTTTCGGCGTTATGGCCGGCGGACGACGGCTGGCAATTGACCGAGCGTCGCACCGGACTTTTCAGCCACTTGTTCGTGGCGCAGCGAATGAATTGAAAGCATGGCGGCGAAGCCCATCACGATTGTCGGCGGCGGCCTGGCCGGGCTGACGCTCGGAATTGGCCTGCGCCGGCGCGACGTGCCCGTGACGGTTTGGGAAGCCGGTCATTATCCGCGGCATCGGGTTTGCGGGGAATTCATCAGCGGTCACGGCCAGGAAATGCTCGCCCGGCTTGGTTTGCGCGAGTTGCTCGAAGGCGCCGGTGCGGTGAGCGCCAGCACGGCGGCTTTTTTTTCAACCGCGTTAGCCGCGCCGCCGCGATCCTTGCCGGCCCGTGCGATTTGCCTTTCACGCTTCAAGCTGGACCACGCGCTCGCCGTTGAATTTAAAAAACTCGGCGGTGAATTGCGGGAAGGACAGCGCCGGCGCGACGAGGATTTTGGCGAAGGCGTTGTCCGGGCCACGGGCCGGCGCGCCCAGGCCGGGGAAAACGGTTCACGCTGGTTTGGGCTGAAAGTCCACGCGCGCAACGTGGAGCTGCTGGCCGATCTGGAAATGCACGTTTCGTCACGGGGCTATGTCGGTTTGTGCCGGGTGGAGGGCGGCGCGGTAAATGTTTGCGGATTATTCCGAAGGCGGGCCGGTGAGGATCAGGCGCCGCAAAACTGGCGTGACTGGCTGCGCGGCCAGGCGAATTCGCCGTTGCATCGGCGCCTGGCCGCGGCGGAATTCGAGGATAGTTCGTTTTGCGCGGTGGCCGGAATTTCGTTGCGGCCGCAACGCGCCGCCGCCCGCGCCGAATGTTGCATTGGCGACGCCATCACCATGATTCCGCCCGTGACCGGCAACGGGATGTCCATGGCCTTCGAATCCGCGGCAATGGCCATGGAACCGCTGGCCGCGTGGAGTCAGGGCGGGAATCCGTGGGCGCAAACGCAGCAAACGCTGGCCCGCCGGTGTGATGCCGCGTTCGCGCGACGGCTGGCCTGGGCGAAATGGCTGCAGCGGATGATGCTCGCGCCGTCGCTGCAAAACGTTCTCGTCCGGTTCGTCTCCCGAAGCGAATGGTTCTGGCGGACCGCCTTTGAACGAACCCGTTAATGGAGTAGCAGCCGACGCGAGGAGGCTCATTATTTTTAATTTACGATATACGATTTACGTGCCGCTTTGCATAGTTCGAAAGTCTCGTAAATCGGAAATCGCGTATCGTAAATTTGACTGGAGCCTCGTTACCTCGGCTGCTACGGCGAAGACATTTTTTCGACGAGAGGTCCGCCTGGATTTTTGTTTCGTGTCTTTCGCGTCTTTCGCGGTTAAAGTTTTTCTGTGAAACCGCTCGTGGATTGCCGGCTTTATGCCTTCGTGGACACGGCCTGGTTGCACGGCCGCGCGCCGGAAGTGGTGGCACAGCAACTCTGCGACGGCGGGGCGGACTTGATTCAGCTTCGCGCGAAGAAATCCACGCCCGGTGAAATCCGCCGCATGGCGGAAGCCATCCTGCCGGTCACGCGCGGCGCCAACGTCGGCCTCGTTATCAACGATTATCCTGATATTGCGCGCGAAGTCGGCGCAGAGCTTTGTCATTTGGGCCAGGAAGACTTTTTTGACGCCGGACACGTTCAGTGTTCAGAAATCAGAAGTCAGAAGCCGGAAGTCAGGATCGGCCTTTCGACGCATTCGCTGGAGCAGGCGAAACGCGCGCTCGCTGCCGGCGCCGATTACCTCGCCATCGGGCCGGTTTATGCGACCGGCACAAAACCGACGGCCAAACCCGTGACCCTGGAATATGTCCGGCGGGCGGCGGCAAACGTGAATATCCCATGGTTCGCCATTGGCGGCGTCAATCTGGAAAATCTCGGTGACGTGCTGGCGGCGGGCGCACGGCGCGTTTGCGTCGTGTCGGCGATTCTCAATGCGCCGGACGTGGCCCAAGCGTGCGCGGAGTTCCGCCGGCGGCTGGAGTAATTTTCATTACTGGCCGCTTTGCGGATTGCCGCGCTGTTGCAGGGCCCATTGCATGGCCGCGATTTCACCGTAAATTTTAACCCGTTCCTGAAAGCTGACCTTTTCCGCGTCGGCCAAAGCGGGCCTGATGGCTTCAAAATTCCTGACCAGCTGGTTCAACTTGAATTCCTCTTGTTTAATCTCGTGCAACCTTTGGGCCGGCGTCTCTCCGTCCAGGAAATCGTAACTCGTATTGGCATCCAGGGGGTCCAGCATCATGGATTCAACCGCCATGCCGGCCAGTTGATTGAGGAGGTAATTCCCGTTGACCCCGCTGTTGAGCTGGTCTCCCAAAGTCATTCCCATTTGCGCAAGATTTTCGGCGGAATTATTGTCGCCGACATTCAGTTCCTGTCTTTGCAGGTCTCTCATCTGGGAGGCCAGCTGTTTGAGGGTGGTCAGGGCGTTGTCCTGGGCCAAGCCGGCCTGTGCCGTTTCGACTGATTTCAACGGTGACTCTCCGCAAAACAATCCCAATTCCTCCGTGTCCAACTGGGATTCCAGGAGGTAATTCTCAAAATCGGGCTTGCCGCTGGCGGCCACCAGATCCTTGACCGCCGCTTCGGACTGGCCGTTCTGGAAATAAGTCTGGGCGGACAGATAACTGGCGAGCGAGTTGCTGGGCGACGATGCCTTGAACAAGTCGAGCCACTTGCGGCGGTCGTCGGGGAACGCGTTGCGCGTGAGAACCGTCAGCTCGACCCGCGGGTCGTTGGGGAAATTGGTCGCCGCCTCTTTCAGATAATTGGTGTCGTCCAGCACGTGAAACGCCGCGAGCAGGCTGGGGGCGGAACGGTGATGCAACGCCAGCCATTCCTCGACTTTTTGGCGCAAATTTGTTTGAGCCGCGGCGGCGTCCGCGGCGGACAGATGGTTCGTTTTAGACGCTGAAATTTCCAATTTGTGGTAGGGGAAGGATTCCTGCGGTTCCAGGATGATGCGCGTGACCCTTTCCGCCCTTTGCGCGCTTTGATCGTAGAAATACACGATGGTCCACAGAATGACAGCCAGCAAGGTCAACGCCAGAAGCCATTTTCTGATCGAGGCGCTTTGCATGACGCGAGTGTGGCGAATCCGCCAACCGCCGTCACCCCTTTTTTGAACGTGACGAAGGGACAATATCCGATTGTGCGAACCGGGTTCACGGATTCTCCGGCTGCGTTTATTTACAACCTGAACTTGAAAAATTATTCGCACCGTTTACAGGTGAGGGGTCGTGAAACTATCAGAAGACGTTTCCCGGAGGTGCGCAGGCGTTTTCATGGGGATGGCTTCCGGGCTGTGGTTGCTGGTGACTGCTCAGGTTTTCGCCGGAAATTTTTACGCCGGCACTTCGCCCGCGCACGTTCCCTGGCCCGACGGCATTGTGCCTTATGCATTTACCAACACCCTTACGGCTGGGGAACAAGAAACCTATCTCGACGGCCTGCGCGAATGGGAACTGGCCGCGGACGTTCAGTTCGTTCCGCGCACCACCCGGACGCACTGGATACTCTTCACCTACGATTTCGAATCCGTGATGCACCTGGGTTGGGATTTTGATTCGACCAATCCCGGCGTGCTCGCCACGCAACCGCCCAGGCCGCCTTATTTTCCGCGCTACCAGTAATTATTGTCTCAGCCCCGGCGACCGCGCGGCGCTGGCGTATCTCTACGGCCCGCCCGCCGTGCCGCTTACCAATGTCGTCACCACTACCGCCGAGGTCGGCCCCGGCAGTTTGCGCGCGGCGATTTATTACGCGACCAACAACACCATTTCGGGCTGCTGGTTTGGCCTCGATGACACCGGCAGCAATGCCGCGCCGAACGCTTATCAGGGGATTCTCATCTTCAACGGCGCCGGTGGAAATATCATCGGCGGCGCCAACGCGCTCGCGCGCAATGCCATTTCCGGGTTCTTCGGTTATGGGGTCCATGTTGACAACGTCGGCGCCCCCGGCAATTGGATTGGAGGCAACGATATCGGGACGGACGCCACCGCCACCAATTCGCCGTTCCCGTTTACCGACGGCTCGGCCACCAGTTACCGTGTGCGTTTCTACCGTGTGGTATCACCCTGATTGGTGCTGGTCTGGTTTTGCCGGCGGTTGGGTAGTGTCCGAATTTGGCATTCGGGTTACTGAGGCGGAGCGCGAGTTGTCGTAACCGCGAGAAATGATTGAAAAGGGTTCGCAAATTGCCTGAAAAGGGTAGCTGGCGCGAGGGCGGCGATAGGGTTGCAGCCGAGCTGCCACGGCGCTGCAGCGCCGTGGCTCACGGCGCAAGTTGCTTCGTGTAAGTCCCGCTCCCATTCGTTGAGCCGGTGACGTAGAGGACGCCGTTACTGAACCATTCCCGGCCGCCAATCTGGTTGCCCAGGTCGGTAATCGTCGGCGTGTTCGTTTGGACGTAAATTTGGAACACTCCCCCACCACTGGCGACTGGCGCGCTGATGGCGACTGGCGCGCTGATGGCGACTGGCGCGCTGATGGCGACGCCAGGTATTTGTGGCGAAACGACTCGGAACCATGACCAGCCAAAGCCAGGATTGGGAATGGTGTAGGTCACGACGCCAGAATTGGTCGCCAGGGTGTAGTTGGTGTAAAGAGACCAGCCAAAGGTCAACGCCAGATTGGTGGAGCTTTGGATCAATGAACCGGCGTAAAGATTGGTCTGGTAGACAGAAAGAAGGAAATTGGTGCCGGATTTGGTGAATGAATTGATGTGGGTAAAAAGTTGCTGGCCGGTGATGTCAATAACGGTCGAGTTGTTGGGGGCATAAAAGAAATGATAGACTCCATTCGTGTCGATCTTGGTTTGCCAGGCCGTGGCGATGGCGTTGGCGATGGAGAGTTGTACCCATTCCTTGTTCGCGGCGTCCAAAGGGTCAACGGGGTCGGCGAATCGCGTGTATTGGCCGATGAAGCTGTTGGTGCGGCCTTCGTACTCGGGATGATCCAGGCCGAAAAGGGTCAGGCTGCCGACGTTGGTGGCGGTGTCACCGGCGATGCTGACGTAGATGCTGTTGGTGATCCAGCAAGGGGAATTGGTCAGGGGGAAATAGGTGATGCCGTCGTAGCTGCCGTTCAACTGCTCATTGATTGCAGAGGGCGGGGCTGTTCCGCCGCCATAGGTCATCGGGACGTTGAAGGCGAAGTCGAATAGTTGCGGGAACTGGCCGACGTAATTGGAGCCGGTGAAGGTGATGGTGTTGGTCGCAAAAAGGGTGGTTTCAAAGCTCGAATAAACGGAGTTCGAGAAGACGTTTTGCGTGACCATGTTTGTGCCGGGCTGGCCGGCGGGGATGGCGGCTTGGAATTGCCAGGCCCCGGCGATGAAACCGAGGTTGGTGACGGCGGCTTGGTAACCGGCGGCCAGGGTGACGGTGTTGGTGAAAATAATTCGATTGCTGATGGCGGCCAGATTGATGATCTGCTTTTGCAGTGAATCGAGCTGCCATTGATAGGCAAGGTGCTTTGAGTTGGCCATTATTTTCGAGGTGGCGTCGGAGGCAAGCGTGACGGCAGCATAGTTCGTCGTGAATGAAACCGTGGTGATTGATTCAAAATTGGTCGTCGGGGGCACGGAAAGGGTCTGGAAGATGGGAGGACAGCAGGTGCAATCCTCATTTGTGACCGGGACATAAGCATAATTCGTCCCTGACGAGCCCAGAGATGTGAGGGTCCAAACGATGGTTGACCAATTTGCGCCGGCTTCGACGCTGAAATAACAAGGCCATTGACCGGCGAGCGGGTACTGGCCGGCATAGGTCGGGGGCGCCGGGCAGACGGTTGCGCAGTTGCTGGCGGTGAGCCAGGAGAAAGCCCCCTTGGGATTGTAGGAGGTGACCGTGTAGCTGTTGCCTGAATTTTTCTTGAGCAAAACCCAGTCGAAGGAGCCACTATAGGTGACGTTGGTTGTGACGTTGGTAACGGCGGTGAATTGTCCCGACCAGACGCCCAAATCCGAGCCGATAACGCGAACGGGCGGACCGGGCGCAAGCGTATAGGAGACGGTCATTGTTGGAGCGGGGGCTGGGGCGCCATTATAATTATTGTCGGCGGGGTGAACAAACATGCCGACCGAGAGGCCGGGAATCTGGCAGGCCACCCAATATAAAACGTACATGGTCGAATAATCCATTTTCCCGGAAGTGTTGCCCGTTGGCCATAGGGCCATTCTAACGCCTTCTCCGTCTCCGAGGTCGCCAAAGCTAATGAGCGTCGAAATGCCATTCGTCATCTCCCCTGCGCCAAGCGGCACGTTGGGATAAGGGTTAAAGCCGTTCGCTGGAATCCAAGATTGTCCGAGGTAACTGTAGTATGTGCCATCGTCGCTTGCCTGCCCGGCATTAGTCACAACGACCTTGAAATTTTGAAGGACCTGATTTGTCCTCCAAAAAGCCACATTGGTCAACGTCTGGTAATTCCACGAGGCCAAGGTGTCGCCAAGGGCGGTGTTGACGTACACATTGGTCGTGAGTTGGGAAATGATAAAAACGTCACCACAATTATTGGTTAATGTTCCCCATGTCTCATCAGCGGGGTTTGTGTCCAGGGCGAAGTTTGTTCCACTGACGCAGCTCACCAGGCCGCTGACATTTGTAAGTGTGACCGATGTGACAGAATAATAAACCGCATTGGTATAGAGCAGCGTGACGGTGTTCGTGACGATGGGGTTATAGCCGAAACCGCCGCCGGCGCCGCCGCCGAGAGTGTTGGCTTGAATCCAATCCCAAATGTAGCCCAAGGCGTAATTCACTTTGCCAAAGGCGGCGCCGAGGGTGTCGCCGTAATAAACGAGGTTGGTGTTGACGAGGCTGGCCTGGTTGGTGGAGACGCCGGGGATTTGCAACTGGCCAGTGTAGGTGACGCTGTTGGTGTGCGTGCTGGAGGTATCGACGGTCGGGAATGGGACCTGGCCGAATGTCGATTGGCAAAGGCCGAGAGCGAAAATGAGGGGCAATAAAAGGCGCTTCATAACTGGTTTAAAAGGGCTTCGAGGTCGTTGAAATTCTCGACGGCGGCGGGGAACTGGACTTGCGTGAGCGTGTAACCGCCGGCCTGGTAGTAGTTGGCTTGTTCGATGTCGTAAAAGTTGGTGAATTCGAGGGCGCATTCAAAGGCGGTGGCTTTGGAAAAATCCACGCCGCTGGGATTGAGCCAGAGACCAAAGCGCGATTGATGAAACATGGGTTGCCAATTGGCCCAGGCTTCGACAATCACATCGGCGGCGCATTGCCAGACGAGTTCCGCGCCGGCCAAAACGGGGATGAAAACATCCACATCGCCGCTTTCGCCCGCGCCGGCGGGGATGACGATGGTAAGCGGGTTTAGCAGGAAGCCGCCTGCGCCGCCGGCCGAGCCGGATGAATCACCTGCGCCCGCGCCGGAACCGCCGGTATCGCCCGCGCCGGCAAAGACCATGCCGGAATCGAACGGGGCGAAGCCGAAAGTGCCGTCGGGGTAGAAAATGTTTTGGCCGAGGGTGATGATGATTTCCGGACCGGAAGCGGGGGTCTGACTGAAGCGGGCGGAGCGGTCGGATGCACCTTGGACGGGCGCGCGGCGGGCGCGGACTTTGAAAATGCAATAGCCGTTTTGCGCGATGGGGCGATTGCGCTCGGGCATGATCACCCCGTTGCTGGTGCCGGCGGTGGAACCGGTCGCGGTATATTGCGACGTGCCGTCAAGGATGTAGCTAAAACATTGGTTCAACGGCGGATGATAAACGCGGGAGGCTGACGGTGCATCCTGGGTGACGATTTTAAAAGTGACGGAGGCGGTCGCCTGCCAAAACAGACTGCCTGGCTGCGGCGTGTTTCCAGTCGACGCGTTCGCTGAAATGTAGAGCCAGCCGTTGCCGGAACCATCGGTGACAACGTCATTCAGGTTGTAGGTTGTTGTGGGATTGTAAAGGCCGCGCGCGACGCCGACGGCGGCGGCGAAGTAATAAGTCTCCGCCGGCGTTCCACCGTGGAGCAAGGTCATTTCGTTGGCGTTGACAACGAAATCGAAATCGCCCGTGGCAGGATTGGGCCAGCCGGTTTTCTTGCAGAAGATCATGAGCGTCGTTGGCAAGGCGGTGCCGTAGGTGAAAGTGCCGTTTTGCCAGCCGAGCGAGACGGAATCTAACAGGCGGATGCGCAGGAAGGGAGATTGCGCCATGGAAAAAAAGGCCGGCGAGCCGTCCAGGGACGCGGTGCCGATGGTGCCTGATTCTCCCAGGCCGGTGGAATAACCGAAATCGAACGGAACGAAATCGGTGTCGCGCCGGACGAGCCAGGGCGCGGGGCGGCAACCATTGGACTGCTCGATGAGATTATATTTTGCGCCGTGCGGCATCAAAGTCTGGCCGCGCATGGAAGTAGCCATGAGCGCCTGGGTGCCGTCGTTTAAGTAGCCGGGGACATTATCGACGAGCGAATTGTAACT
>JAJXYT010000202.1 GCA_021780375.1 bacterium | reverse complement strand
GGACTGCTCAATGTCCTCAACCCCCGATGCGCTTTGATGGGCGGGCAGTTTGATGACTGCTGGGAGCGTCGCAGCCAAAACTAACGCCTCGATATACTCGCCCTGGCCAGAAATCTGTCACACACCCTCCTCCGTCCTCCGCCTTGAAACGCACTGGATTTCTGATAATTTTCAAGCGATGGATTACCATAACATCATTACCATTGAACCCGGCAAACGCAGCGGCAAACCCTGCATTCGCGGCACCCGCATGACCGTTACCGATGTCTTGGAATATCTCGCTTCAGGCATGAGCCACGCCGAACTCCTGGCCGAATTCCCCGACCTTACCGAGGAAGACATTCGCGCCTGTCTGGCCTTTGCCGCTGACCGTGAACGCAAGCTGGCCACGTTGCCGGCATGAAATTGCTCTTCGACTAAAACCTCTCGCCCAACCTGCCCCGCTTGTTGGCCGATTTATTCCCTGGCAGCGCGCACGTGCGCCAAATTGGTTTGCGTGACGCCGCCGACTCCATCATTTGGGATTACGCCCGGCAAAATGGATTCGCCATTGTCTCCAAGGATTCCAACTTTCAATTCCGCAGCCTCCTGTACGGCAGACCGCCCAAATTCATCTGGTTGCGCGCCGGCAATTGCTCCGTCAAAACCATTCAAGACCTCCTCCGCCATCACGCGCAGACCCTTCTGGCTTTCGACGCCGATCCGGCCCAAGCCCACTTGATCCTGCCGTAATCAGGGACCAGCATGAGACGACGCGAGGAGTCTCTGCTTTCTCTCAGATTGAACCGATTTTCCCTTCACCCCCGGCTCGTCAGCAGCCTCGCCCCACCATTCCTTTTGTGCCTGAATGTTGAATGTTTACGCGTCTCCGACGCCCGTCCCTCAACCCTCGACCATAATAAATCCGTGTTCATCCGTGTTCATGCGTGTTCATCCGTGGTTAAATTTCCCGCGTGTTCGCCATCCCCAAAACCATGCGCGCCGTCGTTTATCGCGGCGTCAACGACCTCCGTCCTCCGTCCTCCGCCCTCCGCCCTCTGACCTCTGACTACCGACCACTGGCCTCCTTGCCGCGTCGAAGTCTGACAAAGACGGGCGCCCCCCCTGCCGCGTGCTCGCGATCTTTATCGGAGTTTACGCGGCCTACTTCACCTTGCCGCCCTTCATCTTGCCGTTGAAATTTTGGCAGTTTTTCCCTAATATCCGCCCCCGTCATGAATATCCGCCGCGCTATTTTAGTTTTATCGGGCTGGCTCCTGTTGGCATCCGGCTTGACCGCGCAACCGTCCTTCGCCGCGCCCCCCACCGAAGTCCTGGCCCGCGTCCATTGGCTGGGACTGAAACAAGTCGGCGCCGACACCAACTCCGCGCAGTTCATCGGCGTGTGGCGGTTGCCGCAAACCACCGCGCTGGTGGCGCGGACCCTCGACAAATTTTCGCGCTGGCCTGGCGGCGGCGCCACCAATGCCGCCGGCGCATTGCTCCGCCCGCTCCTGGACGATCTCGTCGCCTCCGAATCCTATTGGGAACTCCGCGCCCCGACCAACCTTCCATCTCCGGCGCTCCATCCCCGGATTTTGCTCGCCGTCCGTCTGCCCGCTGACCGCGCCCGGTTGTGGCAAACCAATCTCGCCGCCGCCCTCGAGGATTTGACCGGCGCCCGGCCGGTTCCCGCCAAAAATGGCTGGCGGCTCCGGCAAACCAACGCGCCGCAGCAGATCGCCTTCTCCCGCCGCGGCGAATGGACCCTGGTGGGGTGGGGACCCGATTCCGGCGATTCACTTCCAAATTCTGCCGTCAAAGCCGGTGGGGCGAGCGTACCCGCGAGCCGCTCCAACTCCGCCGGTGGGGCGAGCGTACCCGCGAGCCGCTCTAATTCCGCCGGTGGGGCGAGCGTCCTCGCGAGCCGTACGGACATCAGTGATTCACTATCAAAATTCGCCGACCGCATAATTCGTAACCGCGAATCCCTCACCAACGACTGGCTCGCCGCGGACCTCGACCCGTCATACCTCATTCCCTGTCTGGCAACTCTCAACTCTCAACTTTCAACCTTCAACCATTTCCACCTCACCCTGACCGGCCAGGACGGCCACGTCCTCACCCGCGGGACCTTCGATTTTTCCCGGCCGCTGGATTTGCCGCTGTCGCCCTGGGAGATCCCCACCAACCTCATTCACGGACCGTTGACCAGCTTTACCGCTGTGCGCGGGCTGGCCCCGTGGCTGGCCGCGCTGACCGCCTGGCAAAAACTCGAATTCACGCCGCCCCCCGACCAGGCGTATGTCTGGTCGCAGGCGGGCACTCCCTTCCAGACCTATTTTGCCGCGCCGCTGCCGGGTGCCAGCAACCAAGTGCGGCGATTGGCCGGCCGACTGGTGAAAAATGGCAATCCCTGGCTCGCCACCAATGCCCAGGGCAATTTCCAATGGGCAGCCAATCCGCCCCGGCTCGTCTGGAACGATGCGCTTATCATCTCGCCCTGGCTCGTTCCCATGACCGCGAATCAGCGCGATTATGTCATGGGCGGTTTGTACACTATCATGCCGGGAAATTTGGATCCGGCGGCGGTTGCCATCCTGCACACCGTTCTCAACACCACCCATCTGGTCTATTACCACTCCGAGCTGACCGGACCCCAGATTGAAGACTATCTGTTCATCACCCAGTTATTCCGCGTTGTGTTTCACAAGGCCCAGTTGCCGGCCGCCGCCGCCGCCACCGTGTGGTTGAAAGATGTTGAGCCGAAAATGGGCGCCAGCATCACCAGCGTCACCCAAACCGGCCCGGAGCAACTTGCTTTCACCCGCGAATCCACGATCGGTCTCACTGCGCTGGAATTACATCTGCTGGCCGACTGGCTGGAATCTCCGCAATTCCCGCGCGGCCTGCATACTTTTCTCGCCCCGCCGGACCAGTAGCAGCCGACGTGAGTCGGCTCCATCCTTGTGGAATTTTCAATAACATGAAAGCGGACTCACGTCCGCTGCTGCGGCTTTGCAGGGCTCTCTGGAGGTTGAATCCTGAATGGTTTCCCGGCAGTTTCACAGAAGCAAACGAAGGAAACAAAGAACGACAGGAAAGCGGGTAAAGCCCTTCCCCAGCCCAGGTTTCTCTTCGTTCCCTTCGTTGGCTTCTGTTTAAGTTTTTTTCCACAGAAGCTAACGGAGGAAACGAGGCGGTGAAATCGGTTTTCTCTCTTCGTTCACTTCGTCGGCTTCTGTTGGTCCATCATTGGTTGGCGCCTGGCAGGATCATCCGGTGGATGCCATCCACCAGCTTCATCTCGTGGAAGTTGATGAGCAACCCCACCGGGATATTGAGCAGTTTCATGTAGCTCAACAGTTGCGCCTTGTGGATGGGTAACACTTCCTGCACGGATTTCAATTCCAGCAACAGGCACTCTTCGACCAGCACATCAAAGCGCAACGGCTCTTCAAATACAAAACCCTTGTATTCAATTCTGACCATGCGCTGATTCACCGCACGGAGGTTTTGCAGGCTCAACTCCCGCATGAGGCACTTCTCGTAGATGCTTTCGATCAGGCCTGGCCCCTTCAGGCGGTGGACCTCGATGGCCGCACCGATGACAGTCTGGCTCAATTTATCTGCTTCAGGGAATAAGGCATGCATGGCGGAATTTCTACACAAGAAAGCAAGTAAAACAAAGGATGGAAATATCTTCGTTCCCTTCGTTGGCTTCTGTTTAAGTTTTTTCCCACAGAAGCAAACGGAGGAAACAAAGAACGACAGGAAAGCGGGTAAAGAGTTTTCCCGGCCCAGGTTTCCCTTCGTTCCCTTCGTTGGCTTCTGTTTAAGTTTTTTCCCACAGAAGCAAACGGAGGAAACAAAGAACGACAGGAAAGCGGG
>JAJXYT010000032.1 GCA_021780375.1 bacterium | reverse complement strand
ACGCCTTCACCATCATGACCGCCGAGGACGCCAGCCACGTGTTTGCCATCGAGCGTTTCATCAGCCAGAAAATCCCGCGCGTGAAACTGGAAAATTTCGACTACAAATACACCATGCTGTTCGAGGAAGGAAAACCCGGCCAGCCCAAAGGCGGTTTTCCCGGCAAAGCCCGCGGCGCGCGTGTTCACGGCGGCTACCATTTCGGCATGGCCAGGCGGAGAAGGTAATGATAGAAACCCGTTTCATCTTGCAGTGTTGAATTCAATATGGGTGAGTCAAAAATAAATCGTCATCATTTTTTTGAGGTTTGATGATTGCCGTAGCGGTCTTTTGTCTCTTTATTTTTGCCGCTGTCCCGAATTTCGTTCGTGATCCCTGGACTTCCCCCGCAAATGCTTGCATCAATAATCTCCGACAGCTGGACGCAGCGAAAACGCAGTGGGCTTTGGAACACAACGCCAACTCGAATGATGTTGTCGCGATAAATACCGAGGCCGCCTGAATCATGGCCCCGCCCCGCCCATGCATTGGGAATCAGAGGGGGTGGCCTTTGCGCCCTTTAAATGTCAGTTCAGCGATGCCGGACTTGTCGAGGCCGCCCAATCCTTCCTTGATCATCCGGTCGTATTGTTTTTTCGCAGCCAGGGCGAGCGGGAGATTCAACCCCTGTGTTTTGGCCAGTTTGAGCGCGATGCCCGAATCCTTGGCGGCGTGCGCGGCGGAGAAAAAGCACGCGTGGTCACGTTTTTGCATGTCCTCGCCGTCAGTCCGCAGCACGGACGAATTGGCGCCCGTCCGGGCAAACACCTCGCGCAGCATCGTCAGGTCAAGGCCAAGGGCGGCGCCCAAACCCAGTCCTTCCGCGAGCGCGGCCGTGTTGCAATTCATGACCATGTTCACGAGTGCCTTCACCTGGGCGGCCTTGCCCGCCGGGCCGATGTAACGGAGCGACGCGCTCAATTTTTCCAGGATCGGTTTGGCCCGCTCAAACGCCTCCGGTTTGCCGCCGCACATCAGGTACAGCGAACCTTCCCGCGCCTGGGTGATGCTGGAGGCCATGCACGCTTCCAGCGATTGCGCGCCTTTGGCTTCGCATTTTTGTTCCACCCAGGCGTGAATGGCGGGCGTGACCGTGGCGCAATTGATAAACAATTTGCCCTGCGCCCGGCTCAACAAGCCGCCGCGATAAATGCTTTTCATCGCCTGGTCATCGGTGACCACGGTGAAGATGACGTCAGCCTGGGCGGTGACGGCCTTGAGGTCGCTGGCCGCCGTGCCGCCCAGTTCCTGGGCGAGCGTTTGCGCGGCGCCGGCGTTCACATCAAAAACAACAGGGATGGGCCAGCCGCAGTCCTTGAGACGGCGCGCCATGTTCGCGCCCATCCGTCCGACACCGACAAATCCAATGGTTTCCGGCATAAAGTTCCCTTGCGATTCGTTTCGAAAGATAGTAACCGAACTCGCCGCTTTTCAAAGCCAGGATGTGGGGATGGGACGCCGGTGGTACTGGTTGAAGTTGAATGAAATCCTTTGCCACCTCTTATCATCCGGGAACCCGCTCCGAAAATGTTTCCTTAAAGACCGAGCACTCTCGCGGCTTCGATCAGGTTTTGACAACCAACCACCCGTGGACGATGCGGGTAGTGAAAAGCCGTCAGGATATTCATCCCGATGTCCTTGCTCGGGTCGGGAATGACCCGCACCACCAGGGCCACCCCCGCCCGCCCAATCATTTCCATGATCCGGCCCAGTTCCGGTTCGCAATCCAGCTTCATGGATTCCAACTGGCTGAAATCGGCCAGCAAACGAAAGCCCGCCGGCAACTCTCCCAGTTGCGCGACCAGGTCCTCGCGGCCGCGCTGAAACTCCTTCGGTCGCACCTGGCCGACGTAGCGGACATACAACAACTGCCTGAACTTGTTCGAGGTGACCAGCAACATGCCCAGCACCCTAGCCGGCCGGGAATGGGAACACGAGCGAATAACCGCCCGGCTGCGAAAATCCGTTGCGGGCGCCGGTTTATTTTTTGAGCGCCGTCATGGCCCGATAGGTCACCGCCACCCGCCAATCGGCGTAATTCGGCTCGAGGGTTCTCATGGCGTTGACCATTTGTTGACGGAACGTCGTTTCAATCAGACCTCCCTGGCCGGGCCAGATTTTGAAATGGACCCGCAGGAAACTCCAGCCGCCGCCCTCCGCCGTTTCCACGTCGCCCCACAACGGTTCGCTTATAATGATGGCGCCGAATTGCCGCCACATTCCCTTGGACACGTTCGCCACGGTCTGGACGGCTTTGGGCCGGTCAACGCCGTCGGGAATCTGGATGTCCGCGTAGGCAAAGACACCACCGTGCGGAAACCGGCTCACGTTGGCGATGGTCCGGTTGGGAATGAAAATTTCCTGGTTGTAAAAATTGCGAAGCACGGTAAAGCGCAACCCGATTTTCTCGACGTGCCCGATGACGCTCGTCACGCCAAAAACCTCCACCAGATCGCCGAGGTCCATCGCGTCGGAAAAAATCAGGGTCAGGCCGATGACCACGTCCTGCACCAGTCCCTGTGACCCGAAGCTGATGGCCAGGCCGAGCACCGTGGCGCTCGCCAGATACGCCGTAAGATCAACGCCAAACTCCTGCAGGACCAGTCCCAGCGCGAAAAAGTAGATGACGAACGTGATGCCGCTGACGATGAGCCGGGTGAGCGTGATGAATTTCGGCTGTTGCGTCACGAAGCCGAGCGGATTCTTCTGCGCCTGGCTTTTATGGATGAACCATTCGCTGAGGTGCCGGGTGATCTTGACCAGCACATGGACGAGAATGGCTACGGCCACGATGAGCAGAATATGCGTCAGCGTGGAGGATTCCTGGTGGGAAAAATACCTGTAAATGCGCCCAACAACGGTGTTGGTCGCCAGCTCAAACGATGTGGGCGGCGGATTGATCGCGTTCATCAAAATTCCTTTGGCCATTTGAACCGGCATTCCCGCGGCCCGGCGCCGCAACCGAAAAAAGGAACGCCAGTCGAAAAAGATTAAACACCGGTTCAAGAGCCGACGCAAGCGGGCGCTGGTGCCCGGTACGCAAACGTGGCCGGGAAATTGCGGTTGACGGCGCGGGAAAAATAAACGTCTGGAATCTGCCGGCGGAAAAGGTCCGTCCCGTGACGAAACCGGCCGGTCAATTTCCCTTCACTGCCTGGAGATGACGTGATAACCGGGCGGAAAGATGAATCCAGAAGGTGCTGCTTCACCAGTCCGGAATCAAGGGAAGTGATCCCGACTCGGCGGCTACGTCCCCGCTGTCATTCGGAGGAGCAGCTCGTCCAATTGCTTCAGGGACGCCGGCTTGTTAAGTACGGCGTCCACGGATGCAGCGGGGACCTCGGTTTCCTTGGGGCTGCCGGCCGCACCGGACAGCAGAATGACGGGTGTCTTGGGGGATTCGGCCTTGATCGCCTGGGCCACTTCATAGCCATTGACATCCGGCATGCTCATGTCGGTGATGACCACATCGTAAGGCTCGCTTTTTAGAATGGCGGTGCAGAACACTTCTATGCCACGTTTCCCGCCGGAGGCCCCCTTCACCTGATGCCCCAGATACCCGAGACAAACTTGCAGGGTTTCCAGGATCTGCTCGTCATCGTCAATACACAACAACCGCAACGAGCGCTTGACCGGAAGCGGGGCCGGGCCACCGCCCGCCGGACCCATGGGGGACGCACCGGGTCGGGAACGGTCCACCGCATCCGGCGGATCTTGACGCGGCGATTCCGCCTGCGGACTTTCGGGAGACGTATTCATATTAAAAACAGGTTGGCCGGCTCAAACTGCGGCTGCAACCTGTAATCGCGCTGACGAGCCATGCGATCGAACATTGATGGGCTGCGGGTGCAAATCACTATCCACAATTTTACCATATTTAGTTCCTTCCAACCTGAAAATAATATCCTGTCAACCGCACAATGCCGCACAATGGTAGGGCCGGACTATGCAAGTCATTCAGCATAAACGGGCTAAAACCTGGATAAAAAGGGATGGCCAGGCCTGTTTGCGGGGTCAAACGGACTCGGCGAGGGGTGAAATTTCGGGTGAAATGCGGATTTACCCGGCATGAATTTGATCGCGGCTGCGACGTTCCTCAGTTTTGCGACCCGGCCAGTTTGTCCTCGTCCTGGCCGATGATGCGATAATGCCGGTTGATCTCCAGCATCTCCGACTCGTTCAGTTTCTTTTTGGGCACCGACCAGTTGGTGTAAAAGCATTGGGTCATGAGGTTGAATTCGAGCTCCGGGCCGATGTAAACGACCTTCGGATTCTGGCGATTTTGCCATGCCGGATCGAGGTTTTTCAATGCGGCATTGGCCAACCCCCGGTCGGAAATGAAAAAGATGTTTGTGGCCGTAACTTTCGTAACGGTGATGTTACTGTAAGTAGCGCTGCCTGCCTTGCGCATCGGCAGCTTTTCTTCAGCCGGGGCGCTGGTGGCCATGGCCGCCAAACCGAGGATAACTATGCTCCTTGTGCGCATATTTTGCCTATGCCTCCAGGTTGCCCATTTGTCAGGGCTTCCGGCCTTCAGGCCATGCCGATTCAGGGTGAGGAAGTTTTTTTCTACCAGATGTACGTTTCGAAAGCGCCGAGGTCAGGTGCGGCGCCATTGAAAGGATTGCCCAGAGGAGCGCCCTGGTCCACCAGCCGTCCGGCGGGCGCCGGACGTAGAAACGGCGTTTCGGGCAAACGGCCATCATCGCGCCGCGGCGCCATGGCCCGGGTATAATCGGTGCTGAGGAAATCGTTGGGGTTCACGTCCGGCAACACCTGCCAGGTATTGGACAACTCGATGGGGGGATAAGTGGCCGTGCCGCCGATGGCGACGGTGCCGATGGCCACGTTGTTGCGCACGACATGGCTGCTTTGGAGCGTTCCGTATTGGGAACCCAGATGGTTCAAATTGATGGCGCCGCTGCCGTTGTTCCAGACGGTGTTTTGGTCCACCGTCTGGCCGGCGGCATTGTTGTTTTGGTCCACCCCCCACGCCGAATTGCCGAAAGCCAGGCAATTCACCAGCCGGTGCGGCGCCGGTGTGCCGTAGCCGCCGAGCTTGAAGCCGTTGCCGTTGCCGTTGAACTGCGGGTTGTTCGGGTCCCAGACATTCGTGGCCGCCCGAAATGCCCAGCAGTTGGTGATCAGCACCGGCTGCGTGCCCATCCACAAATCCCAATTGTCATCGGAATTTTCCCAGGCGCGACAGCCGCTGAACACGTTGCCGGGACCCAGGCTCCATTTGGCGCTGAAGCCGTCGGCGTTTCCGCCCACGGGCGGATCGTAACTGCGGATGGAATCGCAGTTCAGGAAGAGGTTGCTGCTGGGGGTGGCGGTGCCGCCGTTGCCGCCGGTGATATGGAACCCGGTGTTACGGGCGCCCAGACTGACACAAAGCTCGACAATGTTGTTGCTGCCGGAAATCACGATGGAATTGTGGCCGGCATTGGTTATCACCAGGCCATACAGCTGATAGTAATGGCCGCTGATGGAAATGCCGTCGGTTCCGGTGCTTTCACCGGAACAGTCCAGCACCGGTTGCTCGCCGGGATAAGCCCGGATGCGAATGGGCCGGGCGGCGCTGGCAATCTTTGTCAGCGAAATTTTCGATGACACGGAATAGGTCCCGCCTCGCACGTAAATGAGATTGCCGTTGGTGGCCAGGCCCGCCGCTTTGCTGAGGTTGAGGAAGGGCTGGGCCAGGTTCGTGCCCCTATTGTTGTCGTTGCCGTTGGTCGCCACGTAATACGTCCCCGCCTCCGCACCGCCTTCGATCAGTTGCACGGCGGGACGGACAAACCAGACATTCGTGCCCGGCATTTGGGTGCGGAACAATTCCCGGATGGAACCGGCCGGATCGGCTGGCTGGGAATTGGTGACCGTCCGCAACCACCATGGGCGAAACCAGTTGGCCAGGTCGGCGGACAGGTACAGGTCAATCTGGACGCCGGGCTGGCGCCCTTCCCGTTCCAGAATTTCCACGGCCAACGCTGTGTTCGTTCCCTCCGTGCCGCCCGCTACCGGCTGCATGGCGCCGGCGAGGCCGCCCGGTACCCGCGGATCGGTGCCAAAGGCGAACTCAACTACATTCCGTTCGCCGTCCTGGTCGGGGTCGCTGAGCGCACCGCTTTGCGCCGGAATGTCGCTGAAGCGGGCGGCGGCCCAGTTGGTATAATATTCAGCGCCATCCAGGGGTGGTTGTGTCAGCGCCAGTGTGCCCATCGTCAGAACCAACGCGGGAACGCGGATGCAAATTGCCTTCATGAGATAACCCGGTATTGCACATCAACCGCTTTCATCAAAACCGGTCAACTGTGCTGTTGCCATGGAAATATACTGGAAATGCGCCATGCGGGCGACGGATTCCGGTCTGTAATTTGTGCGCAATCCCCTGAGAAAATTGCACTTCCCATTCGCCGCCCGGCGGGTGGCCCGGCCTCACCCGCCCACGCCATGGCCGGTGGAGTTGATCGCGGACGCAAGGGCTTACAAATTTCAACCAGGGTTGGAATTGGGGAACCAATCCGAAACGATCAGACTGTTCCGGACGAGGAACTGTTTGGAACCGGCATTGATTTTCAACCTATCCATAACTCAACCCCATCCCCCTGAATATTATGTTCTATCCCACATTGATTGGCACTGATCTGTCCGGCAGTTACGCTTCGGCCACGGCGACCACGGCGGAAAACGACGTCCGGGAAGTCCGGACGGACGTCGAATTATTCAAACACGACATTGACCGGCTGCTCCTGATTACCGAGGCCCTGTGGGAGCTGATGAAGCAGGAGCATGGTTATACCGACGAGGTCTTGACCGGGCTGATTCAGGAAATTGATCAGCGGAAACTCGCCTTGGATAGTGTCGCCGCCAAAGATCCCCCGGTGACCTGTCCCTCCTGCGGGAGGCCGAATCTGGCGAAGCGCGCCTTTTGCATTTATTGTGGAAAACCCCTGGCGGGGAATCCTTTTGCCCGGTAAGAGTCACGGAGGTTGAACCGCGAACCTCATTGACCCGGCTGAAAATCAAATCAGGGTTGGTCCCGGACGCTGGGACCCATAACCCCAGGGGCGGAAACGAAGAAGCCCGCTGCCGCCAGGGATTGATTCCTTCAATCCATTCGATGAAATTATCAATTAACGCCGTTCGTCAGCCGGAAGTAAAATCGCAGCATGAAAACAAAACCCGATCAATCAATCCTCAAATCTCAAAGTGCCATGCCTCGTTTCCTGGGGCCGTGCTGGCTTTCCGCCGGCCTGCTGCTGGCCGGGACCGGCTGCAAAAATGAAGCGGGCGGTAACGCCAGCAACGATCCCACCGGGGTGTATGCCCTCGTGAGCGTGGATGGGAAAAGCCTGCCTTGCAGCCTGCTCCAGGAAGGGGCGTCGCCGACCGTCAAATCCGGAGTCTTCACCCTTGATGCCGGCGGCCATTGCCGCAGCCAAATCACCTTCTCCGTGCCGGAGCGGGGAGACATGAGCCGCGAGGTGAAAGCCACCTACACGCGCCAGGGAGCGGACCTCACCATGCAGTGGGAGGGTGCGGGCATGACGATGGGGCATGTCGATCGAAGCACCTTCACCATGACCAATGAGGGGATGGTCTTTGCTTACCGGAAGTAACGAATGCCCCGACGGGATGGGAAATTACGACCTGCGCCAAGGTGCAGGCTTTCGCGCCGGTCAGTCGCCGGGGACAGTGAAAGCAACCGTTTTTTTTATTTGTCAGCGGCGGATTTCGGGTTAACACTTTAAATAAGTATGATTCATCGAAATAAAATTGTTCTGGGTCTTTGCGGTCTGACGGCTCTGGCCGGGATGTCCGGCTGCGTCGTTGAGCCTTATGGCGGTGTGGCGATTGAGGCGCCGGGGCCGCCGCCACCGGCCGTAACGGTGGGCGTGATGGTGGCGCCGGATTATTATGTCTGGGACGGTTTCGAGTATGTGGGTGTCGTGGGCGGTCGCGATTACTATCTGGGACCGCGCAATGTCTGGGTCGCTTGCGAACCCTTCCGCGTGGCCCGGTTCCATGACTGGGAACGGTATCATCCGGGTTGGCACAACCACGCCATTCGCAATGAACATTACCGCAACGACAACCGCGGACATGACCGTAACCAGGATCGCGATCAGGGCCACGGCCGCGGTCGCGGCCACGGCGACGACCATTAAACCACGTCCCGGTCTGCGGAACTGCGGCAATGCAGATTTGGAGGAGACCGCCGGGGCCGGCGCCCAGGTTGGGAAGCGGCAAAGCGCTCCCCGCCAATTCAGGGTCACGTCACCGCCCGCCCCGCAGGAGAATCAGCAAGTCCAGCGCGAAGAAGATCACGATGATGATTTCCAGCCACAACATCCGCTGCTCGTTCATCTCGGTGTGGGCGACGCTATAGAGTTTGTCGAGCTGGGCCAGCCGCTGCTCCACACTGGCGCGCCACTGATCGAGATAAAACCGGTCG
Organism: bacterium; assembly: GCA_021780375.1. Taxonomy (GTDB): domain Bacteria; phylum Verrucomicrobiota; class Verrucomicrobiia; order Limisphaerales; family UBA11358; genus UBA11358. The sequence continues at coordinate 6,984 of JAJXYT010000032.1, read as the reverse complement.
CGCGCCCCCAGGTAAACGCGGGCCAGATGCCAGTCGCCGAAAAACTTGGTGATGTGCGTGACTTCGTCGGCGAGCTTCGCCACGTCCACGCGGAAACGGCGCAGGTGGCGCAGGGTTTTGGAGGCCCCGCCAAATAACGGCAGCCGCCGGCGTTCCAGGTCATCGTAGGCCCGGTCGAGATACGCGTCCAGCCGGCGGTCCATCACGCGGAACTCCTCCAGTTGCAGGTTCGCCAGTTCCAGCGCATACAACACGTCGTCCACGTAACCGGTCAAATCCACCACCAGCGCCGCGTCCCAGTCAATCACCGCCAGGTCGGTGTTCTCAAACGAGCGCTGGATGCGCAACACCTCGGCCACCTGCGCCTCGCTCAACCGGTCCGGCGCCGTCTCGGTGAGCAATCCCGCCACCGTACGCCGCTGTTCGACCAGCCAGTGGTTCACATCCTCCGCGCCGGCAAGGTCGGTCAGGCAAAACACCGTGTAGGCCTCCGGCGGCGGTGGAAACTCCGTGCGCCCCACCAGCAAGTTCGTCAGGCTGTCGCAGACTTCCGCACAATACTTCAGCGCCACCGTGTCCAGGGTCAGCCCGTTCTCCAGCTTCGGATTGTGAAAGGACATCAGGTCGGCAAGGGCGTTCGTTTGAAAGGCCGCCCGCAGCATCACCGTGACCACTCCCACGTCATAGACGCGTATCAACAGGCGGACGGGCCCCCCCAGCAACCGGGCGGACAGCGGCTGCGGCTCGATGGCCAGCGGTTTGTAGAGCGGCATGTCCTTCGGCAACGTCCGGTCCATCTGAATTTCAAACGGAAACGGCTTTTCCGACAGGATTTCCTCCACCCGCGACGTGATGATTTCGTTCGCCACGTCGAACGCGTAAAGGTAAGCCACTTCGCCTTTCATTCCGTTCAACCTAACCGACCTGCCCGGTTTGTCGAGGGAAGGCCGGAAGCATACAAAAATAATCACGTTGGCGACGGGCATTACCAGCCTGGCGACGTTGACATTAATGTCAGGACCGATCGTGACCGTGCGAGTTCCAGCCCCCGCAGTGACGGTGCAGGCCCCGGCGCCCATAATCACGGCAGCGGTTCCGGCTTCCTATGTCTGGCACGGATTCGAATTCGTCGGTGTCGTCGGGACGCAATGTTTTTATCTGGGTGCCGGCGATTACTGGCTCCCGTGCGATTCGGTCCGGCTGGCGCGGTTCCATGAATGGGCCAGAGCCCATCCCGACTGGCGCGCGCATGTCATTGTCAATGAGCGTTACCGTCTGGATGCTCATGGGCACGTGCATCCGTGGCACGGGGACAAGCATTCCGCCAAGGATGATCATGGCCACGCCCGCGATCATTGAGTACTGCCGCTGCCCGCACCGTCGCTGCGTGACACAACAGTCAACGCAGAGACACCAAGGCGGGGGAAATATCCCGCGGGGATTAAATCATTCAGCCCGGCGTTGACGCATTACCGGTTATGCCGGGCGAAGGATGGAAATCTCCGGAAGCGGTTTGACGCTCCGGAATTACCGGCATTGGTAAACACGAATTGCCGCGCTGCCGGAAACCAGTCCGGCCCGCACGGCCACAAACAGCTCTCTCCGTTCCGGCCAGAAATAACTCGTCCGCGCTCCACTCACCGTCGGAATCCGTTCGCGCAACTCATACGCATCCGCGCTGCGCTGTTGGAGGACGTCAATAAATCCGGCTCCGCATGAGGCATAGATCAACTTGCGGTCCGCGTCATAAAACAAATCATCCACGTCACCGGAGATTGCGACGTTGTCCACCATCTTTCCCGTCGTGGTGTCCAGCACCACCAGCCGCGCCGGCCGGCGGCAGCCGATGAACAAACGGTGATCCGTCTCGTCCAGCGCCATCGGGAAATTGGCGCTGAATTCTGCCAGCGGCCACGTTGCCCCCGCCGCGGGTCGGTCGCGGGCCACCACCGCCACCCGGTGCGCCTCCGGCACATTCACAAAAATTCGCCGGCCGTCCCGCTCCAATTGGAACGACTCCGGATGGCCCGCGAGTTGGATTTTCGCCACCAGTTCGCCGGTCGCCGCGCGAATCACCGCCAGCGCTCCGCTGCCATAACCCACGTAAAATAAATCCGATTTCGCGTCGTAGCGCGCATTGTCCGCATCGGGCAGGTTGCCGAGGCTTTTCAAGGTTTTAAAGGAGTTGGCGTCCAGGATTTTCACCACGCCGCTGCCGCCGTTGGCGATGAGCAGCCGGTGATCCGCGGGTGCAAAGGCCAGGCCCTGGGGTTCGGAGCAATCGCCGATGGTGTGGAGGCGCTTGCCCGTGGCCAGGTCAATCACCTCCACCGTGTCGTTGCCCAGCGCCGCCACGAAGAGCCGTTGTCCCTCGGCATCCAGCGCGAAGTGGTCGATGCGCCCGCGCACGTCCGGCAGCGGAATGGTCTGGCTGAGCGTGAGCGCGTGGGGGTCCGCCGCGCGCAAATTGAGCGCGAGCAAAACCATGGCAAAAAATGCGAGGCGTTTCATGGCCGTCGGACCGGTGTGCAAAACTAAAGCGCCGTGCGGGGCCGGTTCAAATGAAATTGTTGTCATAATCGTGACCCGGAGGGGAACTGCGTGGTGATGGACACTGTTTCATCAGTGCCCTGATTCAGGGAAGTCACGAAATGCTCCCCTGGCGGTCCGCCGGCAGAGGTCAGCGGATATTCTTTTTGAAAAGCAGCAGCAGCCGTTTGCACGCGGGTATGTCCTTCGCCAGCAATTCTCCGTTCAGCGGCGTGTTCAAAAACTCGCTGTAACCGGGCAGGCGCCGCAGCTCCGGCGAGTCCAGGTCCCGGAAGGCCATGGCCGAATCGGGAAAGTTCCGCTCCTCAATCGGCCCCTGGATCAGGCGGATGATGTGATGATGACGCGGGTCGTGGCTTATTTTTTCGAAAAGTTCCGTGAGCGCTGCCTTCTCGCCTTCGAGCGCCTGGATGAACGCGCCGCTCTGGTACAGCAACAAACCCGTGATGCCGGCCCGGGTGTTCCGCCGGACACTGCCCTTGAGCAATTCCATCAACTCGGTCCTGCCAAAAGGCACGGTGGCAACACTCGTATAGACAATCTGATATAGCGACTCCATAGCCGGTTGAATTTAGCTAAGTCCTTGTCGCTAAAATAGCAAATAAAATCTTCTGCAATCATTTCGGCGCGACTTGTCTCGCCTGAATTTTAATGAAGAGGGAGGACCCGGAGGGGAACAGGAGGGGGGTGGAGGGCACTGCTTCGTCAGTGCCCGGATTTAAGCTCAGGAAGGCGACGAGGCGCTTCCCTCCAGGCTGGCTGTCTCCCGGTGTAACGGAATCGTAACAAATCCATGCTTGTCCAGGCGGTTTCGCCTTTGCGAAGTTTGCGCCGATGAATGCGCCCCAACCCTCCATGACGCTGCCTCAATGAAATATTTACCCGGCGCCTTCGCCTTGGTCTGCATCGTCCTGGTCATCTCGTTGGTCATGGTGAAACGGAGTGATGAGGCACAGCATGAAAATGATGCCGGTGCGCTGGCCGGGGGTTCGAATCAGTTGACGCTGGCGCAGGCCCAAATCACCGGTTGTAATGAAATGCTGCTCGCGTTGTCCAACCGTCTCGACGAGAGCGTGTCCGCGTCCTGGGCGTCCTCAAACCGGCTGACGGAAGCCGAATCCAACCTGGATCTCGACACGGAACAAATCACCAACCTGACCCGGCAGGTCGCGGCGGTGGAATCGGAAAAACAGGCTCTGGACCAGCGCGTCATGGATTTGACCAACCAGGCGGCCGGCCTCACGAGGCAAATCGCTTCGAACCAGGTCAGTCTGGAGCAGGCCCACCAGGACTATGCGCTCCTGGAAAATCGATTGCGCCGGGACGTGGCCGAGCGGCTCGTGGTGGAACGAAAATTTAACCATCCTGCGGAGCTGCAGGCGCAACTGCAGAACTTAAAGCAGCATCCCGCCGGGGTGATCTCCACCGAGGGCATTTAGGCCGGTCTCGATGTGGAGGTGATATCGAACGCGTTCCACGTCATTTCCCCGGAGTGATGCGACACGCATTTTGCGAATTGACTTCCATTCAATTTGAGTCAATCCGAAAGTTTTCGCGAGTGGAGTGCGGCGACACGCCGTCGCTTTGGCAAAAGCAACAGAAGCAAACGAAGGGAACGAAGATGTTCTCCTTCCTTTATTCGTCGGAGGGACGAGTTATACGAGTCCCTGATGGGTGGGAGATGTTTGGGACTCGCGTAGCTCGTCCTTCCGACTTGTCGCGTCGAAGCGTCGCGGAGACGGAAACGATGCGCCTGACGAGGTTCAACACGTCCAATCCCGAACTCCGATAGGCATCGCGAGCGAGCGCTTTCCGGGTTTACCGCGCTGGCGGTATCCCTATTCAGGATTTGGCATGGATTACTGCGCGTTGGCTCCAACCCAGGAGGAACAAGACGCCCAGAAGGAACAGCGGACCGGCAATGATGAGGTAAACCGACCAATGAAATCTGCCCCAAAAGGCGACCAGATAGAACACGCCCAGGACGGAGAAGAACAAGGCCCCCGTCCATTCCCAGCGCCAGGCCACGGCCAGGATGAGCAACAGCAGGCCCGTCGGAATGAGGTGGATCAACAACGCAAGGAGCGTGTTCCAGAAACCCTGGTTTCCGTCAAACACGTCCAGCGCAAACAGACTGATGAATCCGGCAAAGAGGAGGCAAAGGATCCTCGGAGCCCAGAACAGGAAACGTCTCGTTGATGTTTTCATAATTTGGATGCTTTCACACGGTTAACCGTCGCGAGCCAGTCTAACCCGGAAAGCGGCGGCCCGGGTAGTTGATAAAAATGAGCGGTACATTGACGGAAGCGATGCACAAAACGTCGCACGAAGTTCAGCACATCCAGCATAACGGCTTGGGCAGAATGAACTTCCCGTAGTAAAGAGCCAATGGATCGCAGAAAAATCAGCTTTTGGGTAACGAACGGAATCGTTTGAACCCAACCATCATTGAGTCATTGCGTTGACATCCCCGGTAAAAAATCTTGCTTCATTCATTCCGAGGTCCTATAATGGACACTGGAAGTTTAACCGGTGTGGTAGTTTCCATCGTTTCTCATGCGTGCGGGAAACTGACGCTGTCGATGCATAACGACTTTGAGGAATTTTCGGTCGAGCGATACTCTGAAGATCGCCGCGAGGAGTGGAATAGTTTCGTCAATACTGCGAAGAACGCGACCTTCCTTTTCCTCCGCGGCTACATGGACTATCACCGTTCCCGATTTGCCGACCATTCGTTGATGGTTTTTCACGAGCAAAAACTCGTCGCCCTGCTGCCGGCCAACCTCAAGGCCAATGGCACGTTAATCAGCCATGAGGGACTGACGTATGGGGGGCTGGTGGTGTCTCGCGACGCCACCTTGTGCCAGGTGCTGGCCTGTTTCCATGCGGTCCTGCGCCACTTGAGCCGGGAACACATTCCCAAACTGCTCTACAAGCAGATTCCCGGTTTTTACAATACGCTGCCCGACGACGAGGTGAACTATGCCTTGTTCCTTCTGGAGGCCCAACTCTGCCGGCGCGATTGCGCAACGGTTGTCGTTCAATCCGACCGGCTGAAATGCCAGAAACGCCGTGAGCGCGACATCAGCCGGGCGCGGCATCTCGGTGTTCGCGTGGTGCAGGAAACCGCCTTCCAGACTTTTTGGGAGCAGGTGCTCGTGCCCCAACTGGCCGAGCGTTATGGCGTCCGGCCCGTGCATACCGTCGCCGAGATCACGCTGCTGGCTTCGCGCTTTCCGGGAAACATCAAACAGTTTTCGGCCTATGGCGGCGATGAAATCGTTGCGGGAGCCACCATCTATGAGACCCCCACCGTCGCGCACACTCAATATTCCGCCGTTTCGGCCCACGGCCGGCGATTGGGCGCCCAGGCTTTTCTGTTCGGCTGGTTGCTGGACGAGTATTACCGGGACAAACGCTTCTTTGATTTTGGCATTTCCAATGAGTTCGATGGCCGCGCCATCAATCACGGATTGTTGGACTGGAAGGAAGGCTTCGGCGGACGCAGTTACATGCACGATTTTTACGATATCTGCCCGGAGAACTACGTGAAACTCGAACCCGTCCTGTCTCCCCGGTTGCACCACGTCGCCCGGGCGTCGGTTTCGGCGGTTCCGATGAGTTTGATGGCCGCGTCGCAAACCGCAGGCGGTGGAACTCGACAAAGCACTCCCGCGGCAGACGCCCGCAACCGCGCTTGACGTGCCACAACCATCCGGCCTCGCGGAGCCTGTGAGGTCGCTGGGAAGTTCCGGAAGCCGCTGGCGAATCTTGTTAGCCGGAATCAACAAAATGAGCCGGATTCGATTCTGCATCATTCGGTAAACTCTGCCAGAAAAAGTTCACGGCAAACGCCATCCGCCTCGCCCAGGTTGGAGCAGCAATCCCGCGTCGCGCATGCGCATGGCGGGATTGCTGGCGGATTCCTGCCCCGTGTTTTCATTTACCGGGTTATGTTTGACGTGGCGGCCTGCAAAATAGATGCGTTAAACTATGCTGAATGGTTGTGCCGGATTTTTGGACAGTTTTTCAACAATCATAGGATTGTGAATAAGTATTTAGTCCTGAAACCGCCTAAAAAACGGATGCTTCCGGGAGATTCATTTATGCAATCAATTCAACCGCAATCAGTTGCATTGTTTTCGGGCGGGGAGAGCAGGTCCGGCGTCAGGATAAGCAGAACGGATGATTTTCCTTGATTTTTTATCGTTTCTGTTATGTAATGAGACATATCAAAGGTCTAAAGTTATGAAATCATTATTGCAAACTCGGTCCGATAAACCTGCCGTGAAGTTCTTTTCGCGGATCGCCATGGCGGTTATGCTGGTGCTCATCGCTTCGGCTCCGGCGGCGGTCGCCCAAATCTACACTTTCTCGTTCATCGGCAATAGTGGCATTGATGCCACAGGGACGATCACCATCTCAGGCGGAGTG
>JAJXYT010000173.1:13157-15482 GCA_021780375.1 bacterium | reverse complement strand
TCTGCTCGTTTTACCTCGCAGCGAAAACGCTTGATCGGAGAGAGCAAAATGTTATGAATCCAACGTCTCAGGGGTGGGTGGTTTTGAACCCGCGAAAAGTGGGTGGTTTTAACCCGCGAAATGACACAAAATTCTAGTTTTGGCATTGACCCTCGCCTACGCGCTGTTTCGGCCTGCTTCCTTCAGTGTTAGTGGCTACAATGCCAACTTCCATTGGCCCGCAAATAAAAAACCCGGCTTGGCTGAACGATTCATGACCTGGGATGGCGAACATTATCTCTATCTAAGCGCGAACGGCTACAAGGCGGGGGCTATGTCTGACGCCTTTTATCCGCTTTGGCCGGCAGTAATTTGGGCGGGTGCGAGGTTGATGTTCGGTCACGCTTTGATTGCGGCGCTGCTTTTGGCCAATATTTTCTCGCTTATTGCATGGCTGCTCTTTCACCGGTTCGTTTCTGAACTCCACGGGGCGGAGTGTGCAAACTGTGCATTATTGTTGTTACTCGCGTATCCTGCGGCGTTGTTTTTTCAATTTCCCTATTCGGAGTCGCTGTTCCTGCTGCTGATCGTTCTTTTTTTCATTGGCATTTTCCATGAGAAATTCTGGCTAGTTACGCTTACAGGATTTCTTCTTCCTCTGACTCGGGCAATTGGAGTGTTTTGTCTGCTGCCGTTAGGATGGTATTTGCTTGAAAGGTCAATGCGCATGAAGAAATTAAACGTTAACTCGTTCTCTTCAGCGTTCTCCATGTTTTCTATCCTGAAAGATCGTGTTTGGCTGGTGTGTGCCGCCCCACTGCTCGGTTACGCAAGTTATTTTGGTATTATGTATGCCTTTACAGGCGATCCCCTGAGCGGATTTCAAGCACAGCGCGACTACCTCAATCAGCCATCCATATCGAACATCCTTAATCTACCTGGCTTCATCGGTGCTTTTCTTAATATCGCATGGCATCATGGAATGACGGACTCCCCGATTGACCGCGCTTTCTTTATTGTATTCCTCATTTGTTTGCCATTTCTTTGGCGACTGAATAGGACGTATTTCTTTTACGCGTTGGGCAGCGGACTTATTCCCGCCATGTCCAACTGGTTTTTCTCTTACACTCGGTTGCTGGTTGTTTGCTTTCCGCTCTTCATTGTGCTTGGTGAGAAGCTGAGTGCGCGTAGAAACCGCCTCGTTCTCGCCTATGTCGTGTTGGCTTTGGGCATTGTCCAGATCTTGCTTCTTATCAAGCACGTCAATGTTCGCTGGGCTGGGTAAGAATAGAGTCGCGGCAATATATGATGGTATTCATAATTAACTTTTCGTTACGGCAGATGTTTAAACGCTATCTGCGCTTTGGCGTCGTTGGCGCCAGCGGAATCGTTGTGGACATGGCCGTCCTCTTTTTGCTCGCTGATCCTAAAATGCTGGCGTTAAATCTCTCGTTGAGCAAGGCGCTCGCCGCCGAGATTGCCTTGGTAAATAATTTCGTCTGGAATGAGCTTTGGACCTTCCGCGATATTTCAGCCGCACAAAGCCATTGGCGTGCCCGCAGGAGCCGTTTTGGCAAGTTCAATTTGATTTGCCTGGCGGGCATCGGGTTGAGCATTTTGCTGCTGAACGTCCAGGTCCTATTCCTTGCGATGAACGTTTATCTCGCGAATTTGATTGCCATCATCATCGTGAGCATCTGGAATTTCGGCCTGAATCTCAAATTCAGTTGGAACAAGCCAGCTGCCGACAAACCGTTGAAAGCGTAGCAGACGACGTGAGGAGTCTCTGACTATCAATCAACAAAGAAAGTTGAGACTCGTCAACTCGTCTCCTACAGTCTATGGATTTACCAAAAGAGCACATCGCAAATTTCGCGACCCGCCACCGCTTCAGTATAGCTTACGGGATCATGGTCGTGAGTTCACTGTTTGTGGTGCCGGCGCTTAACGGTGGGATGCAGGGCGACGTGAGCCATTATCAAGGGATTGCAAGTGACTTTTCCAACGACCAGCTTCCGTATCGAGATTGCATGGTGGAGTATCCGCCGTACGCCATTCCCATTTTTCTTCTGCCGCGAATTTTCGGAGATGCCAATTATCTGAGTTGTTTTATGGGGCTTGCTTTTGCGACAGATTGGCTGATCAAACTGCTGCTGTTCGCGGTCGGGTTCCGCTGGTCAAACACCGCAAGGGCGCTATTGCCGCTTTTACTTTATAGCGCGGCGATTCCGTTCCTCCGCTTCTTCCTGCTCCAACGTTATGACCTTTTTCCGGCGTTGATTTGTCTGGCGGCAGTGTGGTTGTTTTGTTCTCGCTGCTATTTTCTTTGCGGACTGGCCCTAGCGA
>JAJXYT010000173.1:0-13147 GCA_021780375.1 bacterium | reverse complement strand
ATTGGCATTGGGGTGAAACTGTATCCGGCTGTTTTCGTTCCGCCGTTGTTCGTTCTTGCGGCGCGGCAAGGCAAATGGAGGCAATTTGCCGGCGGACTGGCGGCGGGCCTTTTGCCGATAGCTTTGTTGAGTTTTTATCTTCCCTGGTGGCGCTTTGCCGAGTTTCAAGGCCAGCGGGGGCTGCAAGTTGAGTGTGTTTACGCTTCGGCGCTGTGGCTGGGGAAACTGCTGGGTTTGACTCAACTCCAGTGGGTCTATGTGAAAATGTGGTATGAGGTGCAGGGCGCAGGAGCCTCTGCCCTTCTGCCATGGGCGCGGGTAACATTTACCAGCACCGTCGTGATTTCCACTCTCATTGCAGTGTTGGCTGCAGGCCGGCTTTCGCTCCCGGTAAAAGGAAATGAGGTGAATGTGGACGCAAATTTAGTTTCCCGACTTGCGCAGCTTTTGCTGGTACCGCTGCTGGCATTTGTCGGTTTCAACCAGGTCTTAAGTCCGCAATACATGATCTGGCTGATGCCCTTGGCGGCACTTGCGAGCCTGAGCGGAAACCTGACGCCAGCCTTGCTGATTTCAATTGCGACCATGCTCACGCCGATGATTTATCCGTCGCTTTTCGGCGACTACGGCAGCGGGCTGGGTTTGTTTGAAACCGTCATTTTGCTGGCGCGCAATTTTATTTTGATAGTTGTGTGGGCCCTGCTTATTTGGGAACTAAGACGCGACTTACCGCAGCACCCGCGGCTTGCGCGCTGAATCCTGCGCGCCGGTCAAGTCCTGGCAAAATTACAGGACCGATTTCAACTCGGCCAAAAAGGCGTCCACGTCATTTTCGGTGGTGTCCCAGGCGCACATGAGCCGGCAGCCGCCCTGCCCGATGAACGTGTAAAAGAGCCAGCCCTTTTTCCAGAGCGACTCCACAGCGGCTTCCGGGATTTCTGCGAACACCGCGTTGGCTTGGCGCGGGAACAGGATCTTGAGGCCAACAATCCGGCCCAGCCCGCTTTCGAGCCGCGCGGCCATGGCGTTGGCGTGCGTGGCGTTCCGCAACCAGGCGCCATCCTTCAGCAGTCCCACCCACGGCGCGGACAGATACCGCATTTTCGACGCAAGCTGGCCCGACTGTTTGCAGCGGTAATCGAATTCCTCGGCCAGCTTCACGTCGAAGAACACCACCGCTTCGCCGACGCCGGCGCCGTTTTTGGTGCCGCCCAGGCACAGGACATCCACGCCCGCCTGCCACGTGATTTCCTTGGGCTTCACGCCCAGCGAGACGACCGCGTTGGCGAAGCGCGCGCCATCCATCTGAATGCGCAGGCCATGCGATTTCGCGACTGACCAGATGGCTTTGATTTCCTCCGCCGTATAGACGGTACCGACTTCGGTCGCCTGCGTGAGGCTGATCGCGCGCGGTTTGGGATAATGAATATCCGACCGGCGCTTCACCACTCGCTCAACCGCCTCCGCGCTGACCTTGCCGTGGGCGCCGGCGACAGTGAGCACCTTGGTGCCGTTGGAAAAGAATTCAGGCGCGCCGCATTCATCGGTTTCCACGTGCGCCAGTTCGTGGCAAATGACGCTGTGGTAGGACTGGCACAAGGACGCCAGCGCCAGGGAATTGGCAGCCGTGCCGTTGAACACAAAGAACACCTCGCAACGGGTCTCGAAAATGTCGCGGATATGGTCGGCGGCCTCCTGCGTCCACGGGTCGTTCCCGTAAGCAACCACGTGGCCCCGGTTGGCTTCTTCCATCGCCGCCCAGGCTTCCGGACAGATTCCAGCATAATTATCACTGGCAAATTGCCGGCGCGCCGGCACCGCCATCGCCGCGTAAGGGTTGCCTTTTCGTGTCGCCATGACCTTCCTTTAACAAGTGACCGGGCCAAACAAAAGCGGGAAGCACTTGTTGGTTGTGCCGTCCGCCGAACGCACATGGCCCGGCCAAGACGGTGAAGAGGAGCGGAAGCCGGCGTTGAAGTCGAACGATCCATTCACGGCTGGCGCGCCTGGCTGACGTCGTTGGTCGAAAAGCGGATGTAAGGGAAACATTCCGGAATGTGCGAATCCCACACGCCGTGCCGACTCCAGACCCAACCGCCGGAGTCCTCCGCCGGCGGGGCTTCCTTATAGGTGTTGAAACGGGAAAAATCAATGCGCCACACGTCGCCGTTTTTGGGCGGCAGCGAGCGATGGTCGGCCTGCGCCAGCCATTTCATTCCCTTCCACGGAAAGGCCAGCTCGACCGTCCAGCCCCGGTCGCGATCCGTGTCGTTGTTCAACGTGCCGTCCATGAACACCGCCGTCTGTTTGCCGGGAAAATGCCAGCGGAAATCGCCCAGCCGACCGCCGCGGGGATGATCGGTAAATCCGACGCCGTTGAACGGCTGGAGCAGCGAGCGTTGAAATTCCGGCGCGCGGGAAAATCCATCGCGTTCATAAGCGTCGTCCCAGATGAAGAACGCTTCGTAAGTCGTGTTGAACCCGTTGATTTCAAATTCATAATAGGAATCCCGCCCGGCGATGAACACTTCGGCGTCGTTGTCGTAATAGATCGGCGAGTCGTTGGTGGTAAACCGCGCGTGGAGCAACGGTTCCTGGAGGCGGAAGCCGACATACAGGTTGGTGTCGTCCCACAAGACCAGGGCGCGGGTGTCGAAAAGCGCGGGCTTGCCGGAGATGATGTCCACGAACCGTGGCGATGGCGGCGCCTGCTGCCACGCCTTCTCGTCCAGTTTCCCGTCAATGCGGATGGGTTCGCTGACGTGATAGGCCGTGTAGTGGGCAATCCGGTCCTGCGGACAGGGAAACTTCCATTCGTCGGCATGCCCGGCCGCCGCGGTCAGGACCATCACGAGACACCAGTGTGGCATTCTCAGTTTGGCAACGTTGTTCGCAATATTCCGGGCGAGGGTGGTTTTCAACTTCCGCGAGGAGGCTGATGCCCGCACCAAAGACGCTGAGCCGGCTGTCGGCTCTGGACTCATTGCCAAAGCTGGGGCCAAGTTGCACATGCCACGAGGTTAAGGGACTTGATGCGCATTGTAAAAAGCCAACTGTCGGCCAAGGCTAACTTGTTTTGTTTGCAAACAAGAGGCGGTTTCGGTAATTAAACCGCTGAACCGTGGAACACCTGCCGAAACGCATCAGTTTAGTGACCGAGACATCTGCCTCGCTGAAGGAGTGGATTGCCACCGGCGTGCTGCGCGATATCTTGCCCGGTGAATTGCAGCTTAAAAAACGGCTGGGGATCGGCCGGGACACGTTGCGATTGGCCCTGAAGGCGCTGGCGCAGGAAGGCTGGGTAACGCCGGCGTTCAAGGGTCGGCAACGCCGCGTCCAGGCAATTCACCTGCCGCCCGCAGAAGACGTGAAAGCGGCCAAACTGCCGGTGACGTTTCTGTCCCCCAATCCCGTCGAGAGCCGGGCCACCCTGCTCGAAATGGAGGATACGCAAATGCGTTTGGCCGAGCAGGGGCACAACCTGCGGTATCTCGCCCCGGCGGTCTTTCATCTCAAACATCCCGAGCACCGCCTGAAGCAATTGGTGCTGGCGAATCCATCGGTGGCCTGGATCCTCTATCTGGCCACCGAACCCATGCAACGGTGGTTTGAGGAGCAAGGCCTGCCAACTTTCATTTACGGGTCACCCTTCCCGGAAGTAACCCTGCCCTATGTCGTCAGCCACTGGGGGGCGGCGGCCTTTCATGCCGGAATCCAGCTGGTCCGCCGGCGCCACCGGATCATCGGCATCCTGGAATATCACACCCGATTTCCCGGTGTGCTGCGGGAGGAACAGGGACTCGAGCGGGCGTTGGCCACTGCGGGCAACAAAGGCCGGCTGGTTCGGTTCAAGGATGATCGGACACCGGGCTCGATTGCGCGCTCCTTGGAACTGGCTTTTGGCCTTCAGGAACGGCCGACTGCGCTGGTGCTGACCTACGCGTCGCAGCTGTTGACGTGCTATTCCTGGCTGGTATCGCAAGGAATCCGGGTTCCGGCTGACATCTCGCTGGTGTCATTGACCAACGACAGCTGGTTTGGGGATCTGTACCCGCCCGTTTGCTACTATCGCCCCGATACCAAGCTGATGTCGCGCAGCATTGCCGACCGTGTGTTGGAACTGGTGGAAACGCGACAGGTGGTGAAGAAATCCCGCCGGATTTCGCTGGAGTACGTCAGCGGCGCCACCATCGGTCCGGCACCGGCATAAGAGTCGTGAGATTCACGGGACGAGTCCGGAATCAAACCTCCAGGCGGAGGCAATGAACAGGCCGCGTCACGCTGACGGCTTTTAAAACCTCCGCGCTTGGACGGCGAACATCAATACCTCGGCGACGAGCTCGCGGTGGAGCATTGCTATGTGTCTGGCATTGTTGTCCAGGCAGACGCCCGCGTGACCGCGCTGTTCCTCTGGACGCTACAAGTCACCAAGCAAAATGGAAACGGCAAGAAGTCGGAGGACCCGCCTTCGTCGGACTCCGGCGCGGCAAGCGAGGATGAGAGCGACGATGAGGACCTGTCTGTCGAACAGGCAGGCGAAGGCAAGCCGAACCGGCCTGCCGGCAAGGCAGGAAAAGCCAAAGCTGGTTTCTCGATGCCGTTCGACACATTCATCCGCATCACGCGCCCGATGGGGATTCATTATCCCACGCTGGAACACCGCGTCATTGAAATCGAGAAAGGCGTCGTGCGCCTGCTGCTCGTGCGCGAGCGCAGCGAACAACTGCTCGGCGAAGCCGCCACGCGCCCCGGCATCAAGATCACTCTCGAAGATGTGAAGCAGATGGAGTTGGGGCTGGTCACGCAGCGCCGCGAAGAAACGGAATTGGTGTCCAAGCCCAAGCGCGGGCGGCGAGCCGCCGCCGGCCACCCGGCACCCGGCCTGCCTGCCGGCAGGCCGGCCGGGTGCCGGGTAGACATTCGGCTAATATACTCGCCATTTGGAGTAAGGACGGCTTTTCATATCAAATCCCACCTTTTGAGGTGTTTGATGATGTGTCGGAGAAGGCTTGACAAGAAATGCGTCTAAAATTTGCGACGAATCAGTACCAACACCATGAGACTCAATCCACCTAATGCAAACGACGTTGGTTCTGGAACAGGCGTCACACTGAAACTTTGCATATAATCGCCGACTAAACCATTCGGATAACCGGTGTTGATGTTCTCCATGCCTACTGAACCAGAGGAATATGTTGTCATGGTAAATGGATCAGAGTGTCCCCTGTAGAGCGATGTCGTGTAACTGGATCCACTGTAAGCTACCATTTCTGCCGTAATTGTATCGTCAGCAATTCCTCCAGTATCGAATGGTGTTGAGCTGATAAAAAAACCAGGCACGTTGTAAGCAGAGGAACAGACTGCGACAGTGCTCCCCGGTCCTGTCCCCAAGCCTAAACTCGGATTGGGAATTCCATTACCAGCAGGATCAGTTATATTCAGAGTACCAAGCGCAAAGTAAATTCCCACCGTCCAGCCGTTGGCGAGCCCAGCACCAACCTGTCCAGTGGCCCCGCTAACCCCGTTAAGGGGGACGCCGACACCATATGTGACGGCTGGATCGGCGGCACTACTGTAGTTATCGAAGAGAATATAGCCGTCCCCAAATGATGAGGATGCCACTCCCATCAAACCGAAGATTTCGAATATCACCAACCTTTTCACTGACAGCAACTATTGAACCATGCCGGAATGACGTCGTCAAGAAAGATCACTAAAGTGCGCCATGTTTTGCCAATTTCGTCTCACCAGCACTTCTGAAGTCCATGTTCGCGAAGATAAATGCCGGGCTTCCATGGCTAACTGATTAAAAATGCCATGCTGGCTGGCACTGCTTGCCAAGCCTGGCCGAACAAATCATTAACTTTCAGATGATAACCATCCAAAGAGTAATATTGGCCACCACTATATTCTGTATGGGGGACGAGCCTTAGACCACAATAGCAAAGCCGTGCAGCGCGCCTATGCGCGGGCAGGCGCGATTGAAAATCCTCTCGCTCGAAGACTACGAAAAACGGACGGCACCCCCCACCGGCAACTTGTGAGGGCCGGTGACATGGCCGCCACCGTCATACCAGCGCGAGCACGGCTCCTGATGACCCCCTTACGGCGCCGGCACGGCCCTGTAAAATTGCTGCGTGTTCGTCGATGAACTGTAATCAATGTAAAAATAAGGACCCCACGGCATAGTCACATTTGTCAGCGTCGTCCAGTTGCCTGGCAAATTGGATGCGGCTTGAATGAGATAATTTGAGCCGAGCGGCCCGTCCACCACGACGACGCCAAATGTTCCCGTGGCCGGAAGAATCGCGGCTTGCGCCCTCCAAATCCCGCCGCCATAAACCACCGCCGCCAGTTTGGTGCCATCGGACGAGGAGGCAATGGACAACCAATCTTCATTGGGCGCGCTGGTTTGGACCCAAGTCACGCCGGCATTGGTTGAAGTCCAAATTCCCCCGCCATTAGAAACCCCCGCCGCCAGCTTGGTGCCATCGGACGAGGAGGGAATGGGTGCCAAACCGTTATCGGGCGCGCTGGTCTGAGCCCAAGTCACGCCAGCATTGGTCGAAGTCCAAATCCCACCACCATCAAGCACCGCCGCCAATTTGACGCCATCCGACGAGGAGGCGATGGACAACCACGCACTACCCGTACCCACAGCACTCGGCGCGCTGGTCTGGATCCAGGTTGCGCCCCCATTGGTTGAGGTGTAAATCCCCCCGCCATCGTCCACCGCCGCCAGTTTGGTGCCATCAGCCGAGGAGGCGATGGATTCCCACAACTCATTGGTGGGCGCGCTGGTTTGGGTCCAACTGGTCTGGCTATTCCAGTTGGTGGTGCCACCTTGAAACAGCTCAACATTCACGCTGGCCACGCTGGCCGCCTGGCTGGTGACGCTCCCCGCCGGATTGCTGACCGTGTAGCTGCCTACGTTCGCCGGAGAAAAGTTCGTGACGACTAAAGTGGCATTGGTTGCCGCGATGATGTTCGTTCCATTGAACGCCCATTGATAACTCCAATCGCTGCCGATGGTGCTGACGGTTAAGGTGACGCTTCCGCCCGGCCAGACCGTCCCGTTCACCGGATTGGCCGAGATCGTGGCCGGCGGCAGCACGGTCAAAACCGTATCGCCGGTGACGTTGCTCCAGGTGGCTGAGATGGTAGTGGCGCCGGGGGTCAAATTCGTCACAAATCCATTGGTATCAATGCTGGTCACCGTCGGATCGCTGCTGCTCCAAACCAGACCGTCCGCCGAAGTCACGTTCCCATCAAAACCATCCGCATAATAGCCCGTGGCGCTGAATGTCACGTTGCTGAAGAGGCCAATTACCGGATTGGCCGGGGTAACGACAATATTGGTCAAGTTACGATTGACGGTCAGTGTTGCTGGTGGGCTGATACAAGTTCCGAAGGCGTTGCTGACAATGCACTGATAAATCCCGGAACGGGTTAGCAGCACATTGGTCATCGTCAGAATAGCATTGGTTGCGCCATCGAGATCTGTTCCGTTGAATTGCCACTGATAGCCCAGAGGTTGGTATCCGGTCGCAATTGTGGTGAGGATTGCTTGATCTCCATCAAACAGGACCTCATTAGTGGGGGGAACAGAAATTCCGGGCGACTTTGTCAAAGCAACGCTGTGATCGTCACCAGCAGCGATGTACACGACATTTGATAAGGAAGCAGGAACATTGCACTGGCCATTCGTATCGTCACCCCAGGCGACTATCGTACCATCGCTTTTTAGGGCCAGGCAATGATTCGCCCCAGCCGCGATCTGGATAACGTTTGACAGTCCGACCGGGACATTTGTCTCCCCGAAAGTGTTATCGCCCCAGACGACCACCTTTCCGTCCAGTCTGAGAGCCATGCTGAAATTCCCACTGGCAGCAATCGCCGCAATATTGGTGAGGCTTGGAGCAACATTGGCGTCACCGGCCATACCTGGTCCAAAAATACGGGCCGAATGATTGCTGTATAAAACAACTGTATGGGAGCCGAAAGACCAGTTCTGGCCCGACGCCGCAATGGAGATGACATTTGACTGAGCCACCAAATTGCTAAGAAGGGTGGGCACCTGCGCCGTGCCGTACCAGCCTGCCGGCAACCACCCCTCAATGGTGCTATCATCTTTAATCGCTAATCTGGGAACACCGATGGCAGTTGCCACCGCGTTAGTGATTGAGGGTGGGACATCACTGGCGCCAGACAGCATCGTCAGCCCAAAGGAAACGGGTGTACCATTCGTCTCAAGCGCCAATTCTCCACCGTAACCGTGGCGAGTCGGCTCGTTACCGAGCCTCCCGAGTCGGTGGCCACCACATCGTAGTGCCCGGCATTCGTTACCTGAATAGATGCGAAATTCAAAAAAGCATTCGTGGCAATGGGAATCTCTGCATTATTGAAATACCATTGATATGATGGAGTGGAGGCATCATTTGCCGAAATTTGAAGCCCCACTGCGGTTCCATTTATGGCGACGACATCCCCCAAGTCAGTCGTGATGGTTGGAGCAGCATGGCACAGCAAGCTGGTGCCCCATGATAATAGGCTAAGAACTGTTATCGTCGCCAGCCAGTGGCAAGAGGCAAGATTCAACTGTAGTAGATGGGACTTACTCTCACGAGTCCAGTTGATTGATGTATTCATGGTCATGCCTTTGCCAGTGTGCTTGACATCCCAAAAGCATTTTTTAAGCCTGAAATCAAAATGGCTGACACTGAATGACCATCAATTTGCTTCAATTTCCCGCATCGCGTCAATCGTCTCCAGAGCATTCCCCTCAAGACGGTTATTCACGTAGATGAAGGTCTCGTGCCCTGTCCCTTTTTTTTGCCCTCCGCGAATAGCGTCTTGCCCGCCTCGCGCGCCTCCGGGTTCGGCTCTTTCACCTTGTCGTACGGCTGAAACGTCTTCACCGCCTCCTCGTATTTGCGTCCGGGCTTCAAGAGAAAGCGCGCGGCAAACAGATTTGGATTCGTGCGGCTGCCCGGCAACGCCATTTGCTCTTTCACGGACGGCATGGCATCCCATGAATTAAAAACGTGTGTGACGCCGTGCCGGGCCAGACAGCCGAAGTATTCAGGGGTCACCCAGTGTTTATTCCGCATTTCAATCGCGTAGGGCCAGCCCTTTGGCAGCTTGCCAAGAGGCCCGTCGAGGTCGCTGATGAAATCTCGCCCATGCTCGTAATCGCTTGGCCAGAAACGCGAGAATTCAAACATGAGGACGCCTACCTTGCTCCGAATTTCCTCACAAGGTTTCAGGAATGCGCCCGTAAACAACTCAGCGTTGAGAAAATTTGGGTTCGGCTGCCCCGCCTTGGCGCCGAAGCGTGCCAGATTCGGAAATTTTCTGATCGTCACCGCGTCAGTCACCTTGAAACCAAATCGAAAATCACCGGGCACGGCGTCGGCCAATTTTTGCAGATACTCACGGCGCGGAAAATGGTAATAGGCCGCGTCCACGCTGACGGTTTTGAACACTTCCGCATATTCGCCCAGGCAATCACGCTCAAACCGTGTCTTGGCGACCTCGCCGCGATACTCGTAACGCAACGGCGTATAAAGCTGGCCAAACCCAGCCTTCGTACTTCCACGAGGACGTGCCGATGTACACGCCTTTGGCGGCAAGCGCCGCTGTTTTTTGTTTCATCTGCGCGCGGTCGAAAGGCATGTGGGAAGATGTGGCCAGTGTTGGTTCCATGTCAACGAAGCGGACCATTGAACAGAAGCCGGCCCATTTCGAGCCGTGACAAACGCCAAATTTTAACAGGCCATCACCTTAGCTACGGGGTCCAGCACAAACCGCAGCACAAATGCCTTTTTGGTCGGGAGAGCAAACGCAAGAAACCATTGATTTTATTGGCGCACCCATCAGGAGTTGAACCTGAAACCTTCTGATCCGTAGTCAGATGCTCTATCCAATTGAGCTATGGGTGCACCCAAAGGGAACAAAATCTACGAGCCGTATTTCGTCCGCGCAACATATTTCCGGGAGATTTTCCAGGGTCGAGGCGAATAATGGAATGCTCCCGGCCCGGTTTCAAGCCCCGTGGCCCCGGCCAACTCAATGAAATTTCAGATTCCGCAACGCCAGGACCAGGATCGTCAGGACCAGCATCAGGCCGCTGGGCATGAACTTGTTCGTTTTCCCCAGCCGGATGGCAAAAACCACCAGGAGGGCGGCCATGATGACATTCGCCAAGACCCGTGAGAAGGCCGGTTGGAACACGCCCGGCAGCACCGCCAGCACCAGCAACGCCGCCGACACCGCTGACGTGACCAGGGAAATTTTACTCTTCCCCTTGTAAAATCCAAACAGTCCGCCCAACAACAGCAGGACGACGTAAACCCAAAAAGCCAGGTCGCTCAATGACATCGCGCGGAGGTTGCCTCAATTGGCCACGGCGTCCAAGCTAAGAATTTCGCCCGGTTCGCACTCGGCAATCACCTCAAACGGACGGCAGCATACCTCGCAGTCCGTGGTGAACCGCTGGAACGACACGCTCGTGTCAATCGTCACCTCAAACCTCTGGCCGCAAAACGGGCATTGGATGTTTTCGGAAACTTCCACGCGCCACCCTCGCCCGTCATCGGACAATTTGCAACTGCCGGATGGATAAATTCTGGCGTCTCCGGAAACCTCAGGAGCCGGGGCAACGCGGCTCTGATTTCAAAAATGAATCCTAAAACCGCTTGGTCAACGTGAGTGTAAACGTGTGGCCTTGCGCGCGGGATTCCGCCATGAATTCGTAATCGTAGCGGAGCGAGACGAACAGCATCTGATTCGGGAAGGCCACGTTGACTTCCGGGCCGACCGCCGCCACGCGGTTGAGGGGCTGCCCGTTGCTGTCGCCGGTGAACTGTTGCTGGTAATAACCGACGGCACCCAAATCCACGACTTTCGCCACAGTTTTGCTCACGCCCCATTCCAAGGTATAAGCATCTCCGTAAGTGATCTTCGTGTCACGCTGCCCGGTGTTGAACTCGAGACGGTTCAATGCCGACACGGCCCAGGTTTTTTCCCGATCAATATACCAGGTCGCCCCGGCGGTTTGCATGAAAGTCCAATAGCCCAGGCCAGGCCTCGCCGAAGGTCCGGGGCTGGTCGGGGAATCGCCGGTAGGCATGTCCACACCGCTGCCGACCGCAAAGTCAAATTGCCGTAGATGCCACGAGAGGGTGCCTTCGGCGAACAAATCCCCAACGCCAAATCGGTTGCCGCTGAATGGGCCGCCCGGCGTGTTGGCGCTTAACTGCTGGTAAACCAAGGGCAGAAATCCGTCCAACCCGATGAAACCGCCAAGGAATTTCGTGTCTGTAATCCAGAGGACGCGGGGAAGATTGGCGCAGGTAAACGCATCGAGATCCGCCGGACCATTTTTGTTGCCGGAAGCGTCATTCAACTGGTCGGCGGTATAAAAATAATTGTAGTCGCGAAAATAGACCCCCGGTGGAGGCAAGGTAGCGGCTTTGATGCCTTCCACTCCTGGGACGTAGTGGGCCGAGGGTTGAGCTTGAAGCAAACCGGGCAGCGTGGCGAGGCTGGCCACCAGAACAAAACGGACGAGTTGAGTTTTCATGGACTTTGATTCAGGATTTACGATTTATGATTTATGATTTTGAAAAATTTGGCCGTGAAGCTTGACGACAGATTGAAGATAAAGCCGTTGGCCGTCAGCGCCTTCCGCTCTGCCAATCCTCATCACGGCTTCACGCGTGCTCGCAATTAATCGGAGTCGCAAATCATCAATCATAAATCTCCTCACGCGTCCTGTAGTTTTCCCGAGAGGTAGGTTTCGTAGGCGCTCAAATCGAGCAAGCCGTGGCCGGACAGATTGAACAGAATCACGCGCTTCTTTCCGGCTTCGCGGGCGCGCTTCGCTTCCGCCACCACCGCGGCAATGGCGTGCGCGGATTCCGGGGCGACCACAATGCCTTCCGTGCGGGCGAATTGCACCGCCGCCTCGAAAATCTTCGTCTGGTGATACGCCTCGGCCTCAATCAGACCGAGCTTGAGCGCGTGGCTGACCATGGGCGACATGCCGTGATAACGGAGCCCGCCGGCGTGAATCGGCGGCGGCATGAATTTGTGGCCCAGCGTGTACATCATCAGCAACGGTGTCATTTCCGCCGTGTCGCCGAAGTCGTAGCGCAGTTCGCCCTTCGTCAACGACGGACAGGCGGTTGGTTCCACGGCCACGATGCGATACTTCTTTTTCTCAGTGATTTTCTGGTGAATGAACGGGAAGGCGATGCCGGCGAAATTGCTGCCGCCGCCGCAACAGGCGATGATGGAATCCGGCTCCTCGCCCGCGAGAGCCATCTGTTTGATGGCTTCCTGGCCGATGACCGTCTGGTGGAGGCAAACATGATTGAGCACGCTGCCCAGCGAGTACTTGGTATTCGGATGCTTGACCGTGTCTTCGATTGCCTCGCTGATGGCGATGCCGAGGCTGCCGGGGCAATGCGGGTCTTCGGCGAGCAATGTGCGCCCGTATTCGGTCTGGTTGCTTGGGCTCGGATGGACGGTCGCGCCCCAGGTGTGCATCAGCATCCGGCGATAGGGCTTGTGGTCATAACTGACTCTGACCATATAAACGTTGCATTCCAGCCCGAACTGGCTGCACGCGAACGCGAGCGACGCGCCCCATTGGCCCGCGCCGGTCTCGGTGGCGAGGCGTTTGGTGCCGGCCACCTTGTTGTAATAAGCCTGGGCGACTGCCGTGTTGGGTTTGTGGCTGCCGGCCGGGCTGGCGCCTTCATATTTGTAATAAATGTGGGCGGGCGTTTGCAGCGCCTTCTCCAGCCGCACCGCGCGCAGCAACGGCGTGGGCCGCCAGAGCGTGTAGATTTCACGAACCGGCTCGGGAATTTCCACCCACCGCTCCGGATTCATCTCCTGCTGAACGAGATTTTCCGGGAAAATCGCCAGCAAGGCCTCCGGGGGAATCGGTTGTTTGGTGCCCGGATGGAACGGCGGTGGTAGCGGCTCGGGAAAAACGGCCAGCAGGTTATACAAAATTCCATACGCGCCAATTGCGGCCAACCCGAAGATCAACGCGGTCGTCAGGTTGTGAGCCACGCTGCCGATGAGACCGGTCAGCTTGGCAAGCATGGCTGTCATCACATAACCAAAGTAATAA
>JAJXYT010000014.1 GCA_021780375.1 bacterium | reverse complement strand
CGCACCGTTTCCAATGCTAGCGACGCTATCCGGGATTCTGAAACTTCTCAGTCCCACACACCTAAAGAATGCCGTGCCCCCGATGTTGGTAATGCTGTCCGGGATAATAACGTTGGTTATACCCGTACCTCTGAACGCACTGCCCCCGATGCTGGTTACCGGATAGTAATGAATCGTCTCTGGAATAAAGATCAGTTTGCTTGAACCCGTGTATCCAGTAACGGAATTGCCTGCGACACTGAATGCAAAGGACGAAGTCGGAAACCCGCCAAAGGTTGAACCCCAAGCCTGCCCGGACAAATAATAGACGGTCAGATTGGTGTCACCGGAGAAAACATCCACACCGGCATTGGGTGGATTACCATAGAAAAAGATGTTGCCCAGGCTGTAACAGGATTCGAAAGCGTAGTCCCCAATATTGGCGACTCTCCAACCAACCGAGACGCCGATCAAATTGGTGCATTGATAAAAGGCCAGGCTCCCGATGTTGGTGACACTGTCGGGGATCAGGATGCTGGTAATGCCTGGGGCATATTGGAAAGCAGAGTCCCCGATGCCGGTGACCGGCAGGCCAGTGATCGTACTGGGGATGGCCACCGCGCCGCCCGAACCGGTGTAACCCGTGATGGTAATCGCGCCGTTATTGGTCGTGTAAATGAAACTGGTCGCGGATTGGGCTTGCACCACACCGGGTGCCGTTGTCAGCAACAGTAGCGACAGCAGTTGTAAAATTCCAACCTGCACGGGGAACTTGTGGGAAAGAACCTTCGCATCAAACAAAATTCCGCAAAAGTTTGGAACCGGGGTTTCCGAAGCTTCAGCTCGCTTCATGCAATGATCTTAACAAGACAAAGAAGATAAGTAAAGATTTTTGCACTGCCGCTTGCGCCTCCGTGGTGAAATTATTTTACCTGGTTCACCAGTGGCGCCAACCCCTGGATCCGCACTTCCAACCGGTCGCCGCTTTGAATCGGCCCGATGCCGCTGGGCGTCCCCGTCAGAATCACGTCGCCGGGCAGCAACGTCAGGTTCGTGGAGATGAAGCTGACGAGGTCGGCGGGGTTGAAGATGAGCTGGCTGGTGTTCGAGTTCTGGCGCAGATGGCCGTTCTGGAAAAGCTGAATGGTCAGGTCGCCGGGATCCAGCTTGGTTTCGACGAACGGCCCCAGGGGCGTGAAGGTGTCGAACGATTTGCAGCGCGTCCACTGGCTCTCGGCGTTTTGAATCGTGCGGTCACTGATGTCTTGCGCCGTGGTGTAACCAAAAATGTAGCGCGCCGCCGCCGTTGACGGGACATTGCGGATTTTGCGGCCGATGATGATGGCCAGTTCCGCCTCGTAATCCGTGCGATGATGCGGAAAGGGAATCTCAATCTTCCCGCCGTCGGGAAGCAACGACGTGGTGGCCTTGAGCCAGAACAACGGCAGGCGCGGCAGCGGCTTGCCCGTCTCGCGCGCGTGCTCGAGGTAATTAAGCCCGACGGCGATAACTTTGGACGGCACGACCGGCACCAGCGTTTTGACACCCTTCCGGGCGGTCGGCTTGCGGTCGAACGACGGCGCGCCAAAGACGTCGCCGCGCAGCCGAAACAACTCGCCGTCCACGACTTTGGCGTAAAATACTTCCTTACCCTTCTGAAACCGGCCAATCACAGCCATATCATTTTACGATATTGGATTTACGATTTACGGATCACAGACGCACACAGTTTGCCGCGTAAATCGTCTATCGTAAATCGTAAATAACGAAGGATTGTTGCCGTTCCTCACATTTTCCACTATATTGGGCGGGTGAAGCGCCTGACGAAACAGGAACAATTGGTTCTCTGTATCGTTTTGGGTCTGCTGCTGACCGGCTGGGCCGTCAAAACGTATCGCACCGCTCATTTTACAGGGGCGAAGCAAAGCGAAGGCCCGCCAGCGCCGGTGGCGACTCAGCAGGTTAAACCTTAAAGATGCAAGAAATCAACTTTGACGAAGCGGTGGAATTGATTCTCACGCGGGACACGCGCTTTTCGCGCGAGGCCTACACGTTTGTCCGCGAAGCGCTCGACTATACCCAGAAACTGATTGGCAAGGAAACCCACGGCCGGATCCGCCATGTCAGCGGCCAGGAACTGCTCGACGGCATCCGGCAATTTGCGCTCCAGCAATTCGGCCCGATGGTCGTGACCGTGTTCGAGGAATGGGGCGTGCGCAACTGCCGCGACTTTGGCGAGATCGTCTTCAATATGCTGGAAATCGGCCTGCTCGCCAAAACCGACCGGGACACGCGCGACGATTTCCAGAACGGCTACGATTTCACGGATGCTTTCCGCAAACCGTTCCGGCCACAAAGCAAATTGAATCCAGAATCCAGGTCGCTGGCCAATTGAAGGGTCCGGCGGGATCAGAATGGTTTTGCGAATGCTGCGGCGAACCGGGTTGCCGGGGGCAATCCCGGCGGGTGATGTTTATTGTCTCTGCGCGCCCCGATGCCGACGACGCGGCTCAGACTTGAAATGTGTGATCGTCCTTGACATCAAATTACCCGTCTGCTTTTTGGAGCACGTAACAGTCAGCATCCTGGTTATGAATCTGACCGCGCAACATGCCGCCTTTCCTTCGGTCGCACAAATCGGCGCAAGCCTGAATCCATAAACGAAGCCTATGAAAACATTCACACCATTCGCCGGCTGGGCACGGTTCATCGAGCTTTCAGGCGCGTCAATTCGATTGCTCAGAGGAACAACGACAAGCATCGGGCTCGTCCTGGCCGTTCTGGCCTTTGGCGCCTGCCCGGCCGGGCAAGCGCAGCCGTTGGGAGTTAATGTGATAAATTCGAGGTATTCCGCATCGGTCAGTTGGTGGGGTGTCGGGGGATTTTCTTCCAATCCGGATGTATCCGGATCAAATTCGGTCGTATCTGCTTCGCCAACCAGCATTGATTATATTAACCAAAGCCCAAGTTGGTCGGGAAACAACACTCAAATCTGGGGTGAGGCGGATGCCGGGCTCTTCCAGAGTTACTCATTCACTGATACCGTCCAAGGACAATATCAAAACAGCTTTTGTTACGTCAGCGCGATCAGCGACATATTGTTCTCTCCATTGTCCTCTCAGACGGCAACCTTAAGTCTGCAATTTACCGGCTATGATAATTGGTATCAAAGCGACTGTCTGGTGACTTTGAATGATGTGACCTCGGGTCAAGTTTTGTGGAACTACGGCTGGACCGCATTCACCGGCGCTCCCAACAGCCAACAATTCATTAATTTGCCTCAAACGGACCCGGATGATCCTCTCTCCTTGAACGTGCCAACGGCTTTTGTCGCAAGCGACACTTACGAACTGGTCATGAGCACGGATGCCAACTCGAACAATGATAATGGGGGCGGTCAGGTTCGGTTATCCGGGCTGGCTGCGGTCCCCGAACCCTGCCCCTTGGCACTGGCCGGTCTGGCGGCCATGTTGCTCATGTTTCGCCGCGTCCCGGGCTGGAATCTTTCACGGCGATTATTCAGGCCCGGCCAGTAGTCAGACCGCGCAATCCCGGCTAAAATTAAATCTCAGCCCGCGCGTCGCACTTCCCTCCGGATTGGATGTGCTTTGGCACGGCTCCAAGACTCCTCCATTCTCTTTCCAGCGGGTGATCCTCCGGTGACCCGGGCGGCAGTCGTCTGCTCCCGCGTCAAATTGGTTTGCCCAAAACGCATTTCCGAATATCCTGCCCGTCCAACTTGTGTATGAGTGACACCGCTTTTTCGGCCAGAATCCTGGCCATGCAAACCCCGTCGCCGCCCGCCGGCGTCACTTTGACCACGCTCGACAATGGCCTGACCATCATCGTGCGCGAAGACCGCAGCGCCCCGGTCGTGTCGGCGCAGGCGTGGTGCATGGCCGGCAGCATTCATGAAGGCCGCTGGCTCGGCGCCGGGCTGTCGCACATGCTCGAACACATGCTGTTCAAGGGCACCACCACCCGGCCCGGCAGCCGCATTGACCAGGAAGTGCAGGAAGCCGGCGGTTACATGAACGCCTACACCAGCTTCGACCGCACGGTGTACCATATTGACGTGCCGAACACCGGCGCGCGGGTCGCCATTGATATACTCTGTGACATCATGCAGAACGCGACGTTGCCGCCCGATGAACTCGCCAAGGAACAGGAGGTCATCCGTCGCGAAATGGACATGAACGTGGACGATCCCGGGCGCCGCGCCGGCCGGCGCCTGTTCGAAACCGCCTACACGCGCAGTCCGTATCGCCTCACCGTCATCGGCTATCCCGATATTTTCAACGAACTCAAACCGGACGATATCCGCGGTTATTATCACGAGAAATACGCGCCGAACAATGTCTTCTACGTCGTGGTGGGTGACATGAAAAACGACGAGGTGATCGCGCAAATTCGCGCCGCTTACGAAAAATCGAAGGCGCGACCGATGCCGCCGATGGTTTTGCCCGAGGAACCCAGGCAAACCGCGCCGCGCGAAATCGTCGAGGAAGCGCCGATTGAGCTCGGCCACTTTCATTTTGCCTGGCACATTCCCGAAATCCGCCATTCCGACCTGCCCGCCCTGGAAGTCCTGGCCGTGCTGCTCGGTCATGGACGCAGCTCGCGACTTTATCAGGAGGTGCGCGAACGTCAGGGCGTGGTGCATCACGTGGACGCGTGGACGTACAGCCCCGGCCATCCCGGTCTGTTCGGCCTGAGCGCCATCGCCGACGCGGACAAATTTGCCGACGCGCGCGGGGCCCTGCTGGCGGAAGTGGAGAAAATGAAAGGCGGGCTGGTGACGCCCGGCGAACTGGAAAAAGCGGTCAAACAATTCGTCGCCGCCACGCTCGCCACGCGCAAAACGATGGATGGGCAGGCCGGCGACCTCGGCGGAAACTGGATGGCGGCCAGCGACCTCGGTTTTTCCGAACGCCAGCTCGCCGCCGTCAAGCTCGTCACGCCCGCGGACATCCAGCGCGTGACCCGCGAATATCTCACCCCGGAAAACCGCACGCTTTACGCGTTGCTGCCCGACGGCAGCGCGCCGAAATCAAAAATCGAAACTGAAGCGCCCGGCGACCAGCCAATACAGAAATTCGACCTGCCCAACGGGTTGCGCCTGTTGGTCAAGGAGGATCATCGCCTGCCCTTCGTCGAGTTTCGCGCGGCGCTCAAGGGCGGCGTGCTCGCCGAGACCCCGACCAACAACGGCATCACCCAGTTGCTCGCCAAAACGCTGCTCAAAGGCACCCGGCGCCGGACCGCCACCCAGATCGCCACGGAAATTGAATCCGTGGGCGGCGGCATCGACAGTTACGGCGGCAACAACAGCTTCGGCGTCAACGCGGAAGTAATGAGCAGCGATTTCCAGACCGGCCTTGAACTCGTCTCCGATGTTTTGTTGAACCCGATTTTTCCTCCCGACGAACTGGAACGCGAACGCGACGTGCAAATCGCCGGCATCTACGCGCAGAAAGATGACCTGCTTAAAAGTGCGAGCCTGGCCATGCGCCGGTCGCTGTTCGGCAACGGCGGTTATGGGCTCGACACGCTCGGCACGGAAGCGGTGATCCAGAAACTCCAGGCCGATGATCTGATATCTTTTCATCAACGGCTCGTGACGCCGGATAATTGCGTGCTCGCCATTTACGGTGATGTGAAGACGGACGAAGTCAAGGCCGCCGTCGAAAAGGTCTTTGGAAGTTGGCAGCCCGTGGCCGGAAGCTCGAACCCATCCAGTTCCCAACCCCCAGCTCCCCACCCCCGACTTCCCAGCCGCGTCACCGAAACCCGCGACAAAAAGCAGGCCGTGCTGGTGGTCGGTTTTCCCGGCACGACGATGTTTGATGACGATCGTTACGCGCTGGAGCTGATTCAGGAATCGTGCAGCGACCTCGGCTCGCGGTTGTTCCTCCGCATCCGTGAGCAGCTGGGCCTGGCCTATTACGTCGGGGCGCAGAACCTGGCCGGGCTCGTGCCCGGCTACTTCGCGTTTTATACCGGCACCGAACCGGCCAAGGTTGACCTGGTCGAAAAGGAATTGCTCAAGGAAACCGAGTTGCTGCGCAACGAGGGTCTGACCGCCGAGGAACTCAAACGCGCCAAGGCCAAAATCATCGGCCAGAAGAAAATCGCGCGGCAGGAACTCGGCCACCTCGCCTCCACCACCGCGCTCGACGAGCTTTACGGCCTCGGCTACCAGCGCACGGAACTCGATGACGCCAAATACGAAGCCGTCACGCTGGAACAGATCAAGACCGTCGCGCAAAAATACCTCAAATCAGACGCTCTGGTCGTCGTCGTGGTGAAGCCTGGAAAAGCGGATTGAAAAGTCGTTCTGGAAATCGTTGTCAGCCGGGTGATTGCCGGCGCGGCACAGGGCCCGCGTCAGGCCTGATCAATCCTGGTCCTGATCCTCCTGGGTTGGCTCGTAGCTCCATCCGATGCTGTCGAAAACCTCGAACAGGGCACAGGCAAAGTCCGCGTCGTAATCCGACTCATCCGGCAGGGTGGCGGTCAGGAGGTTTCCGGACGCGTTCACGGTGAAAAGCAGGTTGGACTTGCGGCCCTCGAAAATAATCTTCACGTCTTCCTGCCGGCGCTCGGCCTTGCACGGCAGACCCGCCGCCGCAAACCGCTCACAAAGCTCCGCGGCGGT
This sequence comes from bacterium, assembly GCA_021780375.1. Taxonomy (GTDB): domain Bacteria; phylum Verrucomicrobiota; class Verrucomicrobiia; order Limisphaerales; family UBA11358; genus UBA11358. Next base: position 54,806 of record JAJXYT010000014.1, on the reverse strand, counting down.
GATCGTTGGCGGATGCTCCTTGGGATCAGGGAAAAAATTGTCTTCCAGTATCATTACATCGTTTTGTCTGATTTTGAGCAATTATAAAGCAAAAATAATGCCGCCGGAACGGACGAATCTCACCAGGCGCTTCAGCGTTACCAGGAGTCATTTTTAGAATGACAGTTGGCCGTAATAAACAAAGGTGTCATATTAATGGAATTGCCGCTCAGCCCGCATTTTTTCCTGAGCCAATCAAGAACGTCCGCCGGATGGACGGGCCGGGGTTTGATGCAGTTTTCCACCCGGCTGGAAAATCGTTGGGCCGAATCAATCGTGACTTGATGCTTTCGAACAATTTCCACCGGACCGCAGCGGCGTCCCGGCAGAGCGCCGCGCACCCTGGAAAAACCCGGGAGTGCGGCTTTCCGCCGAAAGCCGCTGCGCCGGTATTGCCGGGGCCTCGACTTCCCACCCCAAAGCAATCTGAAACAAATTGGCCGGGTGGGTTTGATTCACCCCAGATGATTCGCCACGTCGGCAAAGCCGGCGACGATTTCCTCGCGGGTCTTCAAATTCCGGATGCGCACATAGGCGTCGCTTTCCACCCGGGCAGTGTGACCCACCTTCAACTCCTGCGCCCGCTTGAATTGCTTGTCCGGTTTGACGGGCGTCAGCGGATAATCCACGGCAAACCCGGCGGCGCGCAAATCCTGCACGAGCTTGAGCGATTGGGCGCGCAATGTTTCGTCTTCAATCAAAACAAAAACATCGGTGACGGCGTCGAATTTTGGCAACCGACCGCGTGCCTTCAGCAGTTCCAGCAGCACCACGTCGCCCATGCCAAAGCCGAGCGCGGGCAAATCCACCTTGCCGCCGCTGACGAGTTTGACGAGATTGTCGTAGCGTCCGCCGCCGGCGATGGCGCGGAACTCGCCTTTGGCATCGAACGCCTCAAACACCACCCCGGTGTAATACGCCAGCCCGCGAATGACGTGGTAGTCCACCTTCACAAAATCGCGCAGACCGCGCGCACCGAGATTGTCCAGAATGCTCTGCAACTCTGTCGTCGGCTTGCCGGATTCGATGAAACGGTTCACATCGGCCAAGGAGAAACCGAGCGCGGCCAGTTTCTTTTCACTCTCCGCCGGCGGCGTGCGCTCCAGTTTGTCAATCGTCTGGAAAAAATCATATTCCTTCGCCCAATCAGACGGAACGCCGGGCGCCGACCCGGCCTGTTTCACGTTGTGTTCCGCTCGCGCCGGGACGGCGCCCGGCGTTCCGGGCGAAAAGCGCCTTTGACTTCTGTAATAGTCAGTCCACGCGTTCCGGCTGCTCAGGCGGATGACAAAATCCTGTTCGGCCAGCCCGAACGACCGCAGCGTGTCAATCAACAGCGCGATCAGTTCCGCGTCCGCCGCCGGATCGGTCTCGCCGATGAGATCGGCGTTGAACTGGAAATGCTCGCGCAACCGGCCTTTCTGCTGGCGTTCATAGCGGAACAATTGCGGGACGGCGAACCACTTGATCGGTTTCTTGTAATTGCGTTCGTGCGCGGCGGCCATGCGCGCCAGCGTCGGCGTCATTTCCGGCCGGAGCGCGACGGCGCGGCCACCCTTGTCGGTGAAATTGTAAAGCTGGCCGGCGATTTCGTCGCCGCTTTTGGTGGTGAACAGTTCGAGCGATTCCAGCGGCGGGCCGTCGTATTCGCGGAAGCCGTAACGCCGGGCAGTTTCGCGCCATTTGTCGAAAACGTATTGGCGGGCGTCAAAACTCCATCCCGCGTCGCGGGACGGCAGGGGTTCGGGATAAAAATCGCGGAAACCGGGCAGTCGTTCCATAAATCAGCCGCAAAAAAGCATAAAATCCGCAAAAACTAAATAACTCTTTTGCGGATTTTTGAAAAAGTCCGGTCATCAATTCCGTTGGCGCGCAAGCGCCCGGCCCATTTGACCCACTCAAACCGAGGCCGTCGATGCCTGCGCCTTCGGCGAGAGCTTGAAGACGTCGGCGCGCATTTCCTTGCCGGCCTTGAATTTCACGGTGGCGCGGGCGGGAATAGGCACGTCGGTTTCCGGTTTGTTCGGGTTGCGGCCGACGCGCGCCTTGCGAACTTTGACTTCGAAGACGCCGAAGTTGCGCAATTCCACTTTGTCGCCTTTGGCCAGGGCCTCGGCGATGTAGTCCAATGTTTTCTGGACCACGTCGAACACTTGCTGTTGGACGAGGCCAGTCTCGTTGCTGATGCGAATTACGAGGTCGCGTTTGGTCAGAGTCATGGTTTTTATTGGGTTTAGTTAAATTTATCACTGAACCACACGGATTGTCCAGAAGTCACTGGCTAAATTTTCATCGGTCAAATAAGCATAAGGTAATGTAAAATAACCCTTTAGTCCCCACCGGTTGCCCCAGGAATTCCGGATTATGAACCATTGTTTCGCGTCCTGGTAACCGACGGCGACAACGGCGTGGCCGCCAATGGCGCGCTCACCCGTGCCCGGCAGCGAAGCATGACCGGTGCGGGCCACCTGCGGACTTTCAAAGCTTTCATAGACGGTGAAACCAAACACGAACGGATACCCCGAAGCCAGGCAGCCTCTCAACTGGCTGAGCAGCGGGACCAGACGCTGATACGACACCACCCGGTATTTGAGCGCGTCGGTGTAACATTTTGCCGGCGGTTTGGCCTTGAATTTGGCGATGACGTACGGCCATTCGGTTTCCGGGCAATCGCCCTGTTTGGCGACGCTTTTGATGCCGTCGCGGATTTGCGCGCCGCTGTCTGATTCCACCGTATGTTCGATCACGCGCTCGTTGTAATAGACAAACAGGCGCGAGGGGGTAAAGTCGGTTGCTTTTTGTTTCAGCCGGTCAAATTCAATCGCCCCGGCGATGGCATTGGCGGTGCAACTGCCGAGCTGGCCCTGGTCGTACACCGGCGGGCAGTGGGCGCGCAAATCCTTGCTCGGGGGCAAAGCCTCCACCCATGCGACCGGCGCGGCGTAGAAATGGTCGCGATGATCCGGCAAATCCGGCAGCCAGCCGTAGCGGGAAATCTTGTAGCTCATGGCCTGTGCGGTGTCTGTCCCACCGCCGGTTTATCAACTAGGAGAAATTGCCAGGTTTGTCCAACACAAAAATTTAAGTTTCTTATGGCGCCAACCCGCTCCTAAAAACCTTTACAGCCCGGCCGGAACCCCGCAAAATAGAGGCGTGTTGACTGAAAGCGAATCAAGGGTTCAGACGACGCAGTCGCCTCGCGCGGCCCGGCTTCAAACGGATTTTGAGAGGGAGATTGAGACGGCGATTCTGCGGTCACAGGAACACCTGTTGGGCCTGCAAAAGCCCGAGGGTTACTGGGTCGGCGAATTGATGGTGGATTCCACGCTCGTGTCCGACACGGTGGCGTACCATCATTGGAACGGAAAGGTGGATCCCGAATGGCAGCGCAAGGCCGTCAATCACCTTTTCTCCATGCAACTGGCCGACGGCGGCTGGAACATTTATTACGGCGGCCCGTCGGACGTGAACGCCACCATCAAGGCGTATCTCGCCCTCAAACTCGCCGGGGTGCCGGAAACCGACCCGCGGATGCTGCGTGCGCGCGAAGTGGCATTGCACCTGGGCGGCGTGCCGCGCATGAACACGTTCGCCAAGCTGTATCTGGCGCTGCTCGGGCTTTATTCCTGGGAATACGTCCCGACCATCCCCTGCGAAGTGCTGCTCATCGGCAAATGGTTCCACGTGAATTTCTGGGACATGAGCAACTGGTCGCGCGCCATGCTCGTGCCGCTGGCCATCATCAACCATTTCAAACCCACCCGCCCGGTCAAGGTGGACCTGGACGAGCTGTATCCCGAAGGTCTGCATGAACGCGACCTGGCGCTGGCGCCCGACCCGGACGCGTTGTCGTGGCGGAATTTCTTCCTCTGGCTCGACCGGTTGCATAAATTCGCCGAATGGTTCGCCGAACATAAAATCCATCCCTTCCGCAAGCGCGCCCTGCGGAAGTGCGAGCAATGGATGCTGGAACGCTTCGAACATTCGGACGGGTTGGCGGCGATTTTCCCGGCCATGCTCAATTCGCTCATCGCCCTCCAGTCGCTCGGCTATCCCGACGAGCATCCGGAGGTCGTCCGCGCCGCCCATGAATTGAAGAAGCTGGAGCATGAAACCACCGACAGCGTGCGCATTGAGCCGTGCTTCTCGCCGGTATGGGACACCTCGTACGTCATCATTGCCCTGCACGAGTCGGGCATTTCCGAAAATCATCCCGCCCTGAAAAAAGGTGCCACCTGGCTGATGGACCGGGAAATCCGCATCCGGGGCGACTGGCACCACAAAAACCCCACCCGCGTCGAACCCAGCGGCTGGGTCTTTGAATTCAATAATCAATGGAACCCGGACGTGGACGACACGGCGATGGTGCTGCTCGCGCTCCGCAAGATTCCCACCGACCATCCGGGCCGGCGCGACGAATGTTTCCAGCGCGGCCTGACCTGGATGCTGACCTTCCAGTGCAAGGACGGCGGCTGGGCGGCGTTTGACAAGGATTGCACCAAGAACATCCTCGAAAAGGTCCCGTTTGCCGACCACAACGCCATGCTCGACCCCGAATGCGCCGACATCACCGCGCGCATTCTGGAATTGCTCGGCGCGGAAAATTTCCGGGCGAACCATGCGCGCGTGAAGCGGGCGCTGGATTACATCCGCTCGCAACAGGAACCCGACGGCTCGTGGTACGGCCGTTGGGGGGTGAATTATATTTACGGCACCTGGCAGGTGTTGCGCGGCCTGCGCGCGATGAATCTCGATATGACCCAGCCGTGGCTGCTCAAGGCGCGGCACTGGCTGGAAAGCGTCCAGCACGACGACGGCGGCTGGGGCGAACGTTGCAATACCTATGACGACCCGGTCTTCAAGGCGCGCGGGCCCAGCACGGCGTCGCAAACCGCCTGGGCGGTCATGGGCCTGTGCGCGTTCGACGACCCGGACAATCCGCATCTCAAGCGCGGCATCGAATATCTCACCCGCACGCAAAACCCCGACGGGTCATGGACGGAACATGAAACCACCGGCACGGGGTTCCCCAAGGTTTTCTATTTGAAATACGACATGTATCGCAACGCCTGGCCGTTGCTGGCGCTGGCGACCTATCGCAAAATTGTCGAACGCGCCAACGCCCGGCAGGCCGAGGACGTGGACGGCCAGCCGCATCCAGCCATGCCAACTTCACCTGCTGTCCTCCGAACCAAAGAATAGCTCAACGCCTGGGAAAGGGTGAAGGCTGAAGGCCAAGGGCTGAAACGGATATAAACTTTAGCATTTAGAATTCAGCCTTTAGCGTTTAGCCTGCCGTTCGGCCATGAACCCATTGCGGTCCAAACTGGAGCAGAACCTCGGCTGGATTGTCCTGCTGGCCCTGCTGCTCGGCTGCCTGCTCGTGTTGCGCCCGTTTGTATCCGCGCTGCTCTGGGCGGTGGTGCTCTGCTTTTCCAGCTGGCCCGTCTATCGCCGGCTCCTCGGATGGGTCCGCAACCGGCGCACCCTGGCCGCCTTCCTGATGACCCTGGCCATGGTCCTCATCATCCTTCTGCCCTTCGTCATCATCGGCGCCACCCTCGCCGACAATATCCATCAGCTCGCCGGCGCCGTTAAAGCCTGGGTCCAAAACGGCCCGCCCGCCCCGCCCGACTGGCTGGCTCGCGTGCCGGTCGTCGGTGCCTGGGCGACGGAATACTGGCAAAGCTTGACGGCGGACACCGCCAGACTGTGGGCGGAAACGGAGCAGTTCATCAAACCCGCAAGCGCCTGGCTGCTCCAACGCGGCCTGGCGCTGGGCGGCGGCCTGGTGCAACTGGCGTTGAGCATCTTCATCGCGTTCTTCCTGTTCCGCGACGGCGTGGCCGCCGCCGGCCGGCTGACCACGGTGGTTGAAAGCATCGGCGGCGAACAAGGCAAACATCTGCTGACCGTGGCCGGCCAGACCGTTCGCGGCGTGGTCTATGGCATCCTCGGCACCGCGCTGGCGCAGGCGGTCATGACCGGCATCGGCCTGCTCATCGCCGGCGTGCCCGGGGCCGCGTTGCTGGCGTTGCTGACCTTTTTCGCCTCCATCGTGCCCGTCGTGGGGACCGGGCTGGTCTGGATTCCCGCGGCGCTCTGGTTGTTCCATCAAGGGGCGACCGGCTGGGGCATTTTCATGCTCATCTGGGGCGTGGGCGTGGCCAGCCTCGACAACGTCGTCAAGCCATGGCTCATCAGCCAGGGCAGCAACATGCCGTTCATCCTGATTTTCATTGGCGTGATTGGCGGCGCGCTGGCCTTCGGCTTCATTGGTGTTTTTCTCGGACCGACTTTATTGGCCGTCGGCTACCGCCTGGCCGAAGAATGGATTTCCAGCCACCGCCCTGCCCCTGTCGTCAATAGTCCCGCCTTACGGGACGGCGGAGGGTCCCCACCGAACAACCCTCAAGGCGCGTCTTAATCTTAATCTCTTTCTTAATCGTAATCGTAATCGTAATCTTTATCTTAATCTTTATCTATGACCCCCACCAAAATACGTCCGTCCGTCAGCTACAGCTTCGTCATGCGGCTGACCTACCCCAACCACATCGGCATGTTCGCGCGGCTCACCCATGTCATCGGCCGGCACGGCGGCGACCTCGGCGCCGTGGACATTGTGAATCCGGACGCCAAACGCATGACGCGCGATGTCACCGTGCGGGCGCGCGGCTATCAACACATGGAAACCATCGTGCAAGCCATCCGCAAACTGAAGGAAGTGACCGTGGCCAACGTCTCGGACCAGGTTTTCCTCCTGCATCTCGGCGGGAAGATTTCGATTCAGAACAAAGTGCCGCTGACGACGCGGGACACGCTTTCGATGGCTTACACCCCCGGCGTGGCACGCGTGTGTTCCGCCATTGCGGACCAGCACGCCAAAGCCTGGCAACTGACGATCAAAGGCAATTCCGTCGCGGTGGTCAGCGACGGTTCGGCGGTGCTGGGCCTCGGCGACATCGGTCCGGAAGCCGCGATGCCCGTCATGGAAGGCAAGGCCATGTTGTTCAAGGAATTTGCCGGCATTGACGCCTACCCGATCTGCCTGCGCACCCAGGACACCGAGGAAATCATCAATACCGTCGCCAATCTCGCGGTGGGTTTTGGCGGCATCAACCTCGAGGACATCTCAGCGCCGCGCTGTTTCGAAATCGAGCGGCGTTTGCAGGAACGGCTGGACATTCCCGTCTTTCACGACGACCAGCACGGCACCGCGGTGGTGGTGCTGGCGGCGCTATTGAATGCTTCGCGCTTGTCAGGCCGCAAACTCGCCGGGCTGCGGATCGTGATTCTCGGCGCGGGCGCGGCGGGAACCGCCATCGCGGTGATCCTGCTGGAGGCGGGCGTGAAAGACATCGTCGTTTGCGACCGGAAAGGAATTCTCAACCGCCGCACGCGCACCGATTTGAATGAAGCCAAGACCCGGCTCGCGGCCGCCACCAATCCCCGCGGCTTGAGCGGCGGAGTCGAGGACGCCTTGCGGAGGGCGGATGTTTTGATCGGCGTCTCCGGGCCGGGATTGATTGCGGCGAAGTCGCTCCGGCGCATGGCGGCCCGGCCGATAGTTTTTGCGATGGCCAATCCCATCCCGGAAATCATGCCGGAGGAAGCGGCGGCGAAGGCGTGGATCGTGGCGACCGGCCGCAGCGACTATCCCAACCAGATCAACAACGTGCTGGCGTTTCCGGGAATCTTCCGGGGCGCCTTGAACGTGCGCGCCCGCCGCATCAATGAGCCGATGAAGCTGGCCGCCGCGCACGCCATTGCGGGCTGCATCGCGCGCCGGCAATTAAGCCCCGAATACATCGTGCCCAGCGTCTTCAACCGTGAAGTGGTGCAACGGGTCGCCGCCGCCGTCACCGCCGCCGCGATCAAGACCGGGGTGGCCCGAAAAGGGCGCCCCCGCCGCTGAACCGCGAACGACGTAGAAATTGTTTTTCAATCAGAAAAGCCAAGCAGCATGGAATTTGACCAAAGAGCCTCGTGATTGTGGCGGGTTACCGCCTTGTTTTCTTGCGTTTGCGCGTGTGGTATCCCCTTGCGGTTTCGTTTAAAACTGTAACCGCGTTCACGGTCGCGCCCGGCAGCTTGAATTCGATTTGTAATTTCGCAGTTCCGAACAGGGACGCATTCTCGTTCATCAGCCGCGAAGCCGCCATCTTGCAGTAAGCTGCATCGAGTTCCACCCCGATGCTGTTCCGCCCGTGCTTGAGCGCGGCAACCATCGTGGTGGCCGTGCCGCAAAACGGATCAACGACCGTGTCGCCGGCAAACGAAAACATCTGGACCAGCCGCGAGGCCAGTTCGAGCGGAAACGGCGCGGGATGTTCCTTCGTGGACGCGCCGGTCAGATTCCAAAACTGTTGAAACCATTTGTCGAATTTGTCCTTGGGAATCATGCTCAACCGGCGCTGTTCCTCGGTGGGCTTGCGGTAGCCGCCGGGCTTTCGCTGCATGAGAATGAACTCGATGTCGTTTTTGATGATGGCATTCGGCTCATACGGCTTGCCCAGGAACTTTGAACCGTTGCTCACTTCATAGCTGGCGTTCGAGATTTTGTGCCAGATAATCGGGTTCAGATTGTCGAAGCCGATTTTGCGGCACGCCACGCAGATTTCCGAGTGCAAGGGAACGACTGTGTGTCGTCCATTGTTTTCCCGGCGCGAGAGGCAGACGTCGCCCACGACGCACACCAGTCGGCCGCCCGGCACCAGAATGCGGAAGGTTTCGCGCCACACGCGATTCAATTCCGAGAGAAACGTTTCCAAATCCTCGACATGGCCAAGTTGGCCTTCCGAATCGTTGTAGCGTTTCAGGGTCCAATACGGCGGAGAAGTGACCACGAGATGAACCGATGCGTCGGGGATGAACGACAGGTCACGTGCGTCGCCCTGCACCAAACGATGTACCGTGGGCATTGCGTAAGTAGCGTAGCGCCTTTCCCAGCGGAATCAATCATTCAACTCCGAACTCTGAACTCCGCAATCCGCACTCCCAAGGGGGCAGTTTCTCCTTGCCGACGGCAGCGACGCGACTAATTTCCCAGTGATTCACGACAGCCGTTTTGAACCTGAACGCTTAAACCTGAAAGGATCTGTTTATGGGTAAAATCGCCCGGACGTGGTCGTTGATGTCGGAATGTTGGCAGGTGCTGAAGCAGGACAAAAGCCTGCTGGTCTTCCCCCTGATTTCCGGCATTTGTTGCCTGTTGTTGCTGGCCTCATTCGCCATCCCTCTCTACACGACCGGCAACTGGCAGCCGCCCGGCCACGCCGCCACCACCCAACGGCAGGTCGCCTATTACGGGACGCTCTTCGCCTTTTATGTCTGCAATTACTTTATCGTCGTGTTTTTCAACGCCGCCATTGTCGCTTGCGCCGCGAGCCGCATGGGCGGCGGCAATCCCACCATCGGAGACGGACTGCGCGCCGCCACTTCCCGGTTGCCGGTGATTGCCGGGTGGGCGCTGGTTTCAGCCACGGTGGGACTGGTTTTGCGAATCATCGAGGACCGTTCGGAGAAGGTCGGCCAGATTGTCGCCGGCCTCCTGGGCATGGCGTGGACGGTCGTCAGCTTTTTGGTGGTGCCCATTCTGGTTATCGAAAACAAAGGCCCGATTGCGGCCTTGCACGATTCCACCGCCCTGTTGAAAAAGACCTGGGGCGAACAGTTGGTCGGCAATTTCAGTTTCGGGATGATCTTTTTCCTCCTGGCCATTCCCGCCATTGGGCTGATCATTCTGGGCGCCGCCGCAGGGAGCGCGACCGCTTTGATTGTGTGCGTCGGATTGGCAGTGATTTATCTGATTGTGCTGGCGCTGGTCCAGTCCGCGTTGCAGGCCATCTTCCAGACCGCGCTTTACCTGTACGCGCGGGACGGCCAGGTGCCGCCCGGGTTCCACGCTGACGTTCTCGGCACGGCGATGAAGTAATCAGCCAATTTACGATTTACGATTTACGATTTTTTTTAACCGCAGAGAACACAGCGCGGAGATCACAAAGTTGGGAGGGTCGGCGTGCCGCTGACCCCAATTTCAGAGACGGCAACATGCCGTCCTTGTCGGTAAATCTTTGTTTCCTTCGTTTCCTTCCGTAAAAGTCCTTGCGCCCTTTTGCAGAACTCAGGGAGGGAGCGGGAACACTGCCTCGACGCGATAGAATCGCACCGGCGCATTGGTGTCGGTGAAACTGTCCGTCGTCGAGGAACCGGCGGAGGGGGTAACAAGTCCCAAACCGCTGTCCGTCCAGGCCGGAGCACTCAAGCCGGTGGTTTTCCGGATGTAATAGTAACGCGTGGGCACGCTGTTCCAGGTGAGACTGGCGTTGGTGCCGCCCCGCGCGAAACTCCCGGCAGTGATCCGCAAAACACTGTTGGCGTTGGTCGGGTCGGTGCCGGCCAGGTAATCCTGCCCGATGGTCATGCCTTTGCCGGTCGGATCGGCATTGGCGTTGACGTTGGTGGCGCCGAAGTAAGTCAGCAGCCAGGGAATCGGCAGGCCGTCCGGCGCCAGCGGGCCGGGAAAAAGAGAATCGGTCTGCACAGAGGCGACGGCGTTGCTCAGGGAAATCCAGCCGCAGTTGGCGCTCCAGACATAGCCGCTCATCTGGCCGGTGAGCATGTTGACCTTCGGCTGGCCGTAAGTCTGCTCGAAGGCGAGCCAGCCGATGTTCGCGCCCCAGGCGTACCCGCTCAAATTACCGAGGCCGTCGTTGTTCACGCCGAAGTCACTGGCGGAGTTGTTCTGGTAATAGACGCCATCGGCCGGACTGCCGCTGCCGAGATTGATCCAGCCAACATTGGCCGAATAAATAAAGCCGGAGCAGACGTAGTCGCCGATCGCGGCGCCGTTGTTGGTGTCGCCGACCCAATCCATCCAGCCGAGGTTCGCGCCCCAGGCGTAGCGGTTGGCGGCGTCAATCGTCGTGGCGGCATGAAGCCAGGCTGAAGGCTGCAGGCTGAAGGCTGAAACCAGCGCCACCACTGCCAATGGAAGTTTAATTAAAGTTTTCTTCATAGGAATTTCGCTCGATGGCTAAAACGAAAAGTTCGCCCACGGATTCGAGTTGGTGATGATTCCGTAGGTGGTGATGAGCGGGCCGACGATCTGGTTGCCCGGCGTGAGGTAATTGTTCGGGCCGTCGTTCGACACGGAATTTTTGACAATGATGTTGCCATTGACCGTGTTGGTGACGCTGATACCCGCGTAACCGCTGCCGCTGACCTGATTGTCCTCGATGCGATTATTATACCCACTCACATAAATGCCCGCGTCAGCCGTGCTGCCGCTGCTGTTGTTTCCGACGCAGGTATTGCCGATGATTTCGCTGCCCGCTGAAATCAGGTAAATGCCGCTGTTGATGTTGTTCCGGATCCAGCAGCCGGACACCGTTCCTGGAGTGGCATAAATCCCATAATGCCCGTTGTTGGCGGCGCTGCAATTTCGCACGATACCGTCGGCAGCGATAATGCCATTGTTTCCATTATAGCTGGCATCGCAATCCGTTATCTGGCCGCCGCCGAAGACGTAAATGCCGGCGTATTGATTGCTGATGCTCAGGCAATTCCGCACCAACGCCGGCGAGGAGGAAAAAATGCCATATTGTCCACAGCTTGAAACAGCCAGGCGCTCCAGGACGATGCCGCGCGAAGTGTTCGGCACCACCACGACGCCATTCTGCCACCCGCTGATCGAGCCGTTACGCACCGTGACGTTGATCTGGCTGGCCGGCATATAAATTCCATTGGCGGAGCTTGGTCCACCCGCCAGAGCGAAGCCGTTCAAATCCACCGTCACGTTGTTGTTGGATATGGTGATGCCGTTGCCGGTGGCGGCGGAGAGATTAGTGCCGAGATAATAAGAGCCGGACGCGGTAATGGTGAACGGCAGGGCCGAAATCGGCGTGCGCGGCTCGACCTGGTCGAGCGACTTCATCGTCGGCGCGGGCGGCCCGGGCGGGGTGAGGCTGCCTTGCGCGGGCAAGGCTGAAGGCTGAAGGCTGAAGGCCGAAAGGAGCGCGATGAGGATTGAATTCCGGGTTTTCATCGAATTATTGGATGACGATTAAAACGAAAAGTTCGCCCACGGATTCGAGTTGGTGATGAACCCGGTTGTCGTGATCAGGGGCCCGATAATTTGGGAGGCGGGGATAACGTAGTTATTGGCGCCGTCGCCGGTGACCGAGTTCCTGATGATGAGGTTATTGGATGCGCCGGCGGCCGCGACCTGGATACCGGCACGGCCGCTGCCGATCACGTGATTATCTTCAACGCGGTTGTTGCCGGTCGCCAGGTAGATGCCCGCGTCGCTGGCGCCGGCGTTGTGATTATTGCCCAGGCAGGTGTTGCCCGTGAGCTGGCAGCCCGATGCGCCCGCGTAAATGCCGCTGAAAGTGTTGGTCTCGATGACGCAGTCGGAGACTTTGCCGGGTGAGGCAAAGATGCCGTAGAGGTTGAACTCCACCGCGCAATCGCTCACCTGGGAATCGAAGGCGTCAATGCCGTCAAAGCCGCAGTTTTCCACCACGCAATGGCGGATTTCGGAGACGTTGGCGGCGATGCCTGTGTTGCCACTCCCGTCCACCTGACAGTCGCGGATGACGCTGCCGTAGGCGTCGATGCCAAAGCCGCCCACATCCGAGACGATGAGCCGTTCAAAAATCGTGTTTTCACCGTCGAACGCTTCCACGCCGCTGCCGCCCCAGCCGCGCACCGTGCCGTTACGCACGGTGAGGTTGAGGTAAAGGGCATTGGTGGGGACAAAGATGCCGTCCAGGGAACCGGGCACGCCCAAAAGCCGGAAGCCGTTCAGGTCCAGCGTCACGTCGCCACTGGCGATGGTGATACCGTTGGCGCCGCTGACGCCGGTGAGGTTGGTGGTCAGGTAATAGGAGCCGGGGTTGGTGATGGTGTAGGGCAGCAACGAAACCGGTGTGCGGGCTTCGATCTGGTCGAGCGTCTTCATCAGCGGCGCGGGCGGGCCGGGCGGCGTGAGGCTGCCCTGCGCACGCAAGGCTGAAGGCTGAAGGAGGAAGGCTGAAAGCAGCACAGCCGCGAGGACAACAGGAACTCTGGTTTTCATAAAGGATTCAGGGTTATCTCCACTCACTTTAAACGGATTTAGAGCTAATGTTACTTTTACGCCTCGTCCCCCTTGAATGCAAACGAAAAACCGGGGATCGGGACATTTTTGTAACTGTCGCCTGGCCGGCTTTCAATTGGTGCGAATTCGCGCAATTCGCGTCAATGTGCCTGTGTTCCTTCGTTCGCAAAGTTGACAGCTTTGCCCCTGCCGACCATGCTGGCCCTCGGCCATGCTTGAGCTAATCCGCAGCGTCCCGTGAAAGGCATTCCCCATGACAGATGGTTTGGCTGGCTGAGCCTCGTAATCGTGCTGGGCTACTTCGTCGTGGGGTTATGGCCATTCGACTTCCAGCCATCCAATCGGGTCACCTGGCTGTCCGACCGCTCCGGCCTGCATTTTGAGCCTTACGGAATAGCCTACGACCCTGCCCCGCTGCCGACCGCCGGCGACGGCCGGTCCCCAAATTTTACGGTGGAGTTGTGGCTCGAGGCTCAACACGAACCGGTCAATGACGTGTTTGATATGGTGACGATTCACAATCGCCGGTTGCCGCTCGATTTCAGCCTGTACCAGTGGCGAAGGGATTTCATCCTTCGGGCAACGACTCAGCCTCCACAGCCGGCCGGCAGCCGCTCCGAGGCGGGCGTGGATGATCTGTTGTCGGAACGCACGGTCCAGTTCATCACCCTCCGGGGTGATGGATCGGGAACTGATTTTTACCTGGACGGATCGGCGGTCGAGCATTTTCCCCGCTTCGTGCCGAGCCCGGAGGCTTGGGACGGACAGCTAATTCTCGGCAACAGCGCTTCCGGGAAGCACTCATGGACCGGGCAACTGTTCGGCCTGGCCCTGTACAACCGCGCCCTGGATCCGGCGGAAATCGCCCGGCATGCCACGCTCTGGACGCAGGGCCGCGCCGGACAACTCACGAATGCACCCGGCCTCATGGCACTCTACCTTTTCGACGAAGGCCGGGGCCGGGCAGCGGCAGATTCCTCGGCCAACCGCCATCACCTCATCCTTCCCGTTCGCTTTCAACCGGTCCACCGAGAGTTTTTGATTTCTCCCTCCAAGGACATCGCTTACAACCGGCCGGACTATTCGGACATCGCCGTCAATATTTTTGGTTTCGTTCCCTTCGGACTCTGCTTTTTCCTTCATCGCCGCTCACTGAAACCAAAACGATGGGCTGTCAACGCTTTGCTCGTGGTTCTCGCCGGGGCAGCGGTCAGCCTGGCAATTGAAATCATCCAGGCCTGGCTGCCCAACCGGGTATCTTCCACCACCGATTTGTTGACAAACACCACCGGCACGCTGCTGGGCGTGGTCCTGGCCCTGGCGATCCGGTCCAAAGTCACGAACACCGAATCCGCGCCGGAAACCCGGTGACGGCACAGATAATCGGTTATTCTGGTGGGGCGAGGCTACTGGCGAGCCGTCGTTCCAGGCGGGGCGCTGCGCCGTCCCGAAAATCGGGAGGCAGCCCGGCGCGACAGGCGCCGGCCCCACCCGGAAAAGTAAACTGACCCATCACCGACTTCACACCCAAAGTTGACAGGTTTGCCGTGGCCGACCATGCTGGCAGTGCCGATGCTTGAGCAAACCGTCCAGATTGTCTCCAACGAGCGCGACACCGATTCTTACTTCCGTCTCGTCCTGCGCGCGCCGCAAATCGCGGCGCTCATCCAGCCCGGACAATTTGCCCATGTCCGCGTGGCGCCGCTGAAGGACGCCCTGCTCCGCCGGCCGTTCAGCATCTTCCAGGTTTCCGGCGACACTTTTTCCATCCTGTACAAAACGGTCGGCCAAGGCACCGACGCGCTTGCCCGGATGGGTGCCGGCGGGGAAGTGAGCGTTATCGCGCCGCTCGGCCACGGATTTACCGCGCCCCAACGCGGGGGCGAAACTCCCCTGCTCGTCGCCGGTGGCTATGGCATGGCGGCAATGTATCTGCTGGCGCAACGCTCGCCACAGAAAGGGATTGTCTTCGTCGGCGGTCGTAAACGGGTTGATATACTCTGCGAAAAAGAATTCAAAGCACTGGGCTGGGACGTACGCGTGACGACCGAAGACGGCAGCCACGGCGAAAAAGGGCTGGTCACGAAACCGTTGCTGGCGGAGTTACGTAGCCGCCGAAGTAACGAGGCTCAAACTGAAAAATTGGAAATCGGAAATCGGAAATCGGAAATCAGCCAGAGCCTCCTCACGCCGGCTGCTACCCGCCAGAAGGTGAGGATTTACGCTTGTGGCCCGACACCCATGCTCAAGGCCGTCGGCAAAATCGCCGGGGATTTCAATGTCCCGGCGGAGCTTTCGATGGATGAACACATGTGTTGCGGCGTCGGCGTCTGCCTGACGTGCGTGATTCCCGTCCAAACCGGCGACGGCTGGGAATACCAGCGCACCTGTACCGAGGGACCGGTGTTTGACGCGCGTAACATCGTTTGGGAAACCATGAAATGAAATTCCAATTTTTGCGTCGGAAACATTCAACCCTCAACATTCAACGTTCAACCTCCAATGGAGGCGATGGGCGAGCGGAGTCGTTCGATGTTCGGTGTTCGCTGTTGAATGTTGAATATTTATGCCCCTTTCTTCCTGGCCCGGAGGTGCATTCATGAATCTCTCGGTTCAAATCGGCAAGTTGAAGCTGCAAAACCCGGTGATGGTTGCGTCCGGCACGTTCGGCTACGGTGTCGAATATGCCCAACTCCTCGACCTGAACCAACTCGGCGCGGTGGTCGTCAAGGGCATCCGGCTTGACCCGGTCCGCGGCAATGCCACGCCGCGCACGGTCGAGGTGGCGAGCGGGCTGATCAACGCGATCGGCCTGCAAGGGCCGGGCGTGGACGGATTCATCAGGAAATACTGGCCTTTCCTCAAAACGCTGAAGGTCCCGACCATCATCAACCTCTGGGGCACGACGGTTGAGGAATACGCCGAGGTCGCGCGGCGCTTCGACGCGTTGGGCGGTGTCGGTGCGCTGGAACTCAATGTGTCCTGCCCCAACATCAAGAAGGGCGGCGCGCAATTCGGCACCGACTTGAAATTGCTGGCACAAGTCGTCGCCGACTGCCGCAAGGTGACAAAGCTGCCGCTGATTACCAAGATGAGTCCGAACGTGGCAAGCATCGCGCCTTTCGCTCGGGCGGCGGAAGACGCGGGGAGCGACGCGCTGTCCATCATGAACAGTTACCCGGCCATGGCGATTGACATTGAAACCCGCAAGCCGAAGCTGGCGAATGTCACCGGCGGCCTGACCGGGCCGTGCATCAAGCCGATTGCCATCAAGCTCGTCTGGGAGGCGGCAAAGGCCGTGAAAATTCCCATCATCGGCATGGGTGGCATTCAAAACGCGGCGGACGCGATTGAATTCATGGTGGCGGGCGCGGCGGCGGTGGCCGTGGGCACGGCGAATTTCTACGAACCACAGACGCCGTTGCAAGTGATTGCCGGCATCCGCGAATTCATGGAAAAGCATGGCCTGAAGGATGTGGACGAAATTACCGGCAGCGTGGCAGTGAAGAAGTAATTTATGATTTGCGATATACGATTTGCGCGCCGCCTCCGAATTTCCGGTCACGCGTAAATGGAGATCTCTGAAAACGTAGCAGCGGACGTGAGTCCGCTCACATTTCATTCAAACGACCAGAGAATAGATGGAGCCGACTCACGTCGGCGGCTACTGAATCGCAGATCGTAATGTAAAATCGTAAATCCTGAATCTGACATGTTTGAGCATCGCTCAAAACCGTTGTTGCCGCGCCGGCAGTTTTACGCGCGCCTGGCCCGGAACGCGGCTGCCGCCCTGCTGCTTGTCGCGTTTGCGCTCGGCATCGGGATGGTCGGTTACCGTGCCTTCGAACCAATGTCGTGGGTGGACGCCTTTGTCAACGCGGCGATGATTCTGTCCGGCATGGGGCCGGTATCCTCGCTGCAAACCGATGGCGGCAAGATTTTCGCCGGTTGCTACGCCCTGTTCAGCGGGCTGGCATTTCTCACGAGTCTCGGAGTTGTTTTTGCGCCGGTGTTCCACCGGTTCCTTCACAAATTTCATCTGGAGGAAGAGAAACGGAATAGCAAAATGGGCGGATGAACCTGCGGGTTACTGAGTGGGGCGACACATTCGCGCCGCACGGTTTGGCGGGCGAGGCTATCCATGAACCGGTTCGTAGCGCAGTCGTCCCGACGGCGGGTTCCGACAGCGTCTCGCTGTCGGAAAGGAACACCCGGCGGGACGCCGGGCTGGGCCCGCAGGCGAGGGCGCCTGCACCATGACTATGCGGTTCATGTTCCATGGACAGTTCAACCCGGAACAGGAAACTACTGACGAGCCGCTCTGTTTTTTCTGTGTGCCAGGCCCCGGCTCGCGAGGACGCCCGCCCCACCGGGTAGAAATGTTCCGTCATTCTGTTTTGCGCTTCGCGTCCGGCGCGGTATGCTGGACTCATGCTGTGGGCCTTTACCAAATATCACGGGTTGGGCAATGATTACATCATCATTAACCCGAAGAACCTGCCGTCACCGCTGACGGCCGCGCAGGTCAGGACGATTTGCCATCGCAATTACGGCGTCGGCTCGGACGGCATCCTGCTCGGCCCCCTGCCCTCCAAAACGGCGAAGTTTGCGGTGCGCATTTACAATCCCGACGGCAGCGAGGCGGAAAAGAGCGGCAACGGCCTGCGGATTTTTTCGCGTTACCTGTGGGACAAGAAACTGGTGGGCAAGGACGAATTCGCCGTCGAAACCGCCGGCGGCCTGGTGAGAGCCACGGTAACGGAACGCGGCAAGGTGGTGCGCGTGGAGATGGGCAAGGTCAGTTTCTGGAGTGACGAAATTCCCGTGGCCGGACCGCGCCGGGAGGTCATCAATGAACCGATTCACCTGCGCGGGGAACGATTCAACTTCTGCGCAGCCACCGTGGGCAATCCGCATTGCGTGCTGCCGATGCCCAGAATCAGCCCGGAAATAGCGAAGCAGATGGGCCCGCTGCTGGAAACGCACCTGCGTTTTCCCAACCGCACCAACGTGCAATTCATGAGGGTGATGGACCGCAACAACATCCAGATTGAAATCTGGGAGCGCGGCGCCGGTTACACGCTGGCAAGCGGCAGCAGCAGCAGCGCCGCGGCGGCGGTGGCACACCGGCTCGGCCTGTGTGACCGCGAGATTTCCGTCCACATGCCCGGCGGCATCATTGAGATCGAGATTGGCGAGGATTATGCGATTCGAATGACCGGCTCGGTGGCCAAAGTGGCCGACGGCGTCATCGCCAAAGAAATGTTCAGCGCGTCAATTGCGGGTTAGGAAAAAAACTCAAAGCTCTCTTGCGGGCTAACAATGAGTCGGCCGCATTTTTGCGGTCGGACATTGGCTTTTTGCGTGCATTGATTTTTACTTCGCCGGCTGCAATCGGGCGCGCAGGACGTGGATGAGGGCCTTGACGGTGAGTTCGATGAAAAGAAACGGCTTGGCGATGAAATCATTGCCGCCGGCCATCATGGAACTGGTGCGGCTGTCGAAGTCACTGAGCGCGGTGACAAAGACGACGGGGGTTTTCTTGTACTGCGGCATGGCACGCAGCTTGGTGCAGAGTTCAAAACCGGTCATGCCCGGCATGTCCACGTCCAGGAAGACGAGGTCGAACCTTTTCTCTGTCAGCAAATTCAGGGCGGCGTTGGGATCGGCGGTGCTGGTGGAAGGCAACTGCGCCTTTTCCAGGGCGTAAACCACGGCGCGTTGGGAAATCGGCTCGTCGTCCACCACGAGGATGTTGATGGCGGGCGGGTCCGGATTATCCGGCTTCTTGCCGCGTTCGAAGAGAAAGCCGAGAAAATCCACGGCCGCGGCCACGGTGCGCAGAGTGGAGGTATTGATGCTATTCGGTTTTTCGTAAAGCTCCTTGAGCAGCGCCTCCACGGCGGCGGACATTTGGGAGACATAAATGAATCCGGCGAGGCCGGCGTTGCCGGCCAGCGCATGAGTGCGGCGGTAAAGCTCGTGGATGCACTTGAGCTGATTGGTTTCGTCATCCGCCTTGATGAGGCTTTGCAAATTGCTGCGCAACGCCGCCAGGGTGGCCGGTTCGCTTTCAATGAACGCCGTCCGCAGTTCGGTCAGAAATTTTGTGTCCCCCTCGGTATCGGTGAAATTAGGCCGGGCGGAAGGGGTCGCGGTCGTCCGCACGGCGGGGCCGCGCGGGATGGAGCCGCTGTCGCCGATGGCCTGGCGGACGACGTCCAGGACGTCCTTGGGCGTGCAATTGGTCTTGGACAGGCATTTGCTGGCGCCCGCCTTCCAGGCTTCCTGGATCAGGTTGGTCAGGTAAGTGTTGGAAAAAACAATGATGGGCAATTTGGCGAAATCCGCCTCGCTGCGGACCCTTTTGATGAGATCAACCCCCGACATCTGGGGCAGAATGAGATCCAGGAGCATGATGTCGGGCTGAAACGTCCGCATGGTTTTCAAGCCGCTTTCGCCGTCGAACGCGACTTCCGCCTGATAACCTTCGATCGCGAATTTATTCCGGTAAATGTTCGCAATGATTTGATCGTCTTCGATGATGAGAACTTTTTTCATGAGTGAACCGTGGTCGCGACCGTCCCGCTCAGGGCCGGATGCTTCACCAGGAAATCCCGGGTGCGTCTGAATTCGCGCCGGGCGTCCGCGCACAGTTGTTGCGCGTTGGTCAACCGGCCGGCCTTGCCCTGCCGCTCTAATTCCCGTAACAACGGCACCAGCCGCCGCATGCCCAGGGTGGCGCTGGCGCCGGCGCAACTGTGCGCCACCTGGCGCACTTCCTCGGCTTTGTTCGCCTGAACCGCCGTTTCCAATTGCGCGAGCTGCCCGGTGGTCTGTTTGAAGTAAAGTTCCACCAACTCGCGAAGGCTTTCCGCGCTCCCGCCGCCCAAATCCATCAGCCGATCCATTTCCACCGGCGATTCTTCCGCCTCCGGCGGCTCCGCGACGGGCGGGAGCACGGGTTGGGCTGAGGCCGGCGAACTCAGCTCCGAACTCCAGCGCTCGATAAGGGCACGGACATCCTTCGGGCGGATGGGCTTGGCAAGGTAATCGTCCATGCCCGCGGCGATGCATTTCTCCCGGTCGCCCTGCATCGCCTGCGCCGTCATGGCCACGATGACAATGCGGGAGTTGAAATTGGCCTTCCCGCCGGCTTTTTGGAACTCGCGAATCGCGCGGGTCGCTTCCAAGCCGTCCATTTCCGGCATCATCACGTCCATAAAAATCAAATCATAGGGCTTCCGGTCAAGCGCGTCGAGTGCTTCCCGGCCGTTGGCGGCCAGGTCCGGCTGGTAGCCCAACTGCTGCAAAATGCGTACGGCAACCTTCTGATTGATGGCGTTGTCGTCGCACAATAATATGCGCGACGGCTGGCGGCTGGCAAAGGTTCCTTTGGCCTCAACCGGTGTCGGCACGGGCTGCGGCACGGGCGCGGGTTTAATGCCGGAAAAAGCGCGGGTGACGGTCTCAAAAAATTGCGCTGGTTTGACGGGCTTGACGGTGAAAGCCACGCATGGGACGGGCGTCGTGGCGGGCGCTTCCAGGCGCGCGCCGAGCGGCGTGAGCAACACCACGGGCAATGTCGCCGCCTTCGGCAACTGATGAATTTCGGCCGCCAGAGTAAGCCCGTCCATGCCCGGCAATTGCGCGTCGAGAATCGCCACGTCAAACGGGTTGCCTTCGCGAAGGAAATTCATTGCCTGCTGCGCGTCCCCGGCGTCGCGGGGAATCATTCCCCACCGGGTCGCCTGCTCGGCCAGCACCCGGCGGCAGGTGGCGTTGTCGTCCACAATCAACACCCGCCGACCCGCCAATTTATCCTGCCGGCCCGCCAGCGGGTGCGGGGCGGTTTGCGGTCGGGCCAGAACATTGATGGTGAAGTGGAAGGTTGAGCCTTCACCCGCCACGCTCTCCGCCCACATTTTGCCGCCCATCAATTCGACCAGTTGTTTGCTGATGGCCAGGCCCAGTCCCGTGCCGCCATAACGATGCGCCGTGGAGGGGTCGGCCTGGGTGAAGGGTTTGAACAAACGCGCCAGGCGGTCCGGCGGAATGCCAATCCCCGTGTCCCGCACGGAAAAATGGAGGTGCAACAGGGAGCGATTTTGTTTCTCCTCCTCCCTGGCTGAAAGCAATTTGATTTGCACCAGGATCTCGCCGGCCTTGGTGAACTTGATGCCGTTGCTCAAAAGATTCACCAGGACCTGGCGCAGGCGCAAGGCGTCGCCTTCCACCAGAGAAACAATCTCGTCGTCCATCTGATAAACCAGGTCCAGATTCTTCTCGAATGCCTTCGCGGCCATCAAGTCCAGCGTTTCCTCCACGCACGCGCGCAGGTCGAACGGCCGCAAATCCAGTTCCAGTTTGCCGGCTTCAATTTTTGAAAAATCGAGGATGTCATTGATGATGGTGAGCAAAGCCTCGCTGCTCGCATGAATCGTTTCCAGATAACCCCGCTGCTCGGCGGTCAATTGCGTTTCGAGCAGCAGACCCACCATCGCCACGACGCCGTTCATCGGCGTGCGGATTTCATGGCTCATGGCCGCCAGAAAATCCGCTTTCGCGCGCGCGGCGGATTCGGCGGCGATCCGGGCGGACATCAACTCGCGCTGACGCTGGAGCAAATCGCCAAACTGCCGCTTGATATTCAACGCGGCGTAGAGGCGGGCACGGAGTTCCGCGACCTCAAACGGCCGGCTCACACAGTCGTGCGCGCCCAATTCAAACGCGCGAATCTTCTCCGCCGGCGCATCCGCGGCGATGAACACAATGACGGGAACGGTTTGGGTCGCCGGGACCTCCTTGAGTTCCTGCAGCAATTCCATTTCCGCAACATCCAGCAGAATCAGTTCGGGGGGCTGGTCGCGAAGCAGTTCAAAGATCCCGTCACCGGACGGCGCCAGCCGGATGGCGATATCGTCCGCCCGCAGCAACTCGGACAACGTCGCCAGCAATTCCGGATTGTTGCCAACCAGAAAAATTTGAGCTGCGGCTTGTCTCATGACGACGACTTTAATTGATTTGTGATGTCTATTTTAAGGACGCTCTGCCTCAGTCCGCCTATTCAACATCAGTTTTGCCGTTTTGGCCAACCCGTTTTTTTATTTACCGCATTTCCAATGCCGAAAGAAACGTTGCTGGCACAGGGATTTGGCGGTAAAATCCACCCATGCTGCAAACGGTGCTTGAGCCCGGCACGGCGGAAAACACGGCCTTGTTTCGCGAAACGTATCTGGCCGCCTACCGCTTCATGTTGCTGGCGCGGTTGTTGGACGACAAATTTGCCGCGCTTTGGCGCTCCGGCAGAATTCATGGCGGCGTCTTCCTGGGACGCGGCCAGGAAGCCTTGAGTGCGGCGGCCGGTGTCTCCCTGAAAAAAGGCGACGTGTTTGCGCCATTGATTCGGGACGCCGCGGGGCGGCTGGCCTTTGGCGAAACGGTCCTGGACGCCGCGCGCACCTATCTGGGCTCGGCGCTGGGGCCGATGCGCGGACGTGATGGCAACGTCCACCGCGGCAAACCGAAGGAAGGTTATTTGCCGATGATCAGCCATCTCGGCGCGATGATTTCCGTCGTCAACGGCATCCTGCTGGCGCGCCGATTTAAAAAAATCCCCGGCACGGTCGGCGTCGCCAGCGTCGGCGACGGCGCGACCTCCACCGGGGCATTCCACGAAGCACTCAATCAGGCGGCGGTGGAAAAATTGCCGCTCGTATTGATTGTGGCCAACAATCAATACGCCTATTCCACGCCGACCTCACGCCAGTTCGCCTGCCGCGACCTCGCGGACAAGGCGGTCGGCTACGGCGTCGAGGCGGGGTCCGTCGATGGCACTGATTTGGACGCGTGTTTGAAAACCGTCGGCCGGGCGGTTGCCCGGGCCCGGGCGGGCCGCGGACCGCAAATGGTCGTGGCCACGTTGCTCCGGCTGTGCGGCCATGGCGAGCACGACGATGCCGGTTACATTGATCCGAAGCTGAAAAAAACGCCGGCGGGACGCGACTGCCTGAAGGTGGCCGAGGAACATCTGCTCCGGCAAAAATGGGCGGAGTCCGCCACGCTGACCGCCTGGCGCAGCGAGGCCATTCATGAAATTGAGCAAGTCATTGCCCAGGTCCAGCGTGAGCCCGCGCCCGACCCTTTTGCCGAGGAATGGCGCGCGATTTCTTCAAAACAATTGAGCGAAACCCACGACGAAAGCGAAAATTAATCCGGCATGAGCGTCACCTACCTCGAAGCCATCCGTGAAGCGCAGGCACATGCCCTGCGCGACGATCCGCGGGTATTCATCTATGGACAGGATGTCGGCGTCTTCGGCGGCGCGCACAAGGCCACGAAAAATCTGGCCAGGGAATTTCCCGGCCGGGTCCTGGATTCACCCATCAGCGAGGATGCCATTATGGGCCTGGCTGTCGGCGCGGCGATTGAAGGCCTGCGGCCGATTGTGGAAATGCAATTCGCGGATTTCTCCACCGTCGGTTTCAACCAGATCGTCAACCAGGCAGCGACTCTTTTCTGGCGGACGAACGTACCCTGTCCGGTCACGGTGCGCCTGCCGTTTGGCGGCACGTCGGGCAGCGGCCCGTTTCACAGCCAGTGCATGGAAACGGTTTATGCGCATTACCCGGGACTGATCGTGCTGACGCCCGCCACGGTCGAGGATGCCTACAGCATGTTGCTGGAAGCGGTGGCGATTGACGACCCGGTGATTTTCTGCGAGCACAAATTTCTTTATTACCATCTTAAGGCCGAAAAATTGCCCAGCGAAGCCCTGCCCGTCGGCAAGGCCCGCATCGCGCGTGAAGGCCGGGACATGACCGTCGTCACCTACAGCGCCATGGTGCACGAGGCGCTGGAAGCGGCAAAGGAACTCGCGCCCGAAGGCTGGGAAGTGGAAGTGGTGGACTTGCGTTCCGTGAAGCCGATGGACACCGACACGGTGATGGCCAGCGTGGCGCGCACGGGGCGATTGCTCTGCGTCGGTGAAGCCTGGTCCTGGGGGGGGGTGACGGCGGAAATCATCGCGCGCGTGACGAGCGAAGGCTATGGCTTGCTCGACGCGCCGCCGCAACGGCTCAACGCCAAGGACACTCCTGTGCCGTATCACCCGAATTTGTGGGCGGCCCATCGCCCGACGGCACGCGCCATTGCCGCCGCCGCCAGGAAACTCCTGCGGCTTTGAACAATTATGCCACAGATTCCCATCATCATGCCGCAGCTCGGCGAATCCATCGCCGAGGCAAATATCATTGGCTTTCTGGTCAAGCCGGGCGACACCGTCGAGGCGGGCCAGGATTTGATTGAAGTGGAAACCAACAAGGCCAACATGACGGTGACGTCGCCCTGCGGCGGACGCGTCGAAAACTTCACGGCGCAACTGAATGAAAGTTACGCCGTGGGCGCCACGCTGGGCCGCATTGAAACCACCCCGGAAGAAGCCGCGCGGCTGGGTTTGGATGTTCCCGTGCCCACCAAACCGGGCGACACCGACCGCGTTGCCCGGGGGGGCGGGAACGGCAGTTGGAGCGGTGTCCAGCCCACCGTGCGCGGCCTGCCCGTGCCGGCGAACGCCGCCGGCGCCAGCTTTCTTTCCCCAAGGCTCAAGGCGCGCATGACGGAACTGGGTTTGAGCGCCGCCGACCTCGCGGGCGTCGCCGGCAGCGGCGCGGCGGGACGCGTGACCGTTGAAGATTTCGAAAAATTCATCGCCCATCTCGAGAAACAAAAAATGAGCCAGGCTTCGACGATGCGCGTGGCCGTGGCCGACGCCATGCGGCGCAGTTGGACGCGACCCATCGCGCACGTCGGCATGCCGGTTTGTCTCGACCCGCTTTTTGCCTACCGCAAAGTGACCCGGCCCAAACCCGGCCCGGCCCTCTGTGCCTTGCGTGCGCTGGCGGTGGCCCTGGCGGAAAACAGCGCCCCGGCGGGCCGTCTGGTGGGAAACAAGATTGTCCATCCCTCTGCAATCGACATCGCCTTTGCGGTCGAGGCCGAAGAAGGCGTGCTGGTTCCCGTCATTCGCAACGCGGACAAGCGGCTCTTGAAGGAGTTGGTTGCGCCATACGATGAACTGGTCAAGCTGGCGCGCGACCGCAAATTGCCGCCGGATGCCACCGGCGGTTCCATCGCCACGGTCACCAATTTTGGCACGTTCGGCCTGGAATGGGCGACGCCGATTCCGCTGCCGGAACAAACGCTCGTGTTGGGCATGGGCGCGGCCCGGCATGCGCCCAGTTGGGATTCCGTGAAAGGCCAGTTCGTGCCGATCATGGAGGCAAACATGACGTTGAGCTTCGATCATCGCGTGATTGACGGCGGCGCGGCGGGCCGGCTGCTGCAACACGTCGCGGATTTGATGTCAAAACCGGAACAGCTTTAACCTCATGCACCGCGAGTCGGCCTCAAAGCGCATTGCCGTGATTGAAGGCGTTTGATTGAAAAGGTGATTCGGGTTTGCTTCGGCGCGCGGGCGCTGGAGGTTCACCGGACCGCCTTGCGGGAAGTTTGCGTTTGATATGGTTACAAGGCGTCTGCTAAAGCTTGATCCGGCATAGCATGAACTTTCTTAAAACATCGTTTGCCGTGTTGGCCTGGTGCACCCTGTTTTACGGCAAGGGAAATGGCCAGCCGGCTGAAACCGGACTCCTGGCCAGTCAGACGCACCCGTACGCTCCCGCCCTGGCACCCATGTCGTTGCACATCGAAGGCGCCCGGGTGCTTGATGCCAATAACCGGCCGGTCCGGCTCTGCGGGGTCAACATCGCGTCGCTCGAATATCGAACCGACGGCGACCACGTGCAGGAATCCGTGAACCGCGCCATCAACGGTTGGAAGGCAAACCTGATCCGCCTGCCGCTGGCCCAGGACCGCTGGTTCGGCAAAATGAAAGACCAGCACGACGGTGGCGCGGCTTATCGTGCCGTGGTGGATAATCTCGTGGACACCTGCGCGGCCGCTCAGGTTTACATTGATTTGGATTTGCACTGGTCGGACTGCGGCAAATGGGTCAACGAAGGCGGACGCCTCGGCCAGCACAACATGCCGGATCAAATTTCCGTGGTTTTCTGGCACGATCTGGCCACGCGCTATAAAAACCATCCCAACGTCATCTTCGGACTCTACAACGAACCGCATGATGTGTCCTGGGCAGTCTGGCGCCATGGCGGCAGGGTCGATGACATCCCGCCGAACTGGAACCGCGACCAGACCCGAACCCGATACCATTCAGTGGGCATGCAGCAGCTTTATGACACGGTCCGCGCGACCGGTGCGCAAAATATCGTGGCGGTGGCCGGACTGGATTGGGGCTATGACCTGAGCGGCGTGTTGGCCGGCAACGCCATCACCGGCACGAATTGCGTCTATGAAACCCATCCCTATCCCAACAAAAAAGATTGGGACAAAAACTTTGGCGAGATCAGCCTGACACATCCGGTGTATGTGGGAGAATGGGGTTTTGGCGGACCGGCCTTTCCCAACACGAATGGCCCTGCTTACGGACAACGGTTGATGGGTTACCTGAAGAGACATGACATCCGGATGTGGACCGCTTGGAATTTCAGCGCCACGGCAGGACCGGCCATGTTTAAAAATTGGTCGTATGAGCCGACGGTGTTCGGGGAATTCGTTGAAAAACAACTGGCCGAGGCAGCCACGGTACGCGGTTCAGCCAAATAAATCGCTGACTCCAACCACTGATCGGCGCACAGCAGTCTTGCTCTTCCAATTTCAGCCCGAAGCGGCACATTTGCGAACCGCGAACCGCTAATCGTTCAAACCCTCGAGAACCAGGAGGACGAAAGCACTTCGATCATACGTGAATGGTTGGCAACTCAACCGTAATTCCACCTTGACGGGCCGGCCCCGCCGGACCAATTCCATTTCCGCCCGCTGACGCGTCACCGCTTGGCCCCGGGAAGCTGCGCGCACCGCCGCGCGTAATCCGCAATCGGAACAGGCCGCCGCGCCACCGCACCCTTTCGGCGATTCCGTCGTATGCAGACAATGCAATACCTCGCCGGCCTTGCGTTGCCGGCTGGATGGCCGGCCCGGTTTGAACAGCCGGGCGGCAGCGGCATTGCACTCCAGGACATTGACGTCTTTGTCCACGACGAATACCGGCAGCGGCATGACATCGAATAAAGCGCGATGCAGCCCTTGATCCAGGAATTGAACGGCGAGCCTGCTCATAACCCCGCCAGTTTAGCCGGACCTGTTGGAAATGACAGAACAAAAAACCAATACTAATCTACCGGGCGAGAGTCTGCGAACGCCGCTGCTCCCTTTTGCAGAAGCTCACTTCGTTTTCGGCTCCGCGGTAGCTTTTTCTTCCTTTTCGCGCACGAGGGTCGCGCCCTTGCCCAGGCGTTTGCGCAGATAAGTGAGTTTGGCGCGGCGGACTTCGCCTTTGCGCTCAACTTCAATCTTATCCACGCGCGGCGAGTGCAGCGGGAATACGCGCTCGACGCCTTCGCCATAGCTGATGCGGCGGACGGTGAAAGTCTCATTCAAACCGTGCCCGCGTTTGCCAATGACCACCCCGGAGAAAACCTGAATACGCTCCTTGTCGCCTTCGACGACCTTGGTGTGCACGCGCACGCTGTCGCCGACGGCGAATTTCGCGTCGTCTTTGCGATACTGCTCCGATTCAATTTTTTCCAACAATGCCTGGTTCATAAATTCTGCCGCGTCGCATTTTTCCAGCGGTCACAAACCGCCGCTACATTAAATCCGGTCTTCGCTCCCGGGTCCGCTGTTTTGCCTGTTCCCGCCGCCATTTTTCAATCTCGGCGTGATTGCCGGACAACAACATCTCCGGAACTTTCATTCCGCGAAATTCCGCCGGCCGCGTGTATTGCGGGTATTCCAGTCCCGGCCGGCCGGAACTGAACGATTCATCCTGCGAACTTTCGTCATCGCCCAAAACCCCGGGCAGCAACCGGGCCACCGCATCAATCACCACCATCGCCGGCAGCGCACCGTTCGTCAGCACATAGTCGCCGATCGACAACTCGTCATCCGCCAATTTTTCCCGCACGCGCTCGTCAAAACCTTCGTAATGGCCGGTGACCAGCAACAGGTGCTTCTGCCCGGCCAGGTCGCGCGCGGCGGCCTGGTCAAATTTCCGGCCGGCCGGCGACAACAAAATCACACGCGTGCTTTTGCGCCGCAATTCTTCAATCGCTTCAAAGAGCGGTTCCGGCTTCAGCAACATTCCCGGACCGCCGCCAAAGGGCCGGTCGTCCACCGTTTTATGCCGGTCATGCGCCCAGTCACGGAGATTGTGAATCTTCACATCCAGCAATCCGCCGACCCGCGCGCGCTTGATGATGCTTTCATCGAGCGGCCCGGCGAACATCGCCGGAAACAAAGTAAGCACGTCAATCTTCATCGGTCCGCAGTCAGTCATAAGCCGTCAGGAGCAGCCAGCGCACGAGTGTTTTGCTGCGGACCACTGACTACTGACTACTGACCACCGGCTGGTCTTCCACAATCTCCACCGAGCAGCGCAATCCCTTCCGGGCGCTGCCGGCCAGCAACAGGGACCGGATGGCATTAATCGTCACCCCATGCCGGCCGATAATTTTGCCGACGTCCTGCTGATCCAGGCGCAATTCGTACACCGTCATGCCTTCGCGTTCGACCGGCGTAATGGAAACCGCTTCGGGATGTTGCACCAGTCCCTTGACGACGTATTCCAAAAAGGCCTGCATGGCGGAAAAAAATCAGGTCAGGCCGCAACCGTGGCCTTGCCTGCCTTCTTGATAAAACTGGCGACGGTTTCACTCGGCTGGGCGCCCTTGCCCAGCCAGTATTTGGCGCGGTCAAGGTCCAGCGAAAAATTGTCGCCCTTCTTCAACGGCTGATAGGTGCCGATTTCCTCGATGAACTTGCCATCGCGCGGACTGCGGCCGTCGGCCACCACGATGCGAAACACCGGGGCATTCTTGGTCCCGACACGTTTCATGCGAATTTTTACTGCCATAAATTATTCAAAAGAGCACGGAGAATAGCGGTGCGCGGCCGGGTTGGCAAGTCCTGTTTTAAAGGAAAAGGCTGCTTGCCGACCTGGCCAATCACTGGTTTGCTTGGCGGAATGAGCCGGCCCTATGAAGAGATTTTAAACGGCGAAACCTTTCCCCGTTCCGCGCCCGGCGCGCGGCACGAAGCGATTTGCGAACGCCTGCACACGTTGATGACCGCCAGCGTTGCGAATCTTCCTGCCACGCAATTGCTTGCTCCACGCGCCAAGATCCACGTTTCGCCTTCTGCGACGATCTGTCCTGACCTGGCCCTGGTCACCGTAGCCACCGGCAAACTCTGGCTGGCGGTGGAGATTATCAGCCGGGAGGATCATCAGGCCGACACGGTCATTAAAAAGCAGCTTTACGAGGATATCCACGTGCCGCGGCTATGGATGATCGACCCGCGCTATGACAACGTGGAGATTTACCATTGCACCGAATGGGGGCTGGCGCTGAAGGGCATCCTGGCCGGAAGCGAGGTGCTGGGAGAATCGCTGATCCCTGAATTCCAGATTGTTATCGCCGAACTGTTCGCGGCGCAGCCGAAGGCAGATTAATTCCCTCATTTTTGCTTGAATGGAAACCTGGTTTAAGCTGTCTTAATCCTGACAAACACAAACTCAAATAACCTATGAAAAGAACCTCTCTGACATTGACGCTGGCGACAGGCTTGCTGCTGGCGTTTGGCGCGGCGCGTCTGCTGGCCAGCGACGCCAGCACGGAAACCACGCTGACCGGCACGATGGTCTGCGGTAAATGCAAATTGCACGAAACGTCCAAGTGCCAGAACGTCTTGCAGGTCGAGAAGGACGGCAAGAGCGTCAACTACTACCTGACCCAAAACAAGGTCAGCAAGGACTTCCACTCCAACATCTGCCAGAATGACGGCGAAAAAGCGACGGTGACCGGCAAGGTCACCGAAAAGAATGGCAAGGAAATGCTGGTGCCCTCCAAAATTGAAGCCGCTAAATAAGTGCTGTTCCTGATGATCTCAACCGCCGCCGGAGTTTTTCTGGCGGCGGTTGAATTTTATGCAGTCGTCGTATCTTACGCCGCGGCCGCCAAAAAGGTCCAGCGCCGAACCGATGGTCAGATCGACTTTCCCCTGCCCCAGCTGCGTGACTGCTTCCAGATCACTCAGCGAATTCGCGCCGCCCGCATACGTCGTCGGGATGGGCGTCCAGCGGCCGAGTTTCCCGACCAGCTCCCGGTCAATGCCGCGACACAAACCTTCCACATCCACCGCGTGAACCAAAAATTCCGCGCAACTTTCAGCAAGCTTCCGCAATCCCTCCGGCGCAATGGCCAATTCCGTGAACTTTTGCCAGCGATCGGTAACCACAAAATAATCCTCCCCGCGCCGACGGCAGCTCAAATCCAGCACGAGCCGCGCGGTGCCGACCGCCCTGGTCAATTCGGCGAGCCGTTCCCTGTCCACGCGACCCTCGCGGAAGACCCAACTGGTCACAATGACGTGTGAGGCGCCGGCATCAAGCCAGCCCCGCGCGTTTTGCGCGTTAATCCCGCCGCCGATCTGCAAGCCAGCCGGAAATGCCGCCAGAGCCGAGCGGGCTTCAGGCTCGTTGCCGGCGCCAAGCTGGATGACGTGGCCGCCGGCCAGTCCGTCGCGCTTATAAAGTTCGGCAAACCACGCGGCCGGTTTTTCGGCGATGAAATTCGTCCGCACGCCCGAACCACCAAGCGAGCCGCCGACGATTTGCTTCACCTTGCCTTCGTGCAGGTCAATACAGGGCCGAAACATGGTGTAAACCTAAAATCGCCGCGCACCGGTTCCAAGCGCCAATTTTAATCAGGGTTCGAGTCGAAGCCGGCTGAAATTAGCTTGCCCGGGGGGAATCCGACATAAAACAAACCGGCAGACCGACTTCTTGTTCGATCCGCCGGCGCTTTATTTTTATGGAAATCTATGAAGAGTGCAGGCGACCTATTAATCATGCCTTGCCTGGCGCCGCAACTTCAGCAACAGCAGCAAGCCGCCACCCAGGCTCCCGAGCAATATCGTGCCCGGCTCGGGAACTTGATGGAACGATTGGGAAACCTGGGAAATGGTCACCAGCGATCCGGCTGGAGCAATCGCGGCCAGGGCGATATCTTTGGTGACATAGAGAATCGTTTCCGCAGGGATAATGTTGAGAACATCATTTATTTCCGCCGGCGGATCGCTGACATCCAAAGCCGTTAGATGACTCACGCCGACAACCATCCCGCCAAAAGACCCAAGGGCCGCGGTTTCGTCCACCGCGAGCAATCGCACCAGCCTTGTCCGGCATTGGATTTGACACTCCGTCAGAAGCAGGCAAGTCTGGTAACGTTGTCTTGATGAACCTACCCGCAATGGGGAAGGCAAATTCCACCCAAGGTTCGTTTGTGTTTGGAGCTCTTAAAGGCAGGCGAATTTTACTTCTGTTTTACCTGTTGGCTGTTGGGGTTCCGCCGGTCCGGGGAAACCCTTATGGCTTGGATTCACGCCCGGCCAGCGGCGCTTTTTTGAATGGCGCCATGCCGGAAACCGCGCCGGCCATTTCGGGCGACTGGTCGGCAGTGGTTGCGTTTCCGAACCTGCTTTTCACCAACGCCGTCGGCCTCACGTCGGTACCGGGCACGAATGAATTATGCGTCTGGGAACGCGAAGGCCGCGTCTGGACGTTTGAAAATAATCCGGGCGTGCCGCAAAAAAAACTCGTGCTCGACGTTCATCATCAATGCCAGGGCTGGGACGATTCCGGTTTGCTGGGCGTGGCGTTTCATCCGGGGTTTGCAACCAACCATTATCCCCCTTCCCGTCTCGACAATGGCGGATTTTTTCTTAAATTGTTGGAATGTCGTTGGCCAACCAATCTTTGGTTATCGCGGGCAGACATTTCCGGTCGCGCCTGATTCTGGGCACGGGAAAATTTTCGTCGCCGGAAGCCATGCGCGACGCCCTGGACGCCAGCGGCGCGGAACTGGTCACTGTCGCCCTGCGCCGCGCCGATTTAAGCGGCCGGCACGACCCGTTCGCGAACATCCTGGAGTTTATTGATCCGAAAAAATATCTTCTGCTGCCCAACACCAGCGGCGCCATGAACGCCGAGGAAGCCGTCCGGCTCGCGCGCCTCGCCGCCGCCGCCGGTTTGCCGAAATGGATCAAACTCGAAATCCATCCCGACCCGCGTTATCTGCTGCCCGATCCGGTGGAAACGTTCAAGGCCGCCGAAATGCTGGTCGAGGAAGGGTTCACGGTATTGCCTTACATTAACGCCGACCCGGTGCTGGCCAAGCGGTTGCAGGACGCCGGTTGCGCGACGGTGATGCCGCTTGGCTCACCCATCGGTTCGAATCGCGGCATCCAGACGCGCGATCAAATCCGCATCATCATCGAGCAGGCGACGGTCCCGGTGGTCGTGGATGCCGGTCTTGGCGCGCCGAGCCACGCGGCGGAAGCAATGGAGATGGGCGCCGACGCCGTGCTCGTCAATACGGCCATCGCCGTTTCGAGCGATCCGAACCGGATAGCGATCGCCTTCAAAAACGCGGTCGAGGCCGGGCGCGCCGCTTACGAAACCGGTCTCGCGGCACAACAGGAAACCGCCAGCGCCACGAGTCCGCTGACGGCCTTTCTGGACTAGACGGTCTATCTCCAGAACGGGATCGGGCGAATTTTACGGGACAGACAAACGTAATTTTAGGCACCGGCCGGCTTTTCCGCAAAGACGGAAAGCGGTTGTGACCCGAGCCACCAAAGTTTTACAGGGCTGTCCCTCCCAAATGCATATCCCGGATTCCAAACCGGATTTTCCTGTCGCCTGCTTCTCGGGAACATTCGCACATAAACCCGATGGCATTAGAGTTGCTATTGGTTGCAAAATAGAAATGAACGTTCGTTCAATCACAATCGTCGTTGCCGTTCTGGTCATGTCCACTCTGGCTGGAGCCGCACAGGATTGGGCGAAAGGTTCACAAGGTTCAACGGTCTGGACGATCCCCAATTCCCAGCCCCGGACGCAAAATCCGGAGGTTGCGACCAGTGGTTCACACTTCTTTCTGACGCGAAATCTCTATGCCCAGCTTGGTGCCGGCTACTTGTACCAACCGGACACGACCTTTGAAATATTCAGCTCGAACGGCTCGTCAACCACCTCCAGCAGCGGAAATTTAGCGTTCAACCCCGGAGTCCGGGCGGATGTTAATGCGGGCTATAATATCAACCGGCGGTGGTCGGTGGAATTTGACACAGGGTTAATCTGGAGTTCCGCGGATAATCCAACGCTCAATTTGAATTTAAACACCTACACCGTCCCGATGCTGTTGAATGTGATTTATAATGTTCCCCTCAAAGGTCCGTGGTCTTCCTACATGGGAATCGGAGCCGGCGGGGCTGCCTCAATTCTTTCCTACCGCTACAGCCCAACCAGCTATTACGCACGGGACAACGATTTTGTCTTTGCCTATCAGGCAAAAGCGGGTTTGCGTTACTCACTGTCCAAATCTGCCGCCTTCGATATTTCTTATGAATTTCTTGGCACGACGGACCCCAGCTGGAATGCGACTCAAAGTTTCAGTGGTGGAATACCCCCTACCACGTATTATCAACTCAAGGAACAGGGATTCTATACTCACTCCCTGGTCATCAGTTTTACCTGGACGTTCTAACCCCGCTCACAATCAGACTGCGCCTCCGCGCCCCAATTCGCGACCCGGGGCGCGGAAACTTTTTGCCACTCGCCGGGCTTAATTCTTTGTTTCCTTTGCCGGCCAATACGGGTTAAAAGATGGTCGTGCATTACACCACATTACCGGTTGCGCGCGTCCGGAAATTGCTGGCCGCCGCGTGCCAGGCCCGCGTGCTGGTCATCGGCGACGTGATGCTCGACCAATTCATCTGGGGCGGCGTCTCGCGCATTTCGCCCGAAGCGCCGGTGCCCGTCGTGGAATT
Source organism: bacterium (assembly GCA_021780375.1). Lineage (GTDB taxonomy): Bacteria > Verrucomicrobiota > Verrucomicrobiia > Limisphaerales > UBA11358 > UBA11358. Next base: position 20,698 of record JAJXYT010000014.1, on the reverse strand, counting down.
CGCGCGCGAAAGCTTCATGCCGGGCGGCGCGGCCAACGTAGCCCGCAATCTGGCCGCGCTCAAAGTCTTCACGGACGTTTTTGGCATGGTTGGCCGGGATGAAAATGGCCGCCGTTTAAAAGACCTGCTCTGCGGACAAAACATCCACTGCGGCGGCCTGCTGGCCAACGCCGCCCGCCTGACCAGCGTCAAAACCCGCATCGTCGCCCACCAGCAACAGGTCGTCCGGATTGACCGCGAAACGCGCGACGGTCTGGACACGCGCCTGACCGGTCGCCTGCTGGCGGAAATCAAATCAAAACTCCCGCAGGCCGACGCCGTGATTGTCGGCGATTACGGCAAGGGCGTCATCACCCAGCCGTTGCTCAACGAACTTAAATCGCTTTGCCGCGCGCGCGGCGTCTGGTTGAGCTTTGACCCCAAACCGGTCCACCATTTGAACCTGGCCGGCCTTTCGCTCATCACGCCCAACCGCAAGGAAGCGTTTGAACTGGCGGCCCTGCTGGACGAAACGCGCTGCCCGAATCCGCTCGCCGATAAAAATCTCATGCTCGCCGCCGAACGTTTGCTCAACGAACTTCGGCCGGCGGTCCTGCTCATCACGCTCGGCGAACTGGGCATGTTGCTCTGTCAGCACGGGCAGAAGCCGGTCCACATCCCCACCGTGGCGCAGGAAGTGTTCGATGTTTCCGGCGCCGGTGACACCGTCATCGCCACGTTTACGCTGGGGATTGCCGCCGGCGCGTCGCCGCTGGAGGCGGCACTCCTGTCGAATCACGCGGCAGGCCTCGTCGTCGGGAAAGTCGGCACCGCCACAATCTCACCGGAGGAATTGATCAATAGTTTTAACAGGTAGGGACGCGCGGCCCGGGTGTCCGCGGACGGCTCAGCGGGCCGTCCCTGCCCTGAACACATGGACTCACAAAAAATCACCGTTGCCGCCATTCGCGCGATGAAAAGCCGCGGTGAGAAAATTGCCGCGTTGACGGCCTATGATTTTCCCCTGACGAAACTGCTCGACGAGTCGGGTATTCCACTCATCCACGTCGGCGATTCGCTCGGCATGGTGGTGCTCGGTTACCCCGACACCACGCACGTGACCATGGCCGAAATGGAGCATCACGTGCGTGCCGCCGCCCGGGCAAAGCCAAAGGCCTTGCTCGGCGCGGATTTGCCGTTCAAAAGTTACGAGACACCGGAACAGGCGGTTGAGAATTCAAAGCGCCTCGCTGCCGCGGGTGCGGAGTTCGTGAAGGCGGAAGGTGGACATGAAATCCTTGACCCGGTTCGCGCGATTATTTCCGCCGGCATCCCGTTTTGCGGACATCTGGGCATGTTGCCGCAACACGCCGTCGAAGAAGGCGGTTATCACGTCAAAGGCAAAATGGACCCGGAACACCAGGCTCTGCTCGAGGACGCGCAGGCCCTGGCAACCGCGGGCGCATTTGCGATTGTTCTGGAACTGGTAACGCCACCGGTGGCACAGGAATTGACCCAAGCGCTGCCGATTCCGACGATTGGCATCGGCAGCGGCCCCGGCTGCGACGGGCAGATTCTGGTGACGTCGGATTTGATTGGCATGTTCCCGTGGTTCACGCCGCGTTTTGTCAAACCGCGGGTGAATTGCGCGGCGGAAATCAAGGCGGCCGTGGCCGCGTGGAAAAATTCCCTTGTTTAATTCTGGAACTTTTCCTTGGCCCGAGGGTTGCTTTAAACAGCTTAAAATCACATGGAATTGGAATCATTGATTGAATCGGCGGCGGCCAACGGCGCCAGCGACCTGCATTTGGAAGCCGGGATGCCGGCGGCATTGCGCATCCGCGGCGCCCTGCGGGTGGCCGGCGAACCGATTGCGCCGAAAACCCTGCTGGACATGGCCCGGACGCTCATCGGTGAAACCCAGTGGCCGGCCTTTCTCGATCGGCGCTCGTTTGACCTGTCCAAAACCGTCCGTGGCGTTCGTTGCCGCATCAACGTGCTGCAATCCTCGCGCGGCGTCGGCATGGCGATCCGCCTGCTCGCGGCGTTTCAAGCCACGGTGGAAAAACTCAACCTGCTGCCGGACCTGAAAAAACTGGTCAGGAACACCCACGGTCTGATTCTGATTTGCGGCCCCACCGGCAGCGGCAAATCCTCGACGTTGGCTGCCTTGATCCAGGAAATCAATCTTTCTGAAACGCGCCACATCGTGACGGTCGAAAGCCCCATCGAATATACCTTCCGCCCGCGCCGCGCCTACATCCGCCAGCGCGAGGTGGGACGCGATACGCCGAGTTTCGAGCAGGCCCTGCTGGACGCCTTGCGCGAGGACCCGGATGTGCTGATGGTCGGTGAAATGCGCGACCCGGAAACGATGCGCCTCACCTTAAGCGCCTCGGAAACCGGCCATCTCGTCCTGGCTACAGTGCATTCCTCGACCTGCGCCGAGGCGATCCAACGCGTGGCTTCGGCTTTTCCGGCGGAAATTCAAAGCGCCGTCTGCTCACAACTGGCTGATTGCCTCGTCGCGGTCATTTCCCAGCGGCTCCGGTTCCGGCAGGACTTGAACATCCTCGTGCCCGAGTGTGAAATCCTGATGGCGACCCACGCCGTGAAAAACTTCATCCGCACCCGCGAATTTTTCAAAGTCATCACCGCGATTGAGACCGGCGCCGATCACGGCATGTGGACGTTCCAGCGTTACGCCAAATGGCTCGAGACCCGGGGCAACTTCTTCATCCCCGGCCAGAACGCGGAACCGCCCGACGGCGAACCGGCCGAGTCTCTCCCGGCTGTCACGCTGCCGGCCTTGACCGCCGGCGCGCCCAAGACAGTGGAAAAGAAAGCCAGGCCCCATGCCGCTCCGGGAAGCGGACGGATTGAAATCGAACCCGTCGAAGGCGAGTTCGGGAAGATTCTCAAGAAGCCGTAGTAAAAGGATTTCTGTAGATCAGGACACTTTGGAACATTCCACGACTTGGCGCATGGTGTGCTGCACAGTCGAAATGGTGTTCTCGGACCGGCGTTGCAAGCGAAAGTTAAAAACCATTTGATTCGTTTTTTTGAGCTTTCCTGATCGTTTTTTTGTTTTCCCCACCTCTTCCAGCCCGGTGTTGGTAAAAGGGATGCTCCCGTTTTTCTTTTGGCTTGGACAGCCTTTGTCCAACCCCACCCGTTACGATGCCATAAAAATGAAAGGTGAGATATGAACAATGAACAACTCGAACTTGGCATCAACCCGGACCTCCGATATCGGGGCGCCACGCCGGCGCGGCGTGGGGGACGAATTGCCCGGGCCAGCTGGTGGTTCACCCAGATGCGGAACATGGTAAGCCGCGCGATGGATTGGGAAACGGCCGGCAGCCCGCGCCCGGAACAGATCTGGATTCCCGGCGCCCACCGCGAAGTCAAGGTTTAGCCCCGCTGAAGCCAGGGCGCGCCGGCTACTTCCCCACAACAGAATAGCCGGCGCGCACAAAATCCCGGATCAGCACGATTTCCTCCTCGATCATCGTGTGCACCTTGGCAAATTCGCGCCATGCAAGATTGAGGCCCGCGGATTTGAGCAGCGGAATTTGCGTGCGGACCTGGTCAATCGGCAACAATGGGTCACCGGTGCCGTGGGTCAGGAGCAGCCGTTGTTGTTTGGCAACCGGCGAGAGTTCCTGCACCAGTTTCTCCGGCTCGCACACCCAGCCGCTGATGCAAACCACACCGGCAAACCGGTGCGGATAACGCAAACCAACTTCCACGGCCATCAAACTGCCCTGCGAAAAACCGCCGAACGTGATTTGTTCCGCCGGAAATCCGCGCGCCGGCAAATCATCGAGCAGTTCAAATAGCAGTTTCCGGCTCCGCTGCACGCCGGGCAGGAGGTCGTTCAAATCGAACCACGAATAGCCGCCGTAATAATCGTCCGGCGCATTGACGAGCAGGTAGTTCAGCCACGGCAGGTTCATGGCCTCCGGCAGCCAGCGGTAGCCTTCGAGGCTGTCGCCCAGACCGTGCAGCATCACCATCAGCCGCCGGGAATTTTTCTCCGGCGCCGGGATCAGTTCGCTATGGAGCATGAACTATTTTCCCGAAGCCGCCACCGTTTTCAAGCGTTTAGCCTCCTGATCGAGCCACTGAATCAATTGCTGGCGTTGGTCGGCGGTGAGCCGGGACGCCGGATGGATCAGCTGATATTTGGCCGGCGGCATTTCTTTGTAGCCCAACTCTTCGCTGGCGTTTTCCAGCCGCCTGGCGGCGCGTTCCGGATCGTCCACCGGCCAGTTGGAAAGATTCAAATGTCGTCGCCCGCCCTGCACGTCGTCGGCAATCAACCATGACACCGGCGCGATGTGACTGTACCACGGCCATTGGGTTTCGTAGGAATGACAATCGTAACACGCGCCGCGGAACAGGGCGGCGAGAGGCGGCGGCGGGTTTTCGGCGGCCAAAAAATCATGAACGACCGGCGGGTTCGTGCGCGCCGGATTCGTGAATTGCAACAGCACAAAAACCACTGCCAGCACCCCGAGAATCCACGTCAATTTTTTCTTCATCTCACGAGTCGGATGCGCCAACAATGGGAAAAGTTCCCGCCCGAAGCAAACCCGAAAATGATGTCACTGGTAAGGGCCTGCTTTGCCAAATGTTTGGAGTCCCGCCTTCAGGCGGCCGCGCGACTACTTCTGGAGCCGGTAAATGGCGCCGACGGACGCCCGCGGCTACCGAGTCCCTGGCGGAAATCGCACCTGTCATTATCCGTGTGATCCGCGTGAATCCGTGGTTAAAATCATTTTTGTTTCGCCGACATCCCGCCAAACAACAATCGCAAACTGTTCATCACCACGACGACGGTGCTGCCTTCGTGGCCGACCACGCCGATGGGCAGCGGAATCTTTCCCAGCATGGCGAACGACACCAGCACCACCACCGTGCCGAGTGAAATGAACAGATTCTGCCGGATGATGCGCCGCGCGCGCTGGCTCAACCGGAACGCGGCGAGAAAATTCTCCAGCCGGTCGTGCATCAGCACCACATCGGCCTGCTCCAGCGCCGCGTCCGAACCGCGCGCGCCCATGGCCACGCCGATATACGCGGCGGCGAGGCTGGGCGCGTCATTTACGCCGTCGCCAATCATCGCCACGCGCTTTCCTTCCCTGCTCAATTCCTGGATGGCGGCGACTTTCTGCTCCGGTTTCAATTCGGCGCGCACGTCGTCCAGCTTCAATTCCGCGCGCAAATGCCCGGCGGCGGCCTGGCGGTCGCCGGTCAATACCACGCTCCGCAGTCCCTCGCCGCGCAATTCCTCCACGACCGAGGCGGATTGCGGACGGATGTCGTCGCGCAAGATGACGCGCCCCAGCAAATCGCCGGCGGAAACCCAGACCTCGGATGTCCCGGCGCCGGATTGCGGCGCGGCAAATCCGCCCCGACAAACTTGCGACTCCACCCATTCGCGTTTGCCGAGAAAAATATCCTTGCCGTCGCGTTTTGCTTTCAAGCCCTCCCCGGTGACAGATTCAAATTGCGGGAATTCGACGACCTCCAGGCCGTGGCGTTTGCCGTGGCGGGTGATGGCCCGGGCGAGCGGATGCGTCGAAAGTTTTTCCAGCGAATACGCGAGCTGTACAATTTCCTTATCGCGTCCGGGCGGAAAACTTTCGACGGTTTCCACGCGCAGTTCGCCGGTGGTGAGCGTGCCGGTTTTGTCGAGGCAGACGGTGTTCACCTCGGCGAGTTTTTCCACCGCCGCGCCGCCGCGGAACAGAATGCCGTGCCGCGCGCCCCACGCGATGGCCGCGAGCACCGCCGACGGAATCGAAAGCACCAACGCGCATGGTGATGAAACCACGAGCAGCGTCATCGTCCGGTAAAAGGCGCTGTTGGATTCGACCGTGGATTTAAATGCCTCGAGGCCGAGGCCGAGCCACCACACGAAAAACATCGCGAACGACAGTCCGATGACGCCATAGGTGTAATAGGTGCTGAACTTGTCAGCGAACATCTGCGCGGGCGCTTTTTGCTGCTGCGCCTCCTTGATAAGGGTAATGATTTTTTGGAGCGAGCTTTCGGCGGCAGGCCGGGTGACGATGACTTCGACCGCGCCCCACAAATTGATAGTTCCGGCCAGCGCGTTGTCGCCGACTTTTTTTTCGACGGGCGTGGCTTCGCCAGTGAGATTTGATTCGTCCGTGGCGGTGTTGCCTTTGGCGATTTCGCCGTCCACGGGAAATTGCGCGCCCGGCTTGATCAGCAGGCGCATGCCCTGTTGGAGCAGCTCGACCTTGACCTCGCGTTCCTTGCCGTGGGCGTCCATCACCGTGGCGACTTTGGGCGCGTCGCGAAAGAGCGAGCGGATTTCCTTTTGCGTGCGGCCCAGCGCGTAATGTTCGAGCGCGCCGGACAGCGAGAACAGGAACAGCAAGGTGGCGCCTTCCGCCCAGGCGCCAATGGAAGCGGCGCCGATGGCCACGGCGAGCATGAGGAAATGCACGTCAATGGTGCGCTTCCGCAGCCGTTGCCAGACTTCTTCCGCGGGATAAAAACCGCCGGCCAGATAGGCGACGATGAAACCAAGCACCGACAGGGTGGGATGGCCAAACCGGCCGAGGAAAAAGCCGGCCAATCCAAAGACACCGCACAAAATCGCGGCGGCGAGCCGGGTCTTCCATTCGTCAATCTCGCCGACGTGTTCGAGAAATTCGACGTCGCGCGGCACGACTTTCGGAAACGGCATGTCGCGCCAGCGCCAGAAGGTCGGCGCGGTCGGGCACGTGACGCGCGCAATGGTGGTCGAGGGACCGTCGTTGTGGATGGTGATTCGCTTGCGTTCGTCCTCGGACAACGGCGTGTCGCACGAGAAGCAGTCGCCCTCGCCGCTCAGCAAGGAACAGGTGTGACCGGCATCGGCGGCGTGGGCCGCTTGAAACTGGCTGGTGATGCGCTCCGTCAATTTGACCACGTCGGCGCGGCCCAGCGTGGCCACGGAAATTTTCCGCCGGGCGCGGTCAATGGTCACCGCTTCCAGCGTCGGCTCCTCGGCCAGCGTATCCACCACCGAGCGCGCGAGGCAGGCATTGGCCTCGGGCGGTCCGGCGCGATGGGCGGACGGCGAATTCATCCAATTCACCTTTAGCATATCCCCAAGCCTGGCGCGACGCAAAAGTGTTCGGGAGCGGCATCTCAGCCGTGCGCCGCAATCTTCAGAAGATTGAACCGCGGGACATGATCTTCACGCGGCAAGCCGGACCGGTCCCGGTTTACAAAAGCAGGACGGTCATTGTTTGCCGGCGTCAGCCTCCCGAATTTTCTTTAATTTGGACTGTTCAAGCCGGGCCGGTTCTGGCACTTTAGCCGGACATCTTTTGCAGAAAATGCACGGACAGGAGAAGCGCATGGACAAAGCAAACACGAAGAATCAAAAGCTGATTGCATGGGTCAAGGAAATGGCAGAACTCTGCCAGCCCGGGGATATTCATTGGTGTGACGGGTCCGCGGCGGAAGACCAGAAGTTGTGCGACCTGATGGTCAAGAGCGGCACGTTCACCAGGCTCAACAAAAACAAGCGTCCCGGCTCATATCTGGCGCGGTCGCATCCCAGTGACGTGGCGCGCGTGGAAGACCGGACGTTCATCTGCTCCTGTTCCAAAGAAGAGGCCGGTCCCACCAACAATTGGGCCGACCCGGCGGCGATGAAACAAAAGCTCCTCGGCTTGTTCAAAGGCTCCATGAAGGGCCGGACGATGTATGTGATTCCGTTTGCCATGGGACCGCTGGATTCGCCCATTTGCAAAATCGGCATTGAGATCAGCGATTCGCCTTACGTGGTGGTCAATATGCGCATCATGACGCGCATGGGCCAGGCCGTGCTGGACAAACTGGGTGCGAACGGCACGTTCATTCCCTGCCTGCACTCGGTGGGCGCGCCGTTGCAGCCCGGTCAAAAGGACGTTTCCTGGCCATGCGAAGGCGATCCGAAAAACAAATACATTGTCCATTTCCCGGAGGAACCCTCCATCTGGTCGTACGGTTCCGGTTACGGCGGCAACGCGTTGTTGGGCAAGAAATGCCTCGCCCTGCGCATCGCTTCCACCGTGGCAAAGAAGGAAGGCTGGATGGCCGAGCACATGCTCATCCTGTGCCTGACTTCGCCGCAGCACAAAAAATATTATATCGCCGCGGCCTTTCCGAGCGCCTGCGGAAAAACGAATCTGGCCATGATGCAGCCGACGGTGCCGGGCTGGAAGGTCACGACCCTGGGCGACGACATCGCCTGGATTCGCATCGGCAGGGACGGGCGGTTTTACGCGGTGAATCCGGAGACGGGCTTTTTCGGCGTCGCGCCGGGCACCTCCGCAAAATCGAATCCCAATGCGCTGGCGGCTTGCGCGAAGAACACCATTTTCACCAACGTCGTGCTGACACCGGACAACGATGTCTGGTGGGAAGACATGGGCGTGCCCGCGCCGGCCAGGGGCATTGACTGGCAGGGCAATGAATGGACGCCCGACAACGGCAAGAAGGGCGCGCATCCGAACTCGCGTTTTACCGCACCGGCAACGCAATGCCCGGTCATTGATCCCGACTGGCAGAATCCCGAAGGTGTGCCGCTCTCGGCCATTCTTTTCGGCGGACGCCGGCCGCACACCATTCCGTTGGTAAACGAGGCATTCGATTGGGAGCATGGCGTGTTCATGGGTTCCGCCTGCGGTTCGGAAACCACGGCCGCCGCGCTCGGCCAGGCCGGGGTGCTCCGCCGCGACCCGTTCGCCATGCTGCCGTTCTGCGGCTACAACATGGCTGATTATTTCGCGCACTGGCTTTCCTTTGCGCAACGCACCGACCGCGCCAAACTGCCCAAGGTTTATTTTGTGAACTGGTTCCGGAAAGCGGCGAACGGCAGATGGCTCTGGCCCGGTTACGGCGAGAACAGCCGCGTACTCAAGTGGATTTGCGATCGGGTGGAAGGGACCGGCAAGGCGCAAAAGACGACCATCGGAAATTTGCCCACGCCGGACGCCCTGGACGTCTCGGAATTGCATCTGGCCGCCGGCGATCTCCAGGAACTGCTCACCGTGGACACAACGGGGTGGAAAAAAGAGGTTGAAGATGTGGCTGTGAACTATGCAAAGTTTGACGGCAAACTGCCAAAGGCACTGAGCGATCAGCTGGACGGCCTCCGAAAGCGGCTGGGTTGAAACTGGAAAACGGCCACCAACCCAACCTGATTGAATTCCTCTCCGGCTTCCAGCAAAGCCTGGAAACAAATTTTGCAGGGACGGCCTCCAGGGATGTCGAAAGCCTCGATTGCGAGCACTTCTTCACGACGCGCGAGGCGCTGGCGAAATTAAGCCCGGCTTCCACCGCGCCGCTCTTCTGCTATTCGGACACGTTCATCGGGCAGGGCATCGTCGGCGGGGGTTGCCACAATTGCCATCGGCTGGTCGAAGACGAGACGGCCTTGCGCCGCTTGAGGCAACGCGTGCTGGAACGGCATGGGTGCCATATCCACGCCGCCGTTTCGGGCGTGCAGGCCCTGGAAATCTGGCGCGAGCGCCGGGAAGGCATTGACATCCTGTCACCGACATGGTCATGCCCGAGGGCATGAATGGCCGGGAACTGGCCGACCGCTTGCGGACCGGCAAACCCGGCCTCAGGATCATTTACGGCAGCGGTTACGCCAGCAACCTGCCCGGCAAGGATTCAACCCTGCGCGACCACGAAAGCTTCCTCGAAAAACCCTTTGACCCGGCCAAACTCCTCCGGATAATCCGCGATTGCGCCGACATAACAAATTAATATGCCGACACGGCATCGGATCGGATTTGCCGGCCCGCACCCTGCCCATCAGTGAACTTTGCCATTCCGATGCCCGTTTCTGCGTCCGAATCGTTTGGGATATTCATCCAGATTTCGCGACAGATACACGTGCCGGGTTTCCTGGCCAAAGCCGGTCTGACGCAGGAATGCCAGGGCATCGGCATTTTCCTCGTCGGTGTCCACCAGCATGATGCGCGCTTCGCGATCAATGAAGAGTTGCGTTAATTGGTTCAGCAACCGCCGGGCGATGCCATGCCGCTTGTAACGGGGCGCCACCCCGAGCCATTCCAGCCAGCCATATCGCCAGGCGCTGCGCGGCTTGTCCATCATGCAACCCAACGCAAACCCGATGATCTTTTCATCGTCCTCGGCCACCAGGCAGGTTTCTTCGTCCGAACGAAACAATTCCAGAATCTCGTATTCGTCCCAACTGCGATACAGCGTCGGCAGGTCTTCAGCCGTGAAAAGTTTTTGTCCCAGTCGAAATACCGGAGGCAGGTCCTTTAACTGCATTTGCCTCAATACAACATTGCCATTTGGGGCCTTGCTTGGCCCCCGATTATGTTTCATACCGGCTGAATTTTACGGGGAGGGATTATTCGGCAACAGGGAAAAAGAAAAAAGTTTTCATAAGTACTTAATAATCAACAAAATAATATCCTGTTGCTGGTAGAATGCCGATTTTTGGCAAAATCGGTAACAGGCAGCTGCAAAAGCTCCGAAAGACGCGCAAAACAGCCGGTTTCGACCTTCAATGCAGCAATGTTTTGACCCTGGCCAGCGCCTCGTCCAGTTTGCCGGCATCTTTGCCGCCACCGCGCGCGTTGTCCGCTTTACCGCCGCCCTTGCCTCCCACGACCGGCGCGATCTGCTGAATGATTTTGCCCGCCTGCACCTTCCAAACATAATCAGGTGTGACGGCCGCGACGAGCGCCACGCTTCCAGGTTGCGAACCGCCCCCCAGAACAATGACTCCCTTGAAACGCTCCTTCAATGAATCGGCGACCGCCTGGAGGAAGTCGCCGTCCACCGCGCCGAGGTTGTGGAGGATGACCGGTATTTCGTTTACCTGGTGAATCTCTTCCAGCAGACGGCTGGCGGCATTGGAAGCTTCGCGTTGTTGCGCCGACTTGAGTTGCTTTTCAACTGCTTTTTGGTGTTCGAGCAGCGCCTCGATTTTCTTCTCCAACTCGTGTACCGGCGAATTCACCTTATCGGAGAGTGATTGGATCAGCGTGACTTCGTCGGCGGCCCGGCGATAAGCCTCCAGTCCGGCCACCGCTTCAATGCGCCGTACCCCGGCGGCAACCGCGCCCTCACCGAGGATGCGGAACAAACCAATCTCGCCCGTGGCCCGCGTATGCGTGCCGCCGCACAGTTCCATCGAATAACCATCCAGCTTTTTAGGCCGCCCGCCGATTTGCACCACGCGGACAACGTCACCGTACTTGTCGCCAAAAAATTGCATCACGTCCTGGCGCGATTTCACGTCGGCGTAGGGCACTTCCGCCCACGACACGCCGGCGTTTTCCAGGATGCGTTCGTTCACAAGTTTTTCGATGTCGGCCGCCTGCTGCGGCGAGAGCGGCCCGCTGTTGAAATCGAAGGTCAGCTTGTCCGGTCCGACGAACGAGCCTTTTTGCGAAGCGTCGCGGCTCACGACCTCGTGCAACGCCCAGTGCAGCAGATGCGTGACGGTGTGGTGGCGCTCAATGGCATTCCGGCGGTTCTTGTCCACCGCGAGCGTTACGCTGGAACCGGCCGCCGGCGGATCATCGCCTTCGATAAAGTGCAGCCACGTGTTGCCGGATTTCCGTGTGTTCGTGATCCGCCAGAGCCCGCCGCCGCCGGCCAGTTCGCCGGTGTCGCCCACCTGGCCGCCCATTTCGGCGTAGCAAGCGCTGGCGTCGAGAACGATGGCGGTCTTGTTTTTCAACGACACCACCTCCAAAACTCCGGCCTCCACGGCAAGCTGGTCATAGCCGACAAATTTTGTCGGCGTGGTGGTCTCCACTTGCGAAAGCGAAATGACCTCTTTCTTTTGCGCGGCCCGGGCGCGGGTACGCTGCTCTTCCATCAACTGTTCAAAGACGTCCCGGTCCACCGTCATGCCGCGTTCGCGGGCCATCAATTCGGTGAGGTCCAGTGGAAAACCGTAGGTGTCGTAGAGTTTGAAGGCGAATTCGCCGGGAATCACCTTGCTTCCGAAATCGGTGATCTCAACCATCGGACCGTCCTTGGGCGCCGGGAACTGGACCAGGTTGGTGGAAACCCGCCGGGCCTCTTCGGCAAAGAGTTCAATGCCCCGGTCCAGCGTTTTATTGAACATTTCCTCTTCAACGCGGATGACTTCCTGCACGTGTTTTTTCCGGGCGCGGATTTCAGGAAAGACATCGCCCATCGTGTCGGCGAGCACGGTCACGAGTTTGTAGAAGAACGGCCCCTGGAAACCGAGCGACCGGCTGTAGCGCACGGCGCGGCGCAGGACGCGGCGCAGGACATAACCGCGACCCTCATTGCCGGGCTGAATGCCGTCGCCAATCGCAAAGCCCAGCGTGCGGATATGATCAGCGATAACGCGGAAAGCGATGTCAATCGTCTGCTGCGGGCCGAGGGTTGAGAGATCAACCGGCGGCAGGGTGCTGCCATACTTCTTCCCGCTCAATTTCTCCAGCGCGTCAAAAATCGGACGGAAGATGTCGGTCTCGTAATTGGAAATTTTCGCGTTGGCGAAATCCTTGAAATTCTTCGTGCCCTGGATGATGGAAGTGACGCGTTCAAATCCCATGCCGGTGTCCACGTGCCGGGCCGGCAGCGGGCTGAACGTGCCGTCGGGGTTGGCATTGAACTGGATGAAAACGAGGTTCCAGATTTCGATGCAACGGGCGTCGCCTTTGTTCACCAGACTGCCGTTGGTGTTGCCGCCGGGCGTGAGGTCCACGTGCAATTCGGAGCACGGGCCGCACGGACCGGTGTCGCCCATCATCCAGAAATTGTCCCGCTTGCCGCCATAGACAATGTGGACGGCGGGGTCGAGTCCGGCGGCGCGGAATTTTTCAGCCCAACAGTTCCAGGCCTCTTCGTCGCGTTCGGCAGGATCGCCCAGGGACTTGTCCGGGTTGTAAATCGTCGCGTAAAGGCGTTCCGGCGGGAATTTCCAGATTCCGGTGACCAATTCCCAGGCCCAGCCAATCGCCTCCTTTTTGAAGTAACCTGCCCCGACGCCGTCTTTTGAGTCGGGGTCGCCGAAGCTCCAGTTGCCGAGCATCTCGAAGAAGGTGTGGTGATAAGTGTCGAGGCCGACGTCTTCCAGGTCATTGTGTTTGCCGCCGGCGCGGACGCATTTCTGGGTGTCGGCCGCCCGGCCCGGCTTATACGGGCACCGGGCCTGCCCCAGGAAAATGGGCACAAACTGGTTCATGCCGGCGTTCGTGAACAGCAGGTTCGGTGAATCGGGCAACAGACTTGAAGACGGCACAAGGGTGTGCTGCTTCGACTTGAAGAAGTCGAGGAAGTCCTGCCGGATCCGGCTGCTCGGGCGAATGGTCGCGGAGGTCGTCATTGCAAATAATCAGATGGCAAATTATGCCAATGACCGCAGCAAAGCGAGTTGGAAGTTTTTCCGGATTCTGCCTGGATACCGGGGACAAGAACCAGTCTGGCGCCCTGAAACGGCAAATTTCCTGCTGCTTGAATCACCCGACCGCCACGACGCAAGAAGATGCATGATTGGGACGTGTAGTAACAACAATTGATTTCACAATCGCAAAAAAGGTTTAACGGCAAATAAAGGCGTGAAGCATGGTTGAATCGCCACAAGCTGGATGAAAAACCGCTGGCAGATTTTCGGCATCAACACCGATATCACCGGGCACAGACAGGTGGCGGAAGCCATCGCCAACGAAGGCCGACTGCTCCGCACGCTCATTGATCTGCTGCCGGAAACCTTTTACGTCAAGGCGCAATTCGCAACAAAAAATTTACACGAATTTTTCTTGAGAAAATTCCGGATCAAAGCGATATTGAACGCGTCAGAAAGACGAATTGCTCTTTGATTGAAACCTGAATTTACCCTGCCCTGTTCGTGATTAGGCAACTAATCCTTGAACCGTAATGATACGATCCCGGGACCCAAGCCGGGGCTGCGGCCGACACGCCTTCGTTGGAAGTCGAAAGCAGTCCAGCCCGTCCCACATGTAGCAAAACATGTTCAAAGGAACAGTTACCCACGGCAAGGGCGGGGTTTTTGTTTCATCGTCCAACCGCCTCAACTTTTAATTTTATTGCGCACACCGCTCGCGCCGGCAAACCGGGCCCGGCATTGCCTCTGTCGGCGTGTTCCAACCGGTGAAGTGGCGGGCGTCAACGTCAGTCACCTCCTGAAATTCCGCCAGACCGGACCGCACACAGTGTTCGGCAAAGGCGGCTGCCGCTCGAACCCCGGCTGCCAACTGTGCCGTCGCCAGGCTCCCTGCCCCTCTAACGGCTGATTCATCCGGTTCGGGGAATGGGGTGGCGTAGCCTGCTCGTTGGCGGGCTTGACTAACCCTGCCCGAGAGTCGGCGTGCCGTGGTCTTGGATAACCATTATCACGCAAATCCCGTTTCGCGCCCGTGTCAACCCCGCGAACAAAGCCGCGCTCTGTCCGAGTTTGCGCCCGAAACCAGCCGAACGTCCGCGAACGGGTCGGTTCCCAGTATTGTAGTATTTTCCCCTCTCCGCGGTCCCGTGCCTGTTGCCGAGCCGAATGGCATTCTCGACCGGATTGTTGTCCAACCCCACGCAGCCATCGTCCAGATAAACTTCCAGCGTCGGCCACTGGCCCAAAGTGCATGCCATGGCCTGACTCCGCAAGCTCTGCGGCAGGTAACGTCCACTGGCCTTGAGCACATCAGGATTCAAACATCAGCTCGTGTGACAAAGGCATAATTCCATTTTTTATTTTGGGAAACCTCCCCTGGCGCTGTTATCCTGATGTCGTGGCACGCGATGACCTGTTCAGCTCTCCGGCGACGGAACCAAAGCCGGAAGCGCCGGTTGCGCCGACTCCTTTTCGCAATCAGCCGCTCGCCGCGCGCATGCGCCCGCGCAACCTCGATGAGTTTGCCGGCCAGACGCACATTCTCGCTCCCGGCCAGTTGCTGCGCCGCGCCATCGAGGCCGATCGCATCCAATCGCTGATTTTCTTCGGGCCGCCCGGCACCGGCAAGACGTCGCTGGCGCAAATCATCGCGCGCCAGACCAAAAGCAAGTTCGAGCGGTTGAGCGGTGTGGAATCCAATGTGGCGGACATGCGCCGGGTCCTGGCCGCCGCCGCCAACCGCCTCGAGAATACCGGCCAGCCGACCATCCTGTTCATTGACGAAATCCACCGCTTCAACAAGGCGCAACAGGACGTGCTGCTGCCGGATGTCGAAAGCGGCGTGGTGCGGCTCATCGGCGCCACCACGCATAATCCGTTTTTCTTTGTCAATTCGCCGCTCGTTTCGCGCTCGCAAATCTTTGAACTGCGTCCGTTGAGTGAACCGGAATTATTTGCATTGCTGCAACGGGCGCTGGCCGACCCTGAACGCGGCCTCGGTTACCTGACAATTCAAGCCGGCGAAAACGCCTTGCGCCACCTGGCCAGGATTGCCGACGGCGACGCACGCAAGGCGCTGAACGCGCTGGAAATTGCCGCGCTCACCACGGCGCCGGACAAACAAGGCCGGGTTCAGATTGACCTCGCCGCCGCCGAGCAGAGCATTCAGAAAAAGGCCGTCGTGTATGACGACGAGGACGCGCACTACGACACGATTTCCGCGTTCATCAAATCCATGCGTGGCAGCGACCCGGACGCCGCGCTGTACTGGCTGGCCAAGATGATTCACGCCGGCGAAGACCCGCGTTTCATCGCCCGGAGGATCGTGATTTGTGCTGCCGAGGATGTGGGCCTGGCCGATCCCATGGCCCTGGTGCTGGCCAACGCGGCGCTGTCGGCGTCGGAATTTGTCGGCTGGCCGGAGGCGCGCATTCCCCTGGCGGAGGCAACGGTCTATATCGCCACCGCCAATAAGAGCAACAGCACGTATCTGGCCATTGACGCCGCGCTGGCGGACGTGAAGTCAGGCCGCACGTTGCCGGTCCCGGAGCATTTGCGCGATACGCATTACCAGGGGGCGGAACGGCTCGGGCATGGCAAGGGTTATGAATACGCCCACGACCATCCGGGTCATTTCGTGGCGCAGGATTATCTCGGAACCGACAAGATTTATTATAAGCCGACTGAACAAGGCGTGGAAAAGAAGATCAAGGAACGGGTCGAGAAATGGCGGGCGGAACTGGCCGCCGCGCGGAGGCAGAAAGAGAAATGACTGTGGATTTGAATGGACAAAAAGCCGCGCTGCGAAAGCAAATTCGCGACGCGCTGCAAAAAATTTCCCCGGCGCTGCGGGCGGTGGCATCCATCGAGCTGTGCGGCCGACTGGAACCCCAATTGCAAAGCGCCCGCACGATTCTGTTCTTCGCGCCGTTGCCGGATGAACCGGATGTCTGGCCGTTGCTGGAAAAATTGCTGCCGACGAAAAAAATCTGCGCCCTGCCCGCGTTCGACTCCGCCACCCGAGTCTATTCGGCGCGCCGGGTCCAAAATTTAACCACGGACCTTTCCGCCGGAAAATTCGGTGTGCGCGAGCCGTCCGCGACCTGCGCGGAAATTCCGCTGGAGCAGTTCGATTTGATTCTGGTTCCAGCAGTCGCTTTTGATTGGCACGGACACCGGCTGGGACGCGGCCGGGGGTTTTACGACCGGCTGCTGGCGAAGGTGCGCGGCATCAAATGCGGCGTGGCGATTGATGCGCAAATGGTAAAGGAAATACCCGCGGGAAGCCATGACGCCCGGATGGATTTTATCGTGACTCCCACCCGGCTGGTGAAAGTCTCCGGCTGATTTGTGCGCTGATGTTATTGGTGCTGCTGGTCGAGCATGGGCGAGCTGCTCTCCCAGTTTTGCGGCGCATTCCACGGGCGGACCGAGGCATTCTCGGGTTCGTTGGTTTCACAACCGGTCATCCCGAGGAGAAGCGCACCCAACATGAACAATAAAAGCCATTTCATGGCCGGCCTATCCATTTCAAGAAGCCGGATGCGCCGGGGTGACCTCATCGCCTTCAATAATGTCCCCCAGTTGCCAGCCCGGAACCACATTGGCGATAGTGCGGTCCTTTTGGACACTGCGAGCGATGACCTTGGCCACGAGTTTGCCGTCACGGCTCACGAGCATTTCCCCATCATCCTTTACACCCTGGTCGCCGCCAATGTTCAGCACCACAAAATCCCACTTGGGATCCACGGCGACGACTTTGCCTTTCAGATCGGCCCGCAACGTGACGACATAATTTGTCCCGATCAATTCTTGAATCTTAGCGGTTAACCGGTCGACCGTACGCTGCAAAACGCCGTTTTCCTCCTTGACCACCTCCAGCTCGTTCTTGGTGGAATTGAACGCCTTGTTCAAACTGCCCACCTGGTCGGCGGTCAGACCCGTTGCCTGATAGGCCGCCAGCCTGGCCTGCGCGTCATCCCGTTCCTGCGTGGTCCTGGTCAGTTTGTCCGCCAGATCGTCGGCGCGTTTGATTTGCGTCTTGGCGTCGGCCACCGCCTTGTCGCGCTGCGTTTTGGTGTCCGTCAATTCCTGCTGGGTCTGGGTTAAATCATCTTTCGTCTTGGCCAGGTCTTTTTTCGTGGTGTCCAGCTGGGCTTGCACCTGGTCCCTTTGGGTGTGGAAATCGTCCCGCTGGGAAATCAGCGTGGTGATTTTGTCCCGAACTTTGACGATGTTCAGTGCGCCCGCGATCAGCCCCGCGGCAATCGCCACAATTAAACTAATGCGAATCAACATGGATGGGTCACTTCAATTTTGTGATAAATTATACATTCGGGCCAAAGATGTCAACGGCGGTTTACGTCTTGCCAAACGGACGGGGATTTCGTACCATCTTTTAAGCAGGGACCCGGAACAACCGCAGTACGGGTTGCGCCACCGAAGCCGGGCCGGAACAGCAGTAAACGCGGACAATCAGAAAACCATCGGCCATGCGATTAAATCACGGTCTGCACCTGGCTTATTGCACCAACATTCATCGCGGCGAGACCTGGCGCGAGACGTTTGAGTCGCTGCAAACCCATACCCTGGCGGTGCGCGAGCGGGTTTGTCCTCAAAAACCGTTTGCCATCGGCCTGCGCCTGAGCAACTGGGCCGCGCACGAATTAAGCGAGTCCGCCACGCTGCTGGCCTTCGAACGCTGGCTGGCGCAAAAGAATTGCTACGTTTTCACGATCAATGGCTTTCCCTTCGGCCAGTTTCACCAACTGCGGGTGAAGGAGCAGGTTTACCTGCCCGACTGGACTTCGCCCGAACGGCTGGCTTACACCAACCTGCTGTTTGACCTGCTGTCAAAATTACTGCCCGCGGGCGTCGAAGGCAGCGTCAGCACCCTGCCCGTTTCCTTCAAAAGTTTTCGTTTGCATCCCGACGCGCTGAAAGCCGCCCGCAGCAACCTCTGGCATTGTATCGAGCACATCGCGCATCTGAGCGAAGAAACGGGCCGCAAATTGCATCTCGGCCTTGAACCCGAGCCGCTGTGTCTGCTGGAAAGCAGCGGCGAGACCATCCAACTGTTTGACCGGTTGCGGACCGAACATCCGCGCGACCCCCGCCTGGCCGAACACCTCGGCGTCAACTACGACACCTGCCACTTCGCTGTGAATTTCGAGGAACCTCAAAATGCCCTGCCGTGCCTTTGTCAGCATGGCATCAAAATCAGCAAAATCCACCTGAGCTCCGCGCTCAAAGTCCGTCCCACGGTTGAAACATGCCAGGCGCTCAAGGCATTTGCCAATGATGTTTACCTGCATCAGGTGGTCGTGCGCGAGCCGGCGGGCAACCGGAATATCTATTATGACCTGCCCGACGCGCTGGCCGACCGGGACGCCCGGCGTTCGGCCCCGGACGGAACTTTGCCCGAATGGCGCATTCATTTCCACGTGCCGTTGCACGCTGCCACCGCGCCGCCGTTCGAAACGACCAGCGATCATTTGCTCGCGGTGTTGGATTTGTTGGCGGAAAATCCCAAACTTTGCCCGCATCTGGAAATGGAAACCTACACCTGGGAGGTGCTGCCGCCGGAACTGAAATCGCTAAGCGTCGTCGAACAACTCGCCGCCGAATACGAATGGCTGCTGCCGCAACTGGCCGAACGCGGACTCGCTCCCGCGACGAAATGAAATCCATCAACATGCAGGACCGCCCCCTTCAGGAGCTTGCGTGCCATCGCCGCCACTGTTGCCTCATTACCCCGGTTTGTTTGTCACCTATCACTCCGGTTCGCACCTGGAACAATTGAAAGGCGGCATCAAGTGGGCCGCATAAAACTAGAAAGGAAATTTGAAAATGAAAAATATTATGATCGTTGTCATGCTGATAGCCGGACAGGCGCATTCGAGGGCGTTTAATTTCATCCTTGACTATATTGGCGGTACTCCGCCGACAAACAGCATCGGTGGAGGTAGCCTATCGAACTGCATGTTCGCTGCCGCCCAAACATGGGCGCTTGCGATCAGGGATCAAGGGACGATGCTAGTCCATTTCGGCTGGGATACCAACGGCGGGGCGTACTCATACATGAACGCCCAAGGAGGTTCGCCTGACAGAGTCATCGAAGGTACCATAATGTTCGGGACAAAACCAGGATCGTTCACCTGGTATCTCGACTCGACTCCACTGGAGTGTGAGCAGGCGACAAACTATTATGTGCATGCCGATAACATTGGCGGTGGGCTCATAAACGACGCTAGGTACATGACCTGGCCGACGACCAACACGCAGTTTGACGCTGAGACAACCGCATTACACGAGTTAGGACATTTGCTTGGCCTTGTGTATGGCTATAGCAATTATGTTGCCCAGAGCCAGAATACGAACATTCTGATTACATCAGGGCAGTTTGCCGGCAGCGTAGTGCCGTTGCAATCAGGGCCGAATGGTGTCGTGGCTCATATCAAATTCATGTTGATATCGTGGGATGCCGTTCCACTCATGTCGTCCGGCACGCCCAACCCAGGTCAGCGGATATTTCCTAGCGACCTGGATATAGCTACTGACGCCCAGATATCCGGTTTTAGTCAAATCAATTATGGGCTGAATCCGATTCTCGGTATAACCGGGCCCGTGCCACAAAGGGATATAGATCCGACAAGCTCATCTAAAAAGCTTGTCATGGCCTTGTCATGGATACAGCCTTTGGGCGGTGTCTATCAGGTCCAGCAAAGCTCCGATCTATACAGTTGGCAGGCGGCGTCGGCCACGATCATGGATAATGGAGGAAACTACAGCGCCATCATCCCGTACGCGCCGACATACTCCATGTTCTACAGATTAAAACGATAAACGCGGTATCACACCTTCGCGAGAACACCCAATCGGGCTCTTCTCGCGAGGGTGTTTTCTTTGGTCTAGAAACGGGTCAGTCCACACTATTGACACTTTTCGATTTATTTTTTTCTCTCTCGCCAGACAATTTGCCGCACATTCGTCCCACTGCCCATCTGTAACCGCCGCGCGATCCATTTCAACGTCCTGATGCTTTCCCGCCTCAACCGCAACGCTATCTTCACTTTCCCCGGATCCCGTGCGCCGTTCGCCAAACTTCTCTCGGTCCGTTTGGGAAGAACGCGGACTGGCCAATCGGTGAGTTTTCTGGTTTGCTCCGTGTAATGAACCGGGATTTCTTACGCCAACTCCGTACGCTGGTGATTTTGGGGCGCGTGTCGAACCTGCCGACGGTCTGGTCGAATTGCCTCGTCGGCTGGTTGCTCGGCGGCGGGGAGAATTATGCCAATTTGCCCTGGTTATTCTTCGGCGTCAGCGCGC
>JAJXYT010000097.1 GCA_021780375.1 bacterium | reverse complement strand
CGGCCCCTTCGATTTCGTCTACGAACGCTACTCGCTGTGGAGTTACGCGGGCATGGAATATGCACGCCGCGCCCGGGTTCCGGGCCTGTTGGAAGTCAACGCCCCGTTGATCGAGGAACAGGCGGAGTACCGCGAGCTGGTGGATCGCCCGGCAGCGGAGCAGGTGGCTCGTCGCGCCTTTAGCGCTGCCTCCCGGTTGCTGGCCGTTTCGGACGAGGTGGCGACTTACCTCGATCGTTTTCCTGAAGCCCGGCCTAAAATTCATGTGGTGCCCAACGGGGTTCGGCCCGAACGTTTTCCCGAGAATATCCGCCCCGCGCTGCCGGCGGCGCCCGGGGTGTTCACAGTCTGTTTCGTCGGAACCCTGAAGGCTTGGCATGGTGTGTTGGTCCTCGTGGATGCGTTTGCCCGGCTCCGGACTACAGTTCCCTCTGTGCGCCTCCTGATTGTGGGCGACGGACCGGAACGGGAGAAAATCACAGCGGACGTGGCGGCGCGCGGCTTGCAGGAGGCTGTGCATTTCACCGGCGCCGTGGATCCCGAATTGGTGCCGGCGTTACTCGCCTCCAGTGATGTTGCCGTTGCGCCGTACCCGGCCTTGCCCAATTTTTATTTTTCGCCGCTCAAGGTTTATGAGTACATGGCGGCCGGCCGGGCCGTCGTGGCCAGCCGGACCGGCCAGGTGGAGAAATTGATTGAACCGGGAGTGAACGGGTTGCTGGTGCCGCCGGGAGACGCCGCCGCGCTGGCTTCCGCCTTGGATCGGCTGCGCCAGGACGCCGGGTTGCGGCAGCGCCTGGGAAAAACGGCGCGCACCCGGGTATTGGGCGAACATACCTGGGATGCAGTTGCCGGCCGCATTTTACAATGGGCGGGGCAAAAACATGCGAGCCAACGCCGGCCGGCGGTCGCCGCAACTTCTTGAGTATGTCTCGGCCGCAATCATTCAAAGAGAGTATCCCCGGCCTTTGGCGCGTCCTGCGTCATTTCTGGCCGGAGACGCGCAAACATTACTGGCTGATCCTTGGCTCCCTTCTGGCGCTGTTATTGGAAGTGTTGTTCCGATTGCTTGAGCCCTGGCCGCTGAAAATGGTCTTTGACCGCGTGATCCATCGGATGCACGGTGCGCATGGATACAAGGTGACGTTCGTGGACATTTTTGATCCGGTCACGCTATTGGCCGGCATGGCGGTCCTGACGGTTCTATTAACGGCCTTGCGCGCCCTGGCGGGTTATTGGACGACGGTCGGTTTCGCCAAAATCGGCAGTCGGGTCCTGGCGAAGGTACGCGCCCAGCTTTACCGCCATCTGCAATATCTCTCCCTGTCTTTTCACGCCAAGGCGCGGGCGGGTGATCTGGTGATACGGGTGATCAACGACATCAGCCTGTTGCAGGATGTAGTGGTTACCGCCGTGCTGCCGGGGTTGGGCAAAACGCTCAGCCTGGCGGGCATGATCGGATTAATGTTCTGGCTCAACTGGCGGCTGACGCTGCTGGCGTTATCGGTTTTTCCGCTTTTCTGGTTGAGGACGATGACGATGAGCAAGAAGATCAACGAGGTTGCGCGGTTGCAGCGCAAACGCGAAGGCGCCATGGCGGCCACCGCTTCCGAGGCCATCAATGCCATCAAGACCGTCCAGGCGTTGTCGCTGGAGACGGCTTTTGAACGGCAGTTCAGCTCCCAGAATGAAAAGAACCTGAAGCAGGACGTCAAAGCCCGGAGGCTGGCAGCGGGCTTGGAACGCTCGGTGGACCTGCTCACGGCGATTTCAGGCGCGCTGGTGCTGTATTACGGCACCCGGCTGGTGTTACGTGGAGAATTAACCGCCGGCTCGTTGCTGGTTTTTCTGGCTTACCTCAAAAACGCATTCCGACCGATCCAGGAATTCGCGAAATACACCGCCCGTTTAAGCAAGGCAGCGGCGGGAGGCGAGCGGGTACTGGACGTGCTCCAGCACGTGCCAGACGTGCGGGATTTGCCCGGGGCAGTCCCCGCGCCGGCGTTCCGAGGCGAAGTCCACTTTGAAGATGTAAGTTTTGCCTACGACGCCGGACGGGAAACGTTGTCAAAAATCAATTTCAAGATTGACCCCG
Source organism: bacterium (assembly GCA_021780375.1). Lineage (GTDB taxonomy): Bacteria > Verrucomicrobiota > Verrucomicrobiia > Limisphaerales > UBA11358 > UBA11358. The sequence continues at coordinate 1,846 of JAJXYT010000097.1, read as the reverse complement.
GGCAGACCATTGCCCTGGTGGGGGCATCCGGCAGCGGCAAATCCACTTTGATGAGCCTCTTGCTACGGCTTTATGATCCGCAAACCGGACGGGTGCTGATTGATGGCCGCGACATCCGCGGGTTCACTTTGGAATCGTTGCGCGCCCAGATCAGCGCGGTATTGCAGGACAATCTGCTCTTCGCCGCCTCTGTCCGCGAGAATATTGCGCACGGTTTGCCGGATGCCACCCCGGATGCCGTCATCGCCGCGGCCCGACTGGCCAATGCGCATCATTTCATTGAAGCGTTGCCCCTGGGTTACGATACGGTCCTGGGGGAACGCGGGGTGACGGTTTCGCAAGGCCAGCGGCAACGGCTCGCCATTGCCCGCGCCGCCATTCGCCAGGCGCCCATTCTCATACTGGATGAGCCGATGACCGGATTGGACAAGCAGAATGAACAAGCCGTGCTGCAATCGCTGGCGCGGCTGGATTATGGCTGCACGACTTTTCTCATTACCCACGACCTCCGCCACGCCGCTCGTGCCAACCTGATCCTCGTCCTCGACGCCGGCGGCGTTGTGGAACGCGGGACGCACCACCAGTTGTGGCAAGCCAACGGGCGTTACGCCGCGCTTTACCGATTGCAGATGGGAGGCCATACTGAAGCCGCCGACACCCCGCTTGAGCCGGTGGCCGGGTTGGCATCATGAAAATCATCATTCTCAGCCACAACTTGACTTCCAATGCGGTGATGCGCGCGCACCGTCTGGCGCTGGCCGCCCGCGAGTTTGCCGAAGTTTCCTTGATTGGCCCGGCGAAACACCGGGGGGCCTGGGGTGCGCTGCCCCAGGAACCGTGGATTCATCCGGTCGGCGCCAAATCGTTCCCCAAATTTTTCGAAAATATCCTCGAACTGATCGCCGCCTGTGATGGCGATGTATTCATCGCCGTCAAACCATACCTGGCTTCCTATGGCGTGGCGTTGCTCGCGTCGGCCTGCCGGCGAGTGCCGGTCGTTCTTGATGTGGACGACCTGGATCTGGAACTGGCACACGAACCGGAGCGGAATCTGGCGGAGACATTGGAAGACCTGCGAGACCCGACTTCCCTGGCCTATCTGCGCGTGTTGACGCAGGCCACCGGTGCCGCGTCCGCCATCACCGTTTCCTCTTCGCTGCTGCAGGCGCGCTTTGGCGGAACGCTGGTCCCGCACGGTTGCCCGGTCGAGCAGTTTGTGCCTGAGACTGTCGATCGCGAGCGGGCGCGGGCCTATTTTGGATTCTCCGGCCCGGTCGTGTTGTTTCCCGGCACCCGGCGTACGCACAAGGGACTCAAACCGCTGGCCAAGGCGGTGGCGAAGATAGATGGAGCGCGACTGGCGGTCCTGTGCCGGCCGGACGATTACACGCAGCCGGAGTGGGAGGCCTATCCGCTGATTAAAGTGCCGGTCCTTCCTTATGCCTCGCTCCCGGAGCTGTTGGCGGCGGCCGACGTCGTCGCCATCCCGCAGTTGGACACTGAAGGCGCCCGGCACCAGATGCCGATGAAGGTCTATGACGCGATGGCGATGGCCAAACCCATTGTTGCCAGCGCCGTCTCGGATCTTCCCACTGTCCTCGATGGTTGCGGGCGTCTCGTGCGCCCTGGAGACATCGGTGAGTTGACAGCGGCATTACGCGATGTCCTGGAACATCCGGTGGAGGCGCGGATTCTGGGCGAGAAAGCGCGGGCGCGTTGTCTGGAAAAATATTCCATGCCATCCGTCGCTGTGTCTTTGCGTCTGGCCGTGGATCAGGCTTTGCAGGCAAAACCTGCGTCTCCGCGTCGAGCAACCGTCGGCGCCTGAACTTTACTGGACCTGGAC
>JAJXYT010000036.1 GCA_021780375.1 bacterium | reverse complement strand
CGTGCCGACGAGCGCCGGCGTATTGGGCATAACCCGGATGGCGCGGGCGCCGGGCGGCAATGCGCCTTCCAGTTTTGTCAGGGTCACCCCGGCCGCGATGGAAATGAGCAGATGACGGCTGGTGAATTCGCCGCGCAATCCGGCCAAAACGCCCGAACATTGGTCGGGTTTGACGGCGAGAATCAGGACGTTGGCGGTTTTGGCCACGTCCGCATTGGATTCCGTGGTCGTCACCCCGATTACATCGGTGAAATGTTTTCGCGCGGCGGCAACCGGATCCGCGGCAACCATGTCCTTGGGACCCACGAGTTCCGCCTGGACGAAGCCGCGGGCCAGGGCTGTGGCCATCTTGCCCGCGCCGAGAAAACCGATGGTGAGTTTGGTTGCCATGAAAATTTTGTAACAGGCCGCCTGCTGGAACGGAAGCGAAAACACACGGCCAATTCGTTACTTGAATTTGGATGGTGACGATTTATGCTGGGAGAGACGCGATAAGCGTGCTTTATTTACGATGTCGAGCAACCGTCGAACATGGGATTCGTTTGAAGCAATGCGCCAGGCCGCCACGGAGGGCGACCCGCAGGCGCAATGTTATTTGGGCGTGTGCTATCAAACCGGCCAGGGGGTGGCCCAGGATAATCAGGAGGCGGTGAAATGGTTCCGACGCGCAGCGGAGCAAGGCGACCCCGTGGCCCAATGCTATTTGGGGGTGTGTTATCTGCATGGCTCGGGCGTGCCGCAAGAATTCGGCGAGGCGGCCAAGTGGTTGCGTGAGGCGGCCGAGCAAAGCGATCCGGCGGCGCAATTCAACCTGGGCGTCCTTTACGAAACCGGGCAAGGCGTGCCGCAGAATTACGTTGAAGCGGTCAAATGGTACCGGGAAGCGGCGGAACGCGGTTATCCGGCGGCGCAATTCAATCTGGGTGTTTTTTACGAAACCGGCCAGGTCGTGCCGCAAAACTTCACGGAAGCAGTCAAGTGGTACCGTGCGGCGGCCGACCAGGAATGTGCGCCCGCGCAATGTAACCTCGGTTTGTGCTACCAGACCGGACGCGGAGTGGAACCAAATCAGCAGGAAGCCTTGAAATGGTTCATCCGGGCCGCACGGCAAGGCGACAAGACTGCCCAGCATAATCTCGGCCTTCATTACGCCGATATGGAAGTCAAGGAAGCGGAGGCCGCGGAAGCCGCCGCGAAAGCATCGCCGGATAACACCACCCCCGCGAACTAACCCGACAATTCCTCGAGTTTCGCGTTGGCGTGTCCGCGATCGATCGTCTGGCCGGCCAAATCCCAACCCTCGGCCAGCGATTTCGTTTTGCCGGCCACGAACAGCGCGGCGGCGCTGTTGAGCAGAACCGCATCGCGTTTGGGACCACGCTCTTCGCCGCGGAAAAGGCGCCGGATGATTTCCGCGTTCGCCTGGCGGTCGCCGCCCATCAAATCTGCCAGCATCGCCCGTTGCAACGGAAATTGTTCCGGCGACAAAATCGAAGTCGCAAAGCCGCGTTCCTGGTAAAATTCGGCAATCGTGTTTTCTCCAAGCGTTGAGAGCTCGTCAATGGCACTTTGGCCTTTGGACTCCGGCCTCTGAACTTTTCCACACACGACCATGGCGCGGCGGACGCCGAGTGATTGGAGCACGCGCGCCAGCGGTTCGCAAAGCCCGGGTTGGGGCACGCCGACGAGCATGGCGGAGGGACGCGCAGGATTCAGCAGCGGACCGAGATAATTGAAAATCGTCCGCTGGCCGCGTTCGGCACAGAGTTTCCGCGCAGACCCGATGTGTTTGAATGCGGGATGCCAGGCCGGCGCAAAGAAAAAGGCGAATCGGCGTTCGCGCAAGGAGCGCGCGGCCTCGGAGGGCGGCAAATCTATCCGCACGCCCAGTGCTTCCAAAACGTCGGCGCTGCCCGCCTGTGAAGTAACCGCCCGGTTACCATGCTTGGCGACGGTGACGCCGGCCGCCGCGCAAATCAACGCCGCGGCGGTGGAAATATTGAACGTGCCCAGACGGTCGCCGCCCGTGCCGACCACGTCGAGAATTTCGCGGCGGCGGGTTTCATCGTCGAGCGGCGGGGGGATGGATTTGTCGCGAAGAGCGCGGGCAAATGAGGCGATTTCATCTGGCGTCTCGCCTTTTTGCGCGAGGGCCGTCAGAAAGTCAGCCTTGAGGGCCGCCGAAACGTCTTCGTCGGCCAACTGCTCCACGGCTTGACGCGCCTGTTCGTCCGTGAGGGGGCTTTTGAGGACGAGTTGTTGGGCGAATTTTTCGAGCACGCAACGATTCTAAGAATGCGCGAGGGCTGCTCAAAGCGGAAAGTACACTTATTAAAATTGACGGGAAGAGGCAGGAAGAAGGAGAATGTCGTAACTTGTAGCCATTTTTGGCGTCTTAATTAAGAGAAAGTTTTATGGCAGAAAATCATCGTAGTCGTTGGTGGAAGTGGGGCATTGTCATGGCTGTCGTCGTCATTGGACTTGGCGTTTGGTATTTCCGGCGCGACCATGAAGATGGGCCGCAATATGAAACCGAGCCGGTCGAGCGGGGAGACATCACCCAAGTGGTGACCGCGACGGGCACGTTGAATCCGGTGGTGAACGTGACGGTGGGCAGCCAGGTGTCCGGGCGCATTACCCGACTTTTCGCGGATTTCAATTCGGTGGTGACGTCGAATGAGGTGATTGCGGAGATTGACCCTTCAACCTACGAAGCCCAGCTCAGTCAGGCTACGGCCAATCTAGCCAATGCGCGGGCCAATCTGGAGCTGCAGGAGGCCAACCTGCGGCGCGCGGAAAATTTATACACCAACAATTTGATCGCGGGGGCCGACTACGACACGGCCGTCGCCACCCGAGACGAGGCGGCGGCCCAGGTGCAAATCCAGGCCGCCTCGGTGAAAAACGCGACCGCCAATCTGGGCTACTGCAAAATTCTTTCACCGGTGGACGGCGTGGTGATTTCGCGCGCGGTGAACCTGGGGCAGACGGTCGCTTCCAGTTTCAACACGCCGACCCTGTTTCAGATCGCCAACGACCTGACGAAGATGCAGATTGACACCGACGTGGACGAGGCGGACGTTGGCGGCGTCAAGGAGGGTCAGCCTGTGGATTTCACCGTGGACGCCTACCCGAACCGCACGTTTCACGGCGTCGTCATCCAGGTGCGCAACGCGCCCACCACGGTCAACAACGTGGTGACTTACGACACGGTCATCGGCGTGACCAACGCGGATTACAGCTTGAAGCCCGGCATGACGGCGAGCGTTTCCATCATCGTCGCCCAACACCACCAGATCCTGGAAATCCCCAACGCGGCGCTGCGTTTTCAGCCCCCGGACAATGCCGTGATTGAGACCAACGGGCTGGCCGCTGCCGCCGGCTCAACCACCAACTTCAACCGCGGCCAGCGGCAGGGTAATCGCCGCGGAGGGGCTGGCTTCGGCGGCGGAGGACGGGGAGGCGGCCGCGGACCGTCCGAGTCGTCCCCGATCCACACCGTTTATGTGTTGGTCAGCGATGCCGCGGGCAACCACCCCGAGCTGAAGCCCGTGCAAGTCATGGCCGGCATCACCGACAATATTGACACCGAAGTGCTGTCGGGCTTGAAGGCAGGCGACCCGGTGGTCACCGGCCTGGCGATTCCCGGCTTGACCTCGGACCAGAACACGCGAAATCCATTCGCCATGCGCCGGCATTTTTGAGCATCCGGCCCGATTGAATGGCCCCGGCGCCAATCCCCAACCCATGAATCCCGTCATCAAACTGGAAGGCCTTCGCAAGACTTACCACACCGGCGAAGTGGACGTGCATGCCGTGCAGGGCATCTCGCTGGAAATTTTGCCCGGCGAATTCGTCGCCATCATGGGCGCCAGCGGCTCCGGCAAATCCACGCTGATGAACCTGATCGGCTGTCTCGACCGCCCGACCAGCGGCCGTTTTGACCTGGACGGCATTGATATTTCAACGCTGGACCGCAGCGCGCTGGCCGACATCCGCAACCGGAAAATCGGGTTTGTCTTCCAAGGCTTCAATTTGCTCTCCCGCACCTCCGCGCTGGAAAACGTGGAGATGCCGATGCTTTACAGCCATCAGCACGTCCATGCGCCGGAGCAGCGCCGGCGCGCCCTGGAGTCGCTCGAACTCGTCGGCCTCGGCCAGCGGTCGGACCATTATCCCAACCAGCTCTCGGGCGGCCAGCAACAGCGCGTGGCCATCGCCCGCGCCCTGGTCAACAAACCATCGCTGCTGCTCGCGGACGAACCGACCGGAAACCTGGACAGCCAGACCAGCATCGAAATCATGGGCGTGTTCCAAAAATTGAACGACCAGGGCATCACCATCATCATGGTCACGCACGAACTGGACATCGCCCGCTACACCAAGCGCAACATTGTGCTGCGCGACGGGCGCGTGGTCACCGATGAGTTCGTGCCCCGCCGGTTGCACGCCGAGGCGGAACTGCACCGTTTGCAGGAGGCGCAGCAGGCCATTAACTTGACCGCATGAGAATTTTTGCCACGCTCCGAACCGCCTTCCGCGCGCTGCGCCGGAACAAGATGCGCACCCTGCTGACCATGCTGGGCATGATCATCGGCGTCGGCGCCGTCATCGCCTCGGTCAGCATCACCAGCGGCGCCAAGCAGCAGGTGGAGCAGCAGATCGCCAGCCTGGGCGAAAACATGCTGCTCGTCTTTCCCGGCTCCTTCAGTTCCAGCGGCGCGCGGCTGGGCTGGGGCAACTGGCACAGCCTCCAACTCGAAGACGCCCTGGCCATCCAAACCCAACTCCAGGGCGTGACCGCCGTCAGCCCGGAAAACCGGACCCGCACCCAGGTGATTGCCGGCAATCAAAACTGGAACACCACCGTCCTGGGCGAATCCCCCGAGTATCTCCAGATTCGCCAATGGCCGCTGGCCGAAGGTGAAATGTTTGACAACCAGCAGGTCCGCACCGCCGCCAAGGTCTGCATCATCGGCCAGACCGACGTCAAGGAACTTTTCCCCGAGGGGAACCCGCTCGGCAAAATGATCCGCATCCGCGATGTTCCCTGCCAAGTCATCGGGGTCTTGCAGGCCAAGGGATTGTCCCCCATGGGCCAGGACCAGGATGACCTCGTCCTCGTGCCCTACACGACGGAATTAAAGCGCATCAACCGGGAAGACTGGCTGGATACGATCCTCGTCCAGGCGGTTTCCCAGGCGGCCATGCCCATTGTGCAGCAGGAAATCACGTCCCTGCTCGTCCAGCGCCACCATCTCCAGCCGGACGGCCCCCGGGACTTTCTCGTGCGCAGCCAGGAAGACATTGCCCAGGCCGCCACCGCCACCGCCACGGTGATGGGCGGCCTGTTGGCGGGCATCGCGGCGGTGTCCTTGCTCGTCGGCGGCATTGGCATCATGAACATCATGCTCGTCAGCGTGACCGAGCGCACCCGCGAAATCGGCATCCGCATGGCCGTGGGCGCGCGCGGCGGCGACATCATGGTGCAATTCCTCATCGAAGCCGTCACGTTGAGCCTCATTGGCGGAGCGATGGGCATCGCTTCCGGCATGGGCATTTCGCGTCTCGTCGCCTCTCTCACGCATTGGCCCACGCTCACGCCCTTTATGTGGATCGGCATTGCCTCCATTTCCAGCGCGGCCATCGGCGTCGTCTCCGGCTTTTATCCCGCTTGGAAAGCGTCCAAGCTCGACCCGATTGACGCCTTGCGCTATGAATAGCGCGTGGCCGCTCAAATCCTGCCCACGCACACGCCGGCCTTGTTTGCAGCCGCGGTAAAACGCGCGGCCGATGCCCTGCGCGCGGGTGAAGTGGTGGCGCTGCCGACGGAAACGGTCTATGGCCTCGCCGCCAATGCGCTGGACGAAAAGGCCGTTGCCAACATTTTCCAAATCAAAGGCCGGCCGGCAAATAATCCAATCATCGTTCATGTCGCCAGTGTCGAAATGGCGAAACATTGCGTCACGGATTGGCCGGCGGGCGCGGACAAACTGGCCAAAGCATTCTGGCCCGGCCCCTTGACGCTCGTGTTGCCGCGCGCCAGGGAAATTCCCGGCCTGGTGACCGCCGGCGGCCCGACCGTGGGCGTGCGGTGGCCAGGTCATCCGCTCATTCAAGCGGTGATTCGCGAATGCGATTTTCCGCTCGCGGCGCCCAGCGCGAATTTATCGAGCCGGATTTCACCGACCACCGCCGAGCATGTCCGCCAACAACTCGGCGGCAAGATTTCCCTGATTATTGATGGCGGCCCGTCACAGGTGGGGATTGAATCCACGGTGCTGGATTTGACCCCGCTATTGCGCCCGAAAACGGGGCCGCCGGAAATTCTGCGCCCGGGCATGATTCACGCCGAATCACTCGCCGCCGTTTGCGGCGAAGTGACAAGTGACAAGCGGCCAGTGACAGGGAAAAATTCGCTTCGGAGTCCGGGACTTTTGCAAAAACATTATTCGCCGAAGGCAAAATTATTCGTGCTGGATTGGAAGGACGACGCGGATTTGCTGGCGCGCCTGGTCACGTGTCACCTGTCACGGGCCACGGGTCACGTTATTGCCCACACCCAAATTCCCTCCGCCGAACATTTCGAAAACGTGAGTGTGATTCCGCACGATGCGGAGGCGTTTGCGCGGGCGATTTATGCGGAACTACACCGCTGCGACGAAGCCGGCGCGGAATGGATTGTGGTGGAAGCGCCGCCGGATTTGCCGGAATGGTCAGCCATCGCGGACCGGCTGCGGCGGGCTGCCGTGTGAATTTTTAGAAAGCCAGCCCGACTTTCGCAGATTTCGAGCGATTTGGATTTTTGGGGAACGTCCAGGCCGATGCATTGGGCGCCGCTATGCTCATCCCGCTCCGCTGGCGGCTGCCCGGATCGTAGGTGTAATTGACCGTGTCATCGTCCCAAGGCCCATTCTTACTGGCCAACTGATCACCAGCCATAGCGTGTCAATCATAAGACCCCTTTACGACCCTTTTAAGATTTGGCGAACGCCCGATGATGCAAAACTCGAACAACGCCGGTCTGTTCACAAAGTTCTACACTTCTTCTATGATGCGTCGAACTCTTTGCTTCCCACACCGAACCACTCTCAGGGAAGCCGCGCCCGCTAAACCGGGAAAGACCAGATAGATTGTTGACGGCTCGGGAACACTCAATTCGACGAGGTTCCAGTTTACTTGGGCGGGTCCGCCTTGCATGCCGGATCCCCAATGGACGTACCCGTTCCCGGGATATCCAGACTGCTGCACATCTGGAATTGCGCTTATCCCATTTACCCAGAGGTCGGCTCTACCAGAGCCGACACGTCCGCTGCTGCAGTTTTGCAGAGGTTTCATTTTGACAAACCAAAGCGCGGCCTGAAATTGTTCCCGGCCGCGTACGATTTTGGATTCCGTTGGGTGCTATTGCTCCACGCCGACCCGGTAAAAGCGGGTGTTGCCGGGCAGAATCGCCGTGTCGCTCAAGGTGTTGGTGGGCGCGGTGGCGGCAAGGTTGGTGGCAACGACGGTGTTGAAGCCCGTTGCCAGGTTGGTGGAGCGTTCCAGCCAGTAATTTTTTCCGGCGACACTCGACCAGTTTACCACAGCGCCGCTGACGTTGGTGGCCGACACCAGCGTCAGCCGCAGAACGGAGGCAGCATTCGTCGGGTTCGTTCCGGCAATCCACTCCGCCAGATTGTTCATGCCGTCGTGGTCCGGGTCGGCGTTCGGGTCGGTACCGGTGAGATGGCCGAAATATTGCAATTCCCACCAATCCGGCAGTCCGTTGCCGTCGGCATCCACCATGCGCTGCAAATTCAGCCGCCCGCCGGTGTGCACCAGACCCTGCAAACCCGGCACGACATCCACACTCGCCAAAATGCGTTGAACCCGCTGCGTCACGGTTTCGCTCGGAAAATTCATCGCGGCAAACGCCACCGCGCCGGCCACGTGGGGCGTCGCCATCGAAGTGCCGTCCAGGTATTCATAAAGCCCGTGGACGACGGTCGCGGAGGTGTTGGTTTGCAGCGCCAGCCCGTCAGCCTGGGACAGTGAGACAGCTGGAATCCAGCCATTGGTACCGCCCAACTGGCCTAAGAAATTCCCGGCGGCATTGTTGTAAATGATGGCCGCCTTGGCGCCGGCCGCCATCGCGTTGATGATCTTGTTGGTAAAGTAGAGGGTGCCGCGCTCAATCAACGCAATGTTACCGTTCACTGCCGCCGGAAAGTCCGCGGGATTGCCCAGCCCGCAATCATAGACCGTGGCGGTGATACCGGTACTGATGCCGGAATACGTCAACTCGTTGGCGCTGTAGGTTGTGGAACCCTGCTGGACCGAGGCAATCACCGTGCCCTCCGGCGGGATGCCCGGTGAAATGGGCAGCAAGGACAGGATGTTCACGCCGGGCGCGCCTATGTCCACGGTATTGGTTCCGAAATTCGAAAAAGACGCCAAAGCATCGTTCTGGTCAGTGGCTGCTACCACAATCATATTGCCCAATCGGTAATCGGCGGGATATTCCAGGGTGGTGTCATTGTCGCTGCTGTTGTTTCCCGCCGCGACACAGAAGATGATGCCGGCGTTGCCGGCGGACACCATGGCGGCGCGCTCGGTGCTGTTCGACCCTCCACCACCAAAGGATTCATTGATGGCGACAACATTGACCCCCCGGCCCTTCATCATGGTCGCGTACTGAATGGCCGAAATGATGGCTGAATCAGGCAGCGAGTTGCCGTCGCTCGATGCCCGGAGCGACATGATTCTGGCCTGATAATCCACGCCGATGACGCCCATGGCGTTATTGCCAACGGCGGCGATGGTTCCCGCCACGTGCGTTCCGTGAAAGCCGGAATCGATCGGGTCAGGCAGATTGTCCGCAAAATCGTAACCGTAATAATCGTTGATATAACCGTCGCCATCATTGTCCAAACCATTGGTGGGGTTCTCGGCGGTGTTGATCCAGATGTTGCTGGCGAGATCCGGGTGCCGGTAATCCACGCCGGTGTCAATGACCGCCACCACCGGCCGGTTGGTGCCGGGTTGCTGGGCCAGCGCCCAGGCCGGAATAAAATGAATGTCATCTCCCGCCGTCCCCGTCATCGGGCCCAAATTGCCGTTGATCGTCTGGCCCGTATTTTGCAGCGCCCACAGGTTGGTAAAATACGTGTCATCGGGCGGCGTGGTGGCGACCCAACGCAGGTAATTCGGTTCGGCCGTTTCCACGTCCGGGTCGTTTTTTAATTCAGCAATCAGTTGCGCCGTGGTCCGGTTGTTGGCGTGCACCAAACCGGTTTGTTTCCCCCATAGCCGGGAAAATTCGGCGAACTGTCGGCGCCACGTCAGCGAATGTCCGGCCAGCGCCTGTTGGGCACCGGTTAATGAAACCGACGGCTTGAAAGTGACGATGGCATCGCCTTCAACGTATTCGGCGGCTGGATGATTTGGACCCGCCCACACTGCAACGGCCAGGCTCAACAGCACGAAGGCAGCTGATACTCCTGGGGAAAAAATCTTCATTAGGGCTTATGTCGTTGCGCCTATCATAGCATCTCGGATGCCGAATCACAAAAACGCAAAAAGCGAGGCCGGAATGGCTTCCAGCCTCGCTTGCGATTCGTTGGCGGGACGCCGCGCTGCGGCGTCCGTGATGGGAAGCGGAACTTCCGCTTAATAATCCATTCCGCCCATGCCGCCGCCGCCGCCACCGGGCATCGGGGTCGGCTTTTCCTTTTCCGGAATTTCCGTGATCAGGCATTCGGTCGTGAGCAACAACCCGGCAATCGAAGCCGCGTTTTGCAGCGCGGTCCGCGTGACTTTCTTCGGGTCCACAATGCCGGCCTTTACGAGGTCTTCGTACTCGTTGGTAGCCACGTTGTAACCTTCGTTGCCCTTGCGCTTCTTGACTTCCTCGACGATGACGGAGCCTTCCACGCCCGCGTTGTCCGCGAGCGAACGGAGCGGCGATTCGATGGCGCGTTTCACGATGTCCACGCCGATCTTTTCGTCTTCGCTCGCGCCCTTGACCGTTTCAATGGCGCTCAGGCAGCGCAGCAACGCCACGCCGCCGCCGGCCACAATGCCTTCCTCGACCGCCGCGCGGGTTGCGTGCAGCGCGTCTTCCACACGGGCTTTCTTTTCCTTCATTTCGGTTTCGGTTGCGGCGCCGACGTTGATGACGGCCACGCCACCGGCGAGTTTCGCCAGGCGTTCCTGCAATTTCTCGCGGTCGTAATCGCTCGTCGTCTCCTCGATCTGGCGGCGGATCTGGTTCACGCGGCCCTGGATGTCGGACGACTTGCCGCCGCCTTCAACGATGGTGGTGTTTTCTTTGTCCACCACGATGCTCTTGGCGCGGCCGAGGTCGGCCAATTCAATGCTCTCCAGCTTGATGCCGAGGTCTTCGCTGATGAATTTGCCGCCGGTGAGGACGGCGATGTCTTCGAGCATGGCCTTGCGGCGGTCGCCGAAGCCCGGCGCCTTCACGGCGCAGACGTTCAGCGTGCCGCGCAGCTTGTTCACCACCAGCGTTGCGAGTGCTTCGCCTTCGACCTCTTCGGCGATGATGAGCAGCGGCTTGCCTGAGCGCGCGGCCTTTTCGAGCAACGGCAACAGGTCCTTCAAGCTGCTGATTTTCTTTTCATAATTGAGGATGTAAGCGTCTTCGAGCTTGGCTTCCATCGTCTCGGCGCTGGTGACGAAGTAAGGTGACAGATAGCCCTTGTCGAACTGCATGCCCTCGACGACTTCGAGCGTCGTCTCAATGGACTTGGCTTCCTCGACGGTGATCGTGCCGTCCTTGCCGACCTTGTCCATCGCCTCGGCGATTTTGTCGGCAATTTCGAAATCCCAGTTCGCGGAAACCGCGGCCACCTGGCGGATTTCGTCCTTGTCCTTCACTTTCTTGGTGATTTTGTCGAGCTGGCCCACGGCGGCCTCGACGGCCTTGTTGATGCCGCGTTGAATGCCGATGGGATTGCCGCCGGACGTGACGAATTTCAGGCCTTCGCGGTAAATGGATTCCGCGAGCACCGTCGCTGTCGTCGTGCCGTCACCGGCAGTGTCGCTGGTTTTGCTGGCGACTTCGCGGACCATCTGGGCGCCCATGTTTTCATAGGAATCTTCCAGCTCGATTTCCTTGGCCACCGTCACACCGTCCTTGGTGATGGTCGGGGAGCCGAATTTCTTGTCAATGACCACGTTGCGGCCTTTGGGGCCGAGCGTGGCGACGACCGCCTTGGAGAGCTTCTGGACGCCGCGCAAAATCGCCTGCCGCGCCTGCTCGTCAAATATCAATTGTTTTGCTGCCATAATTTTTTATCAGTTTTTTGTTAATGGTTAATTGGTTCTGGTAGGGACGACCTGCTGGTCGTCCGGTCGCGCAGCAGCGCGACCCTACCATTTTTAATCGAGCACGGCCAGGATGTCGTCCGACGACAAAATCTTGTATTCCTTGTTGTCAATCTTGATTTCCGTGCCGCCGTATTTGCTGACCAAAACCCGGTCGCCCTTTTTGACTTCAAACGGGATTTTCTTCCCGTCGTCGTTGGTTTTGCCGGTGCCGAGGGCGACGATGATGCCCTCCTGCGGCTTTTCCTTGGCGGTATCGGGAATGATGATGCCGCCCTTCTTGACTTCCTTTTCTTCAACCGGCTCGACCAGGATACGGTCGCCGATCGGTTTAACGTTTAGTGCCATAGTTTGTTTTTTGTTTGTTGTTGAGTTGTTAATTGTAATCAACTCCCGCCGCACCCGCGATGGGAAAATGCTTTCATCTCTTTTCCGCCGGAACAATTCCGCCCGGCAACGGTTCAAATTTTGAAGTTTCGTTCACGGCCGTCACCGCTGCTCTCAACGACTTCTTTACCGCTTCTGGCAGCGTGACCAAATCGCCGTCGCCAAAATAACTCAACGCTTTTAGCGTAATCAATGGATTGAACTGTTCGCCATAAACCGCCTGCGCCGCGCCCAGCGCGTCGGCCAGTATCACGCCATTTTTCAGCAATGCGGCCACGTCCAGATAATCCTTCGACTCCGACCGCGATTGCACCACGACCATTTTACATGCTGCGATGTCGAGCAGCGAAGCCACGCGCGCCACGCCGTCACTGGTCGCCTCCGGGTTTTTCACCCGGCGCAGCGAAAGTCCAAAAAACGAAATCTTCACCGGCTGCGGACGATGCACCGTCACCGTCAGCGTGTTCGCCGCCTTCTGCCGGACGGTCGCGCCTTTCAACAGCGGCAGCGAATTCAGCAACTCGTCCGGGTTCACCGGCGCGTCTCCAAAAAAATCAAAATCCTCCGACGGCCGGTGTCCCAGCCGCAACGCCAGCGCCGTGCCACCGTAGAGCACGAAGCGCGAGGCCAGCGGCTTCAGCTCCGGCCACAGCGCGCGCTGCGCCTCGGGCAGCGATGCCAATTGGGGCGCGAAACTCATGTCAAAGAGCGCCGGGGCAATTCCGCCTCCGGCAGACCAAAAACGTTTCTCCAATAAGCCCATGACCGCGGATCAAAGACCCCGGCCGGCGCGTTCAGCAAAGCGTCCTTGAAGGCGTCCCCGCCAAACGCCTCGCGCGCCAGTTGCACTTCCTGCCACGTCCCCAGCGTCATCAACTGCGCCAAGAACCGGCGCGGATTCGCCAGCGAAACCTCCGGCGCCTGCCACCAGAAAAGCTCTTTGGCGATGCGTTTCAGTTGTTCCTCGTTGGCCATTTTACGAACGCCTATTTTATCAGATTCCCGCCGCACCCGCGATGGGAAAATTTATTGAATCTGCCATGTCCGAACCTCCGCGAGGTCTTGGAATGCGGTGGCTGTGACACCGCTTTTGAACGCCGGCTGCCACCCGAAAGCGGCGTCGCGCTCCGCTGGCCGCCGCACTCCAAGACGCTGGCGCGACTTCGTTGCCGCCCTTCGCCAGCTTGCTCAAATTTGTCTGCGCCAATTTCATTTTAATCCTGACCGTTGTCGTTTTTCCTTTCAATTATCGAGTTATTGGCTCGGATAGAAATTTACTTCTTCTCATCCACGACTTCGGCGTCAATCACGCCTTCGTCCTTCTTTTTGTCGTCGGACTTGGGTTCGCCTTTCGGCCCGCCGCCAGCTGCGCCGGCGCCCTGCGCTTTTTCGGCCTGCGCTTTGGCGGCGGCCGCCTTGTAAAGCTCGGCGCTCACGGACTGCCACGCTTCATTGAGTTTTTCGGCGGCGGATTTGATGGCGCCGGCGTCGCTGCCCTTCAGCGCTTCCTTCACTTCCGCGACGGCCTTTTCAATTTTGGCCTTGTCGTCGCCGGAAATCTTGTCGCCGGTGTCCTTCAACATCTTTTCGGAGCGATACACCGCGCTGTCGGCTTCGTTGCGCGTCTCGACTTCCTCGCGTTTGGCCTTGTCCTCGTCGGCGTGGGCCTCGGCGTCCTTGCGCATCTTCTCGATTTCGTCCTTCGAGAGGCCGCTGCTGGCGGTGATGGTGATTTTCTGTTCCTTGCCCGTGCCCAGGTCCTTGGCGCCCACGTGCAAAATGCCGTTGGCGTCAATGTCGAACGTCACCTCGACCTGCGGCACGCCGCGCGGGGCCGGCGGAATGTCGGTCAGTTGAAACTTGCCGATGGTCTTGTTGTCGCGGGCAAACTGGCGTTCGCCTTGCAACACGTGCACCTCCACGCCCGGCTGGTTGTCCGACGCGGTGGAGAAAATTTCCGATTTGCGGGTCGGGATGGTGGTGTTGCGCTCGATGAGCCGCGTGAACACGCCGCCCAGCGTCTCGATGCCGAGCGACAAAGGCGTCACGTCGAGCAGGAGCACGTCCTTGACCTCGCCCTTGAGCACGCCGCCCTGAATGCCGGCGCCGACGGCGACGACTTCATCCGGGTTCACGCCCTGATGCGGCTGCTTGTTGACGAGCTTGTGCGCGGTTTCCACGACGCGCGGCATGCGGGTCATGCCGCCGACGAGCACGAGCTCGTCAATTTTCGCGGCTTCGATGTCGGCGTCCTTCAAGCAGGCTTGAACGGGCTTGATAGTGCGCTCGAAAAGTTCGTCGCAAAGCTGTTCCATCTTCGCGCGGGTGAGCGTCTTTTGGATGTGCTTTGGCCCGCCGGCGTCGGCGGTGATGAACGGCAGGTTGATGTCATATTGCTGCGCGGACGACAAAGCGATTTTCGCCTTTTCGGCCTCTTCCTTGATGCGTTGGAGGGCGTCGGGTTGCTTGCGCAGGTCCATGCCGCTGTCTTTTTTGAATTCGTCGAGAATCCAATCCATCAGCCGGCCGTCCCAGTCGTCACCGCCCAGGTGCGTGTCGCCGTTGGTGGCCTTCACTTCAAACACGCCGTCGCCGATTTCCAGCACGGAAATGTCGAACGTACCACCGCCCAGGTCATAAACGGCGATCTTCTCGTCCTTCTTTTTGTCGAGCCCGTAGGCGAGCGACGCGGCGGTCGGCTCGTTGATGATGCGGAGCACTTCGAGACCGGCGATGCGGCCGGCGTCCTTGGTGGCCTGGCGTTGGGAATCGTTGAAGTAAGCGGGAACCGTAATGACGGCCTGGGTGATTTTCTCGCCGAGGCGCATTTCGGCGTCAGCCTTCAGTTTGGCAAGAATCATCGCGGAAATTTCCGGCGGGGAATAGCGGGAGGTCTTGCCGTCCAGTTCCACTTCCACGGCGGCGTCGCCATTGGATGTCTTCACGACCTTGTAGGGCACGCGTTTGATTTCCTCCGACACTTCCTCAAATTTGCGGCCCATGAAGCGTTTGATGGAGTAAACGGTGTTACGCGAGTTGGTGACGGCCTGGCGCTTGGCCGCTTCGCCGACGAGGCGCTCGCCGTTTTTGGTGAACGCGACGACGCTGGGCGTGGTGCGTTTGCCCTCGGAATTTTCCAGAACCAGCGGCTCGCCGCCTTCCATGACGGCCATGCAGGAGTTCGTGGTTCCCAAATCAATGCCTAATACTTTTGCCATAAAATCATTTGGTTAAGAAACAGTATGTCAGCTGCTTCCAAGCAATGCAGATGCCGTGAGGCTTGAAATGTCACGGAACCATTGTTAATAAAGGGTGAACTGCCTGTTCAGCTAAAAAACAGGCGGACCTAAAAGTGTGCCAAAAGCGCCATGATGGCACAGTTGGAAGCGCCATTTGGCGCAGTAAGACGGAGCGCCGGTCTCCGACCCGGCGTGTTTTTGGGATTACTGTCTTCCGCTGCTTCGTTGTCTTCCGCTGCTTCGAGCCGGGTCGGAGACCGGCGTTCCAAACTTATTTGCTGCCTGGCTTGACGGTGGGAGTTTTAGCCAAATCCGGCGGCAATTTGTCCGGTTCAAAGGCCTCGACCTTGAGGGAAATCAGACTGGCAAACGGCACGCCAAAGTTCACCGCACCGTTGGAACGATCCACAATCGCCGCGACACCGGTCACGTGGCCCTGGTGGGCGTGGACGATGTCGATTGTCTCCTGGACGCGACCGCCTTGGGTGACAACGTCCTCAACCACGAGCATTTTTTCACCGGGCGCGATTTTGAATCCGCGCCGCAGGACCAGTTTCCCGTCCTCCTTTTCCGGAAAGATGAACCGCACGCCGAGCTGCCGGGCAACTTCCTGGCCGATGACCAATCCGCCCAGCGCCGGCGCGATGACGGTGACGGCGCCGAAGTCGCGAACTTTTTCGGCCAGTGCCGCGCCGAGTTTTTCGACCGTGGGCATTTGCTGGAGGGCGAGGGCGCATTGAAAAAACTGACGGCTATGCAGGCCGCTGCGGAGAATAAAGTGGCCTTCGAGCAACGCGCCGGTATCGCGGAAAATTTG
>JAJXYT010000067.1 GCA_021780375.1 bacterium | reverse complement strand
TTGCGGTTGCAGGATGCCGTTGATGGTAAGGTCGAAATTGGAACCGGCGGAGGCCAGACCGGTGCCGAAGCAGGCCTGGATTAAATAAACCAGATTGCTGCTGCTGAGGGTGACAATCGTGTTATTAGTGGCCGGACTGGAAAGGATCACCATCTGCTGCGGCGCAAGGGTGTTGACCGTCCGCGTCAACGTCGTGAACTCGTTGGTGTAAACACTGGTGGCGTAATCGTTCAGGCTCACCGTAACGGTAGCCGTGCCGGTGTAAGGCACGTCCGCGAAATTGAACTGAAATTCCTCCGGGTAGTTCGGGTATTGCACATTCAGGCTCGGGTTGGGCGTGACCCGGGTGGCGCTGACAAAGATGGGATTGCCGTTGGTGTCATTGCCAATGCCATTGGGCGAGTGAGTGTAGATGTCCCAATAATTGGTAAAGGAGGTTTGGATGTTGAATTGAACGCTGCTCACCGTGTTATCGGCGCGAAGGTCAAACGTATAGTTGAAATTCGAAATTGAAAATCCGTCGTTCGGCGGATTGAGGATCAGGCCGGTGGGCAGTCCGCCATCGTAGTAAAACGTTTGGGCGAAGGTATTGTACACCTGCGCCTGGCTGGCATAAACGTAGTTTTGCGGCGTTGACGTGGTGAGAACGCTTTGGTTCGTGTAATAATTGATCACCGGCAGGAAGGTCCGGGCGCGGACAATGTGGAAACCGGACTGCAATCCAACCGTGGTGTTGGCCGGGTTGAGATCGTTGTGGAGCCAGACCACGGCATTGGCCGGGTTGAAATTCGTGATGGCCGCCTGCGTCAGGCCAAAGAGTTTGGAACCGGAAGACTCGGCGTAAGAAATGGGCTGAATGCTTGGCCAATTCGTGGGGTTGCCGACGGAGAAGCCGTGGCTGCCTCCGCTGAACAGCGCGACCTTGTAACGGACCGGCGCGCCATTGGCCTGGCCGGGAATGGTGCCCATCCACCATTCAACGTTGGCCAGGCTGTTGTCATCATTCACCTTCTGCGCCGGCACGACCTGCGTCGTGCCTTGGCCCATGCCGAACGCGCCTTCGGGATTTGAACCGTCAGTGGTGTAGTAAATGTAGCCGGTATTGATTTGCGACGAGTAACCGACCCGCACCCAGATGTCCACGGACTGGCCCGCCGCCGGATTGGTCGGCACCATCTGTGTGGCCGGAGCCACCGGCACGCTGGCATTGGTCAGGACCGTCACGGGCGCGGACGGGTCGTGATAAACCCAGCTGGCCGTCTGGTTGGTGATGCTCTCGCCAAAGCCGCTGCCGGGAACGACCGTGTTCGTGCCGCCGATGGTGTAATCATACGTCTCGGCGCCCAGCGAAACGATGTTGTTGCTCAAAATATTCCGTGCGGCGAATTTCTCCGGGCCATTGCGGAACTGAAACGCCGTTTGTTCGTAGCCGAGGAAACGATCGTCGGCGTAGCCGGGCTTGTTGTCGCGCAGGTCGAGGAAATTGGTCGGTGCGATGCCCGGCTGGAAATTTGTCGGACCCAGTCCCATCTGGCTGTTGAGATCGGTGCCGCCGTCCAGTTTGACCAGCGTATTGGAAGTTGAGGCATCGCTGCGGACGAGGATGTCGAACAGCCCGTTGGTCACCACGGGAATATTAATGGCGTAGGTGAGATTGGAAACGTTGCCTTCGCCGGCCGCCACGACCGGCTGCCCGGTGTAGGGGTCAACGCCGCCGCGCATTTTGAAGGGGAATGTCGGGTCATAATTGGGATCACCGTTGGTGCCGTCCGTGCGATAAACCGTGATATTCGGCACCTGGATGCCGCCCTGGCGGAAAACGATGGCATTGGTGGCCGGGTTGGCCCGGCTCGGTTCCGGCCATTGGATACCATACATCACCCAGCCGTCGCTCGGGACCACCAGTTCGATGGCGCCGAAGCCCGCCGACGGGGTCGTGTTGACATAAATCAAGCGATTGGTCGGGTTCGGGTCATTGGCGGTTGACTGGGCGGTGCTGAGGCTTGTGGTGGCGCCATGCACCAGCAACCGGTGGAAGGCGCGATTGCCGCCCGCGACGTCGCCGGCACTGGACAATTGCGTCAGCAGCGTGCCTGGCGGAAAACCGACAATCAGTCCGCAACCGCGCGAATTGGGTTTGGAAACGTCCGCGGTATTTGACCCGTCGGCGGTGTTGGTGCCGACCAGATAATAACCGTCACTCGTCCGGGTGACGCCGTCATCAAAGGCGATGTCGCCGGAACTGCCACCCTTGTCATTCATGACGTAGAACACCACCGTGGCCGCGGGATTGGTAAAGGCATTTCCGTAAAGCGAAGGCGGATCCACGTCGCGGTAATCGTAGCGCTCGAAGGCGATGATGTTCTGGTCGCTCCAACGCGAGCGCGTGCCGCCGCGGGACAGTTGATTGTGCGTGTACATCGTGTCCGGCATCGAGTTGTCACCGAATTCGCCGAGATAATTGGCGTAGGAAACAATCGGCGTGCTGCCGTTGGTCAGGCTGGCCAGATTATGATTGTACCCATCGGAATAAACCATCGGCAGCCCTTCGTGCATGAAGAAATAGGAATTCTCCAGCGTTTCATTCGCCGGGCAACACGTGCCGTTGTCCTGCGTTTGCGGCATGTTGACGGCCTGCGCCGCGCTGAAATTGCCGTTGGCGTCGCAATTGCCTCCCGGGGGGATATAATCGCGGCCATCCATGCCATAAAGTCCCGGGCTGCTTCCGTAATTGTTGATGGCGTTGTTGAACTGGCTGAACAGCGGGAAGTTACACAGGCGCATTCCCGACTGGAGATAATCATTGAAGTCTTCCCCGGCACCCAGCGCGGACGGTTCATATTCGCCGAAGAGCATCGCGTCATTGCGCGGTGACTCGGTGTTGAACAGGCTGTTGCGGTTGCCATCCGTCTCCACGTAGCCGTTGCTGTCGTCGTTGCTGCCATAACCGTGGACATAATCGTACATGGCCTGGACCGCGCCGAGGTAGCCGCCGAAGGACGGGTCGTCGGTCTGGCCGGTTTCGTTGCCGAAGAAATTCACCGGCACGTGCTTCACCGCGTCCAGCCGGAAGCCGTCGCACTTGGTCATGTAAAGCGTCCACGCTACAGCGCGGCAGAGATAGGTGGACACATCTTCCGGCACGGGCTGGCCATGGCCATCGAAGGGACGCCATCCGTTCACCGGCCCATAGCCGTTCGGCGGCGATGGCCAGCCGGTGCCCGACCCCGCGCCTAACAAAGGACCATTGGTATCCATGTACAAATCCGGCCGGCCCGGAAACCGGATAAAGACCGGCTTGTTGGTCGTGTTACCGACGTTAGGCCCGAAATTGAGGTTGTTCGCGCCCGGTTCCTGCGCCAGATCGGACAGGCCTAACAAAGGCTGGTCCTCCACCACGGAAGTGGTGCACCAGTAGGGATCGCCAATGGACGGCCAGTTTTTATATCCGCCGGTGACGACTTGCAGATGAAAATCCTGCGGCAGCAAACCCGGATAATAATTCGTCGGCGTCCCCGAGCCCGGGTACGCGGGCACCGTGCTGGACCGGTGGTTCATGATGTTGTCGAAATAGACGCGGATGCCGAACCGATGCGCCGTTTGCACCATTTGAACCAGTTGGTCCTGGGTGCCATACATCGTGGCAATGGTGCCCTGCTGGTTGGTGCTGCCCAAATCAAACGGATCAAACTGGTCATAGCCGACCGAATACGCGCCGCTGTTGCCCTTGGCCGGGTTGGGCAGCCACAGGCTGTCGTAGCCGGCCTCGGCAATCTCCGGCATCTTTTGAGTGATCTCGGACCAGGGCGTCTGGAACAACTCCAGCATCGCCTCGCCCCGGACCTGGTTGACGGACAGCCCCGACAACCCCGCCAGCAGAACAGCGCAGGCCGCATGGCGGGAAAAGCGCTTTAATGAAATTGCCGAATGATAAAATTGCGCCTTCATTGGCGGTTGGGCAGGGGAATCCCCACAAGTTTTTTTGTCACCGGCACGACAACACATGTTTAAATGGCATCGGGTAAACTACAAACCACCGCTCAGGCGCGTTGTATAAAATGGCTGCGGGCTTTGCGGTGGCGTGACAATATCGGCCATCTTTCGCCTTATTTCCACCACATATTTGTGTGGTGCTGGCCACGTGGCCGGCTTTTGCTGTTATGCACTCATCCTCCCCGCTTCGTCCGGGGAGAGAATCAGGTGAGGAGTCGAGTCTGTCCGCTTTCGGACTTTGGACCTCAACCCGTCGCGCAACTTTACGCGGCTTTCTGATTGCTTCGACCGCTGTTTGTTTTACGATGCCGGCCGGTCGCCATGCCTCTTAAAAAATCCGAGCTTTATTCCTCTCTCTGGCAATCCTGCGACGAGCTGCGTGGCGGCATGGATGCCTCGCAATACAAGGATTATGTCCTCGTCCTGTTGTTCGTAAAATACGTGTCGGACAAGGCCGCCAGCCAGAAGGGCTATCTGCTCGATGTGCCCAAGGGCGGGAGTTTTGCCGACATGGTCGCGCTCAACGGGGACAAGGAAATCGGCGACAAATTGAGCAGAGCATCACGTCGCAAAAGAAGATTGACGAGTGGTTTGACCTGAAGACGAAGGGGTTGACTGATTTGGCCAAGGCGCAACTCAAGCAGCGCTGGGGCATGATGCAGAAGGTGTTGTCCAGCAAATCACGGTTGGACAAAATCGCCGGGGACATCCTGATAGATTTCGCACGATGCGACCGATTGGCCAGTGGACGTGGCAACGCGATGCTCGTGTCGGGCAGCATCTACGAGGCGTGCAAGTTCTTCGAGTTGTTCGACCAGACCGACCTGCACGGCAAATGCGCCATCGTGACTTCTTACGTGCCGTCCACGGCCAACATCAAAGGCGAGGAATCCGGCGAGGGCCAGACGGACAAGCTGGATCAGTATGCGATTTGCCAGAAGATGCTGGATTAAACGCCAGAGAGTCAAATTTGAAGCTCAATCTCGCCAATCCAAACGCGAAATGGTGAGCGGCGAGAGCCATTATTTTCTTGGCCGGCGTTATCGTCTTTCCGTAATGCTGCACGATGGCGCGCCAAAAGTTTTGATCCAGAAAAAGCTCATCGAACTGCATGTGCGACGAGGAACCGACGCCCGCCAACGAGAAATATCTTGAACTCGCAAAGAAACCATCCCAATGCCTCGAATATACTCTCGTCCACGAACTGACGCACTTGGTCGAACGTCATCACAATGACCGGTTCATCTCGTTGATGAATCGGCATCTTCCCAATTGGCGGCAGTACCGGCAGGTTTTGAATTCCGAACCGCTTGCTCACGACACTTGGACGTACTGATGCGGCAGGGTTGGCGCGAAGCGCCGAGCGGACGCCGCAGCGCGGCGTCCCTGCCAGTGGCTGCGGCTCTATTTGATATGCTCTCGTCCCGCATTTTTGTGCGGTGGCTGAATCAACATTTTGTCGTATCTTAACGTCTGTTAATGAAGCTCTTCAGTTGTTCGACCCGTTTTTGCCTTGGCCTTCTGCTCACGCAGATTTCCACGCTGGCCGACCCCAACACCAGCGTCCACACGACCTGGCTCTGGCACCTGCATCAGCCGATTTACTGGCCGGACCGGCGCGATTACGGCACGGACCATTATGAGAATGCCTGGGACACCATCCAGCAGCAGAACGGCGGACGGCCGCATCCGTCGCCGGAGGTCTTGAGCGCCATTTTTGGCGAGGCCGACCGGGTGAATGTCTATCAAGGCGAAATCGAAACCACGCTCAGTGGTTTGCTCGGTTATCCCAACGCCGGCGCGCAGGTGAATTATTCCGGCGCGCTCATGGAAAATGTCCAGAGCCTCGCCGCCGCCGGCCAACTGGGCTACGCCCGCGGCTGGAGTAACAGTTTTCAGACCGCGCGTGCCTGGACGACCAGCAGCGGCAAACCGCGGCTGGACCTGGTGAACTTCACCTATCATCACGCCATCGCGCCGCTCCTGGACGACGCAACGCTGGAAATGGAACTGCGCATTCAGCAGCGGCAGATGCAGATTTTCTGGGGCACCAACGTCCCGCTCTCGCGCGGTTATTTCCCCGCGGAAACCTGTTTCTCCGAGCACATCATTCCGATCCTCAACAAGGTCGGCATCGCCTGGTCGGTGGTGGCCAATAATCATCTGGCCCGGTCGTGCGCGGATTTCCCGCTCGTGCTCGGCAGCGGCGGCGAGAATTGCGATATTCCCAATCCTGCGGACCAGGTTGATCCGGCCCAGGGCGCGGGGAATTATCAGCGGGTTTCCATTGAACGGGGTTGCGCGCCCACACAGGTCATGCCGTTCGGTTTTCAGTTGCATTATGCGCGGTACGTGGACCCGAACACCGGCGTCGCCAGCACGATCATCGTTGTGCCGTCCGACCAGGCGTTGAGCTGGCGGGACAGTTATGGCACGTGGGATCTGGGCATGATTTCGCCGATCGCCGCCCGCAATAATCCCGCCCATCCGGCGCTCGTCCTGTGCGCGCATGACGGCGACAATGCGTGGAGCGGCGGCTATTCCTACTACAATGAATGGGTCAGTCAGATGGCCGGCACCGCGGCCAGTGACGGCTACGAACCGACGACCATCGAGCAATTTATTTCGGATTTCCCGCCGGCGACGAATGACATCGTTCACGTAGAGGACGGCGGCTGGGTGTTTGCCGACAGCGACTTCGGCTCGCCGGGTTTCATCAACTGGAACTGGCCGCCCAGCTACACCGACGGCAGCGGCAACAACGTCGTTGATCCCAGCATCGGCACGACCGACAAAGGCGACAACTGGCGCGTCATCATTGCCACGGAAAACCGCGTCGAAACCGCGCAGCAAATCTCCGGCATCACGCCGAACATTGATCAGGTGCGCGATCCGGGCAGTTTTTCCGGCACACCCAACGCCGTTGAACTCGGCTGGCATTATTGTCTGGGGGCCTTGGACAGCGGTTTTGTTTATTACGGCTGCAACGGCGACGAATGTCTCCGCGCCATCGTTGCGCAATCCAACGCCTGCCGGAACGTGGATGCCGTCATCGCGGCCCATCCGTCGGCCGACCGAACGCCGCCGACGGTTTTCCTGCCGCAACGGTCGCCGTGGAATCCCGGCGCCACCAACTTTGGTGTCCAATACGGTTACAAAACCGTCGTTGAACCCAACTCCGATTTCTGGGTCTGGACCTATGCTTACGACGTTTCGGGTATCACCAATGTCAGTCTCTTGATTCGCCAGGATGGCACCAATCCGCCAACGAGCGATCAATTCCAAACCTACGCCGGCGGCCCGCTCGCCGGCGCGTGGCAAACCTCAAACATGGTCAGGCGGGTTACGCCGCCGGTCAGTGGTGACACGCCGGAATACATTGCCGACTATTATTACGCGCAGGTCACCGGCATCTCGAACACGTTTGTGGATTATTACATCAGCGCGAGCGACGCGCACGGCAACACTTTCAGAACGCCAATCCAACACGTGTGGGTCGCAGCCGGCTCCGGCGGTGGCAGCGGCGGTGGCGGCACTGGCCCCGTTACCGTTTCGCCTGCGCCGCCGGTGGCCGGAAATCCCGTGACGATTCAATACGCGGCCACGGGGCGGGTTCTGGCATCGGCCAGCCAGGTTTATATTCACCTCGGCTGGAACAACTGGAACCCGGTCGTCTCGCCGGACGCGGCAATGACCTTCAACTCAGCGTCGAACTGGTGGCAAGATACCGTGGCCGTGCCGGCGAATGCCACAAACCTGAACTGCGTCTTCAATAACGGCTCGGGTACCTGGGACAACAATGGCGGCGCCAACTGGAATTTCAATGTAAGCGCGAACAGCAATCCACAACCGCCGTCGCAACCGCAAAATGTTTCGGTGACGCCGGTCCAGACCAATCAGCTCAACCTGACGTGGTCCGCCGCTTCCGGCGCCACCGGCTACATCGTGAACCGCGACAGCGCGCCGGTGGCTTCGACGACCGGGACGAGCTTTTCGGACGCCGGTTTGATGCCAGACAGTTACCATTGTTATTTCATCGTCGCTACCAACAGCCTCGGCTACTCAACACCGAGCGCGCCGGTGTGCACCAACACGCCGGCCAACGCGCCGACGAACCTGCCGCCGTTTGCACTGGACGGCGCGTTTGATTATCCGGGTTATTTGCTGGCTTCGAACAGCATGGTGCTTTACGCCGCGGTACGCGGGACAACACTTTACGTGGCCACCGGTTCGCCCGGAACGAGCGGGCCAAACGACAATTTCATTTTCGTTTCCGATCAGTTGCTGCCGGGCGCGAGCGCGCCGGCGCCCTGGGCCAAGTCCGGCAACGTGGCCGTGGCCGCCACCAAGCCGTATCTCGCCAGCGAAAGCCAGAATGCTTATATCAGTTGGTATGTAAACGGCGCGCAAACGAACTGGCCGTGCGCCAAAGCGGCGACGACTTCAGGCGCAATGGAAGGCACGTTGGATTTGGTGCAGGCCTTCGGATACCTGCCGACGAACCTTTACCTGTGCGCGGCGGCCTATGTGACGACCAATGGCGGCCCGCTCGTTGCGGAGTGTCCGGCCGGCAGCGGACCGGACATCGGCACCAACGGATTTCTCGTCATCCCGGTTGTCGCTTTGCGCGATTCCCTGGGCAACGGCACGTTCGATTTGCTGGACCCGGCGCGCGGATTCAAAATCCTGACGGTTGGTTTGCAGAACAGCAATTGCGTCTTTAATTATGCAGCGATGCCAGGCCGGGCTTATCAGGTGCAATTCGTCGATCAACCTGGCGGAATTTGGAGCAATTTCATTGGCGGCCCGGACTCTGCCGTGCCGCCGCAAGTAATGTTGAGTTTTACCGACGCCCCACCGACGGGACCCCGGCGCTTCTACCGTGTGGAATTGTTGCCGTAGCACGGCGTCTCGCCTGTACTACTTGAATGAAATTTCCACTGACTGGCTATGGGAAACCGGCGTCGCCGGCAGGCTGATTTCGAAAACATCCCCGTCCGGTGCGCCGGCCGGGTCGCCCAGCGGCATCGCGGCCGCATCACGCTTGAGCCAGCGGATTGGGAGCTCGATTTTCTTGCCATTGATGGCGACCTGCGGCGGGCTTTTTGGCCAGTCCGCCGGCGGATGAATCCGTAAAGCCCAGGCCCGGTTGTTCAGCGCGCCATGAAAGTTTCCCTTCGCCGCGCCGATTTCCACGTGCACCGTTTTGGCCGTTTCATCCGCCGATGACGTAATGCGCGTGTTGCGAAATTCACCGCGTTGGTAAGCGGTGGTCAATGTGTCATCCTCATACAGCGTTGCCGAATTTGTTTCGCGGGCGCCGGGATAACAGTCAAGCGTGACCGGGTTCCAGGGTTTTTCGCCGGTATATTGCATTTCCGGCGCGAGCGGCAGAACGGCGCCGGATCGGATGTAAATCGGCATCTCATCCAACGTAACATCGTTCGTCAGGGTAACGGGGCCGGAAGTTATTTTGCCGGTCCAGGCGTCAATCCAGTTGCCCGGCGGAATCCAGGCCACGCGCTTTGCCGCTGGCGATTTTGCCGGCTCCCATTGCAGTTTGATGCGCGCGCCGTAATCGAGCTGCAAATATTCGACGCGGATTTGATGTGGCATGCCGGCGGTGAGCATCGTGGACGCCTCGCTGGTGGCCGAGTCGTGTCCGCCCCAGGCGTCAATCACTTCCTTGCCATCCACCCACACGCGCGCGCCGTCGTCTTCCAGGGTGGCCAGCCGCACATCGCCAACCGCCGCCGGCACTTCAATCATGCCGGTCCAGCGCGCCGAGAAATGCGTCCGGGGAAAATCCGGTGCGGGGCTGATTCGGTCCCAGTTAAAATTAATATCCGGATCCGTCCGCGTCAACGCCGGTTGGCCGGACAAATCTTCGTTGGTGAAAAATTCCGCCTGCAAACCGGGCTGACCGGCCGGGGTTTTCAACCACTCACCCGGAACCACTTGCAGCGAGCCTTGCAGCACCGGCGCGACCAGAATATCCCGGCCAAGCAGGTATTCGTCATCGCGACCCGCTTCGGCAAATTGCGGGTAGTAAAGATCGAGCCGGCGGAGCAGGGGTTCGCCGGTTTCATAATTTTCGTGGGCGGCGGCGTAAAAAACCGGCAGCAGCCGGTACCGCAGGTTGACAAACCGCCGGGCGACGCTTTCGGCTTCCGGCCCGAACACCCACGGCATCCGCTCCAGATTGTGGGTGCAGTGCGGACGATAGATGGGCGAAAGCGCGCCGTATTCGATCCAACGGATATATTGCTCGGGCGTCGGGTTGGCGACGTGCCCGCCCAAATCATCGCTCTCATAAGGGAACAATGATTGTGTCCCGGAATAAACCGCGTTCTCTACCGCGCGCCGCAGAAAATCAAAACCCGGCCCGATGTCGCCGGTCCATTGGATGGGGAAGCGATGCGAGGCCGCGTCCATCGGGCGTCTGCGCATCCCGTTATCAATGCCGTCCACGTTGGCCATGATGAGCGGACGCGACTCCGGCCTGACCCGCGCGGTGGTGTCGTGATAAAGCCGCATGCCCCAGACTTCCTTGTTCAGGTTTGCCGCCGGCGTTGCCAGATGCACCATCCAGTTGCGATCATACCACCAGAAATCCAGTCCCTCCTTCAGCAATTTCGACAGGTTGTCATAACGATAATCCAGTTCCTTCGGGTCCAGCGCGGTTTTGGCGACCGGTTCCGGATGATCGTTGAACATGATGCGGACATGTTTCGCATGGGCTTCCGAGAAGAACCGTTCCAGGTTCGGGAACAGGTTTGTATTCGGCTGATAACCCGTGGAAGCATTCTGCCGCCAGCCGGTGTCCACGACGAGCACGTCCAGCGGAATCCGGTGCGCCCGGTAATCGTCAATCTGCTTCAACGCCGTGGCTTCACTGTAATCATACCAACGACTGTCAAATGCGCCCAGGGCAAACAACGGCGGCATTTCCGTCGGCCCGGTCAACTTGAGAAAATCACTTCGGAACCGATAGTAGTCCCCCCCCGGCACGAACACATAAACGTCCGGCGCATCATTGCTCAAATCCCAGCCGCCTTCTCCCATCGGATGGGAGAGGGTGTCCGAAGGACGGGTGCGGGCAGGCGGCGGGGTCAACCCCCACGCAGGCGGGACGATCCGCGGCGTGTCGGCAAACGACCAGACCTCCGGTTGGTCCGCCGGTCCGGGCAGCCACTGGTTGTTTTCCAGCTTGCCGTCATAGGCATAAAGCAATGGT
The DNA here is from genome assembly GCA_021780375.1 of bacterium. Lineage (GTDB taxonomy): Bacteria > Verrucomicrobiota > Verrucomicrobiia > Limisphaerales > UBA11358 > UBA11358. The sequence continues at coordinate 4,575 of JAJXYT010000067.1, read as the reverse complement.
CCGTTGGCGGACGCCACCTGCACCCCGTCCAGCGATTCGGCGTTCCGGGGAACGCGCACCGTATAGTTGGCCGCGGTAATGACCACGTCACCGGCGTCGGTGTTGGTGGTGAAGGCCGTCCCGGGCCAATCCCGATTCACGACATGAAACGTGGCGCGGTTTTCGAATCCTTCCGGGCCCTGCAATTCCAGCCGGACCAGCGAACCGGAAAGCAACTGGACGCGGACTTTCCCGACGACAACGCCCGGGGAACCGGATTCGGCGATAGCGGTTTGGGCGGTCGCCAGACCAACGCCGACGATAAACGGAAACAGAAGCCGGGCGGCGAGGTTCCCTGGACTGAAAAACCTCCCGGCCGGTTGATGGAACAGGTTGAGCACGGGCTTAAGATGGCAAAGGGTCCGGCCCGGATTCAACCGCATAAATGTGCGACGAAATGGCCATCCCTTTGGCGGTCCGTCGATTTGCGGTGGCGTCAAGCCTGTGGCTCGAAATCGGCGCGCTACAACCGTGAACTGAAAGCGAGTCTGAAAATTCCATTTTCGTCGTAGCAGCCGACGTGAGTCGGCTCAAATTCCCTCGTGTCACGCCGCAGCGGCCATATTGTCAGAGCCAGCTCACGCTGGCTGCTACCATTGTTCAGACACGCTTTTAACCGAATCCGTGCAGCATGGTTCGTCGCGTTCGAGGGCATCGTTCTGGCTTAAAAGGTGGCCATCCTTCTGCTTGTCTTGCCGGGGCGGCGATTATAACGTGAAACCGTGCTGCGAAGCCCCGTTGTTTCCAACCGCCCGGGTTTGCCGTTTGCCCGGCCAGCCTGGAAGCTTTTCTTTGTCACGGTTGGCGCGGGGTTGTTGTTGCTGGCGGCATTCCCGGCGGCGGTCCGCGCCGACATTTTGTGGAGTGATCCGGCTTCGCGGGTGATTCACGCCACGCCGGAGGGAACGGACATTTTGGGCGGCAAAGTCAAACGCGATGACAAGGCGAACGACGTGTTGTATTTCAAATTTCGCGTGGACCCGCTTTCGGATCCCGCCGATGAACCGTATTACGCCTTGTTTCAACTGGTGGAGAGTAATCAGATGCGATTGGGCGTGGGCAATGCCTGGGAAGCGTGGGGGTATTCGGCGGCTTACGCTGCGGAAACCGGACCCTCGAACAAGCCGCCAAACGAGTTAACCTATGACGACGCCGACGAATTCAATTTGCAGTCGTCCCATCCCGAAGCGGCCGGCATGGGAAAATTTTTCCCCTACGAGCTGCCGAGCCACAATCATCCGCGGACGATTGTTTTCAAGGTGCAATATGTCCCGGGCGGCGATGATCTGGTGACGGTATGGCTGGATCCGAATTTGACGCACGGTGCGACGGCGGACAATCAGCCTGAAAACCTCACGACGAAATTCAAGGCGAAGGCGACCTTCGACGAAATCCGCCTTCGCCACTCGGGCACTGGCGGCGTGCAACATGACGGCGGCAACGGCTGGATTTTCAGCGACATGGCCATCGCCACGTCGTTCAACGACTTCGTGATCGTGCGCTTCTGGCAGACGTGGTGGTTTACCACCTTGCTGGCGCTGTTTGTGCTCGCCGCCGTCGGCGCCACGGTGCGCATGGTCGAGCGGCGAAAGTATCAACTCCAATTGCAGCGCGCCGAACAGCAGCACGCGCTGGAACAGGAGCGCGCGCGCATCGCCCAGGATTTGCACGACGAGCTTGGCTCAACGCTGACGCGGTTGTCGCTGTTAAGTGGCTTGGTGAAAACGGACAAGGACAATCCCGAACAGGTGGAGGTGCACGCCAACAAATTGGCCCAATCCGCCGATCAAACGGTGCGGGCGCTGGAGGAAATCGTCTGGGCGGTGCGTCCCGGCAGCGACACGCTGCAAAGCCTGACGGACTACATCGCCCATTTTGCGAATGAACTCTTCGACGGCAACGCCACGCACTGCCGGCTGGACCTGCCGCATGACTTGCCGGCCCTGCCGCTGCCGCCGGATGTTCGCCACAACATTTTTCTCATCGTCAAAGAAGCGCTGACCAACGCCCTCAAGCACGCCGGCGCCAACGAAGTTCAAGTGCACGCGAAAATCCCCGGCGACACGCTGGAAATCCTGGTGCAGGACGATGGCAAGGGTTTTGATTTGTCAGCGTCTTCGGAAAGCCGCCGGAACGGTTTGGGGAACATGCGGCGGCGCGCCGAAGCCATCGGCGGGGAATTGGAGTTGCAAAGCGCCATGGGCAAGGGGACGATGGTGAAACTTTCGGTGGATTTGCGAAGCCGGAAGAACCAAAAATAGCGTGAGCATGAGTTTGCCGCACATTCATGCAGTAGAGAATTCGCCGGGATTCAGGTAATTAAGGCGGTGTGGTTGCCAGCATTGCCCAGGATATGCAGATTAAAGTTGCCATTGTGGATGACGACGAGGGCATCCGTACGAGCCTCGCCGCGCTCATCCGCCGCGCACCGAACTTCAAACTGGCCGGCGACTACGCGAACGCCGAGACGGCGCTGAAGGAAATCCCCCGCCACCCGCCGGACGTGGTGTTGATGGACATCAATCTGCCCGGCATGAAAGGCGTGGAGTGTGTCCAGCAATTAAAGGCCGCCGTGCCCGGCGTGCAGTTCCTGATGCTGACGGTTTATGAAGACAGCGACTCGTTGTTTAATTCGCTCAAAGCCGGGGCGAGCGGGTATCTGCTCAAGCGCACGGCGTCGGCGCGATTGCTGGAGGCCATCCGCGACGTGCATTCCGGCGGTTCGCCCATGACGCCCCAACTGGCCCGCCGGGTCGTTCAATTCTTCACCCGGCCGGCGGAAGGCGCCTCCTCTTCGCTGTCGGGGCTGACTCCGGGCGAGAAGGAATTTCTCGACCAGCTTTCGAATGGTTACGCGTACAAGGAAATCGCCGACCGCATGAAAATCAGCATTGACACCGTGCGCAGTTACGTGCGGACCGTTTATGAAAAGCTGCATGTTCACTCGCGGACCGAGGCCGTGGTCAAATACCTGCGGGGCTGACAGCCCGTTAATAAAGCAGGAGCCGACGTGAGGAGTCTCTAACTTCAGTTTCAGAATTGAAGAAAAGTAAGACTCGTCACCTTGTCTCCTACAAGAAACGAGTTGTTAAACGGGGTGCTAAGCGTGCCCGGGAAGCCTTTTGCACTGGCGGTCCTGATTCATCCGCGCGGAGCGCGGAGCATTGCTCTGCGCTCCGGTAAATTAAGACGCCCCGTCTGGCCCCTCACTGGCATTCGGGATTCGACCTTAATCCCGCCGCACAAACATGCGGTTGCACGATTGGAGTTGCCAAAGTAGTGTCGCACTATGACCCAAATGGTGTGACCAGACAGCACGCTATCAGTGAAACCATAATCGCCCGAAAATATGAAAAACACGTTTGTCAAAAAAAAGAATTACTCACTTCTGGCCGGATTGCTGTTTTCCGCAGCAGCCCTGGTCACGGCGAGCGCCCAGAACACCTTCGTGACATTCAGTGTGGATATGTCCACGAACGTTGCCAATGGAACCTTTAATCCGTCAACCGAGAGCGTTTCGGTCCGTGGCACTTTCAACAACTGGTCGGGCAGCGGCGGAACGTTCGGCGACGGCAGTGTGCAACTGACCGAGCAAGGCCTCAGCGCCCCTTACATTTACACGAACACCATCCCGGATACGTACGACGCCAACGGCACCCCCGTGGAGTATAAATTTATTATTGAGACCAACACCGGCTCGGGCTACTCGCAGACCTACGAGAGTCTTTACTCGGGCTACAATCGGAACGCATTTCTGCCGACCACCAGCGGCGCCACCTTGGTGTTGCCCACGCCTTATTTCAGCGACCTGGGAGCCCAGACGAGCAATCAGGTTTCTTTTGCCGTTGATATGTCCGAGCAGATATACCTGGGCAATTTCAAACCGAGCGCTGGCGACGTGATTACCGTTGAGGGCATCTTCAATGGTTGGACGCATGATGTATGGGTTTTGACAAATGACTCTGCCTTCTATCCCGAACCGGGGCTGACTGGCGGGACGAACCAGGTGTACGGCAATACCTTCTATGTCACCAACTCGCCGTACGGCGTGGAGGAATACAAATTTGTCATCTATAACCCGGGCACGCTGGCTGCTGCCTACGAGAGCCCCGCCACGACCAACGCCGATCGCGACAGTGGCAACCGGTTTTTTGCCGCACCCCAACCCGCGCCGCTTGCGCTGCCGCTGGTGTACTACTCGGATGCAGCATTCTCGCCAATTATAGTTAGTAATATCACCTTTAGCGTGGACATGAGCATCGTGGCCATCACTGACACCAATTTTGACCGGAACACAGTTACTGTGGACGGCACCATGAACGGTTGGGCCGATGGTCCTTGCACCAATAATCCAACGGCCGCCAATACCAACATATATACCAGCACCACGGCTTATTCCATGGGTTTGGGATCCGCCCAGCAGTACCAATTCAGGTATAAAACGTTAGACACTGCCAGTTACGTTTACGACCACGCGACTGGCGGAGGCAACCGCCTGTACACGGTTGTCAACACCAACCCCAATGGCACCAATCT
>JAJXYT010000031.1 GCA_021780375.1 bacterium | reverse complement strand
CTTGAAATCCACTGAAGATGGTCTGGGGGTGTTCCCAACCGTGGGCGAAATATAATCCTTGCCCCAGGCAAATCAACACCGTCAGATAGCGGCCGTATTTGATGATTTGGGCGCGACCGCCTTCCTCGCGCGACAGTTTGCTGAGCTTCGGCCAGACGGCCGTGAGCAATTGAATAATGATGGTGGCGCTGATGTACGGCATGATGCCCAGCGCCCCGATCGCACAATTTCCAAAGGCGCCGCCGGCGAACATATTGTACATGCCGAGGATTCCGCCGTTGCTCTGTTCGTTTTCCAGGAAATAATTCGACAGCGCTGTTCCATCCAGACCGGGAATGACAATGTAGGCCGTCAACCGGCAGACCCCCAGCAGGGCCAGCGTGAACAAAATCCGGGACTTCAGCTCCGGAATTTTGAAGCAGTTGGCGAATGTGTTGAAGATGCTACGGAACATGGGTCAGTCCCGCTCAGGCCTTCGGAGGCTCGGCGGCTTTACGGTCTTTAACTTCGCAGGTGCCGCCTTTGGCCTCGATTTTCGCCTTCGCGGAGGCGCTGAACGCATGTGCGCTCACCGTGAGCTTTTTAGACAATTCGCCGTCGCCGAGGATCTTGATGCCGCTCGCACGCCCATTGGCCAGGCCGACCGCACGCAACGCCGTTTCGTCCACGCGCGCTCCGTCGTCAAATTGATTCAGCTCGCCGACGTTCACCGCAATGAACTGTTTCGCAAAGCGCGTGTTGTTGAACCCGCGCTTGGGAATGCGCCGGATGAGCGGCATTTGACCACCCTCAAAACCAATGCGGATGGAACTGCCCGAACGTGCCGTCTGGCCTTTGCCGCCGCGGCCGCTGGTTTTGCCGTGGCCGCTGGATTCGCCCTGCCCAAGCCGCTTGCGCCGGTGTTTGGCACCGGGACGGGGTTTTAAATCGTGTAATCGCATATTCGTTAAATCGTTAATCGGTTAAATGAGTAACTTGTCAAATACGTGTTTGGTTGAATCGCTGGTCAAAACTCATTTAACTCATTTAACCGATCACCAATCACTTTCATCACGCTGCCGGATTTGCCTCCGGAACCTTCGGAGTTTCGACTTTCTTAATCTCCAGCCCGCGGCCTCGGTAAATGTCCTCGCGCAATCGCAGGCTCAGGAGCGCTTTCATGGTCGCTTTTACCACATTGGCCGCGTTCTTGGAACCGAGTGATTTGCTCAAAATATCCTTCACCCCGGCGGATTCCAAAACCGCCCGCACCGTCTTGCCCGCAATGATGCCCGTTCCCGGCGATGCCGGGCGCAGCAGGATTCTCGCGCCGTCAAATTCGGAAAAAACCTCATGCGGGATGGTCGCGTCCTTGAGGGAAACAGAAACCATCTGGTTGCGGGCCAGTTCGCCGCCGCGACGGATGGCGTCCGCGACCTCGCCCGCCTTGCCGAGGGCAACCCCGACGCGCCCTCTTTTGTCGCCCACCACCACGAGCGCGCTGAAGTTGAATCGGCGTCCGCCCTTGACGACCTTCGCGGAACGATTGATATAAACAACCTTTTCCATCAGCTCTTCCAAAGCGCCGCCTTCGGACAGGGCTTCGGGCGCTTCGGTCGCCGACCTGGCGCGGCGGCCTCGCCCGCGCGGGCCACGCTGTTCTTCGCCTTCGGTTTTAATGATTTCAGCCACGGTAATCTTCTTTGGTTACAGGTTAAAATTTCAGTCCCGCCGCGCGCGCCGCCTCGGCCAGCGTCGCCAGCTTGCCGAGCGCCAGAACCGGCTTGCCGTCCTTGCCCTTGCTCTCGCTGCGATGATAACGCGCGTCACCCCGGTCAAAAACAACGGCCTTGATTCCTTTGGCCAGAGCGGTCTCCGCCGCCAGCCGGCCGACCACCCTGGCACTGGCCACATTGGCCGCCAGCTTGTCGCGCTCCGGTGTGGCTTTGCTGGTGGTTGAAACGGCCGCCAGCGTCATTCCGGCATTATCGTCAATGAACTGGACATGGATGTTCGCGTTGGTGAAACAGACACTCATGCGCGGACGTTCCCGGGTGCCGGAGACTTTTCTGCGCACCCGCCAATGGCGAAGTTGTGCCAATCGTTGTTTCTTTTCCGTTCTCATTTCAGTGCGTCACGGGTTTTGCCGTGAATCAAATTTTATTGGACCGTCTTGCCTTCCTTGCGCTGGACGTGTTCGCCCACGTAGCGCACCCCCTTGCCTTTGTAGGGTTCCGGCGGATAAAAGCCGCGGATTTCGGCGGCGACCTGGCCGACCACCCGCCGGTCCGGGCCTTCGATCGTCAGTTTTGTGTTTTCTTCGACCGTCACTTTGATCTGGTCGGGAATGGCGTAATTAATGGGATGCGAATAACCGAGGTTCAGGTTTACATTCTTGCCCTGGACCGCGGCCTTGAACCCGACGCCCTGAATTTCGAGCTTTTTAACAAAACCTTCCGCCACACCCTTGACCATGTTGTTGACCAGGGCACGGCTGAGACCGTGCAAGGCTTTTGCCCGCGCGTCTTCACCTTCACGGCTCACGACGATCTTGCCGTCCTGAACCTTCAGGCTCGTGCGGCGGGGCAACTCCCAGTCGAGCTTGCCCTTCGGGCCTTCGACCAGCACTTTTTGCCCTTTGACCTCCACTTTGACCTTGGGAGGTATGACAATCGGCTGTTTTCCAATTCGCGACATAAAATCCTTACCAGATGTAACAAAGCAATTCGCCGCCCAGGTTCTTCTTGCGGGCCTGCACATCCGTCATCACACCTTCCGGCGTCGAAATCACCGCCACGCCCAGGCCGCCGCGCACCCGGGGAATTTTCGCCGCCCCGACATAATGGCGCAATCCCGGCCGGCTGATGCGGCGCAAACCTTCAATCACGGCTTTCTTGCCTTGATATTTCAGCTTGATGTTGATGGTCTTGGGTAATTTCCCCTCGACGGCCACCTCGGCGACATAGCCTTCCTTTTTCAGAATGGCGGCGATGTTTTCCTTCAGCCGGGAATGCGGCACGGCGACCGTCGGCAACAGCGCGCGGCCGGCATTGCGGATGCGGGTCAACATATCGGAAATCGGATCAGTCATATCAAATCTCTGGCTTAAGCTTAATTACCAACTGGCCTTCACCACACCGGGAATCAGCCCGTTCAACGCGGCCTCACGAAACGTGAGGCGCGAAACGCCGAATTTACGGAGATAACCATGGCGGCGGCCGCTGTAGGCGCAGCGATTCACCAGCCGCGTCGGGCTGGCATCGCGGGGCAACTTGGCGAGGCCCGCGTAATCCCGCTTGGCTTTCAATTCCGCGCGGATCGCGGCGTATTTTTTCACCGTTTCAGCTTTGCGCTTGTTGCGCTCAAACCATGCTCTCTTGGCCATAATTATCTTTACTTTTCGGCAAGCGGGAAGCCCATCAACTTCAGCAAATCCAGCGCCGCACCGTCATTCCTGGCGGTGGTCACTATCGTGATGTCCATGCCCTGTTGCCTTTTGATTTTATCCAGTTCAATCTCCGGGAAAATCGTCTGGTCGGCGACCCCGAACGTGTAATTGCCCCGACCATCAAACTTGCGCGGCGACAATCCGCGAAAGTCACGAATCCGCGGCAGCGCCGTCGCCACCAGCCGGTCAAAAAATTCGTACATCGCGTCACGACGCAGTGTCACCCGGCAGCCGATGGGCTGTCCTTCGCGCAGTTTAAAATTCGCAATGCTGTGGCGCGACTTGCTGATGACCGGCTTGCGACCGGTGATCAACGCCAGGTCCTTGGCCGCGTCTTCAATGGCGTTCTTTTCCAGCGACGCGCTGACACCCATGTTCACCACGATCTTCGTCATCCGTGGAACCTGGTGAACGTTGGGGAACTTGTGCTTTTCCTTCAGGGCCGGCACCACTTCGTTCACATATTTATTGTAAAGTCTGGCTTTCATTTTTGGGTCACGGATTTTGCCGTAACATCATTTCGTCATTCAAATTCCTGTCTCAAGCCGGGGCCGGTTCCGTC
>JAJXYT010000183.1 GCA_021780375.1 bacterium | reverse complement strand
TTGAAAGAATATCGCATTCTCGACACCGAGGCCGAGCAAACCTACGACGATATCATCGCCTTGGCGGCACACATTTGTCACGTGCCCATGGCCATGATTTCCCTGGTGGATGAGGCGCGGCAATGGTTCAAATCCAAAATGGGAATGGAGCGGCGCGAAACGCCCCGTGAAGTGGCGTTCTGTGCCCACGCGATCCTCCAGCGCGAACCTTTCATCGTGCCGGATACGAAGAAAGACCGGCGGTTTTCTGGCAACACATTGGTCACCAGCGAACCGCATGTCCGGTTTTACGCGGGCTTTCCGTTGATCGCCTCGCAAGGATTGGCCATGGGAACGCTCTGCGTCAAAGACCGGAAACCGCGTCGGTTGTCCCCGAAACAGAAGCAAGCGATGCAGCTTCTGGCGCGGCAAGCCATGGCCTTGCTCGAGTCACGGCGGGTTTCGAGGAATCTGGCCGAGGCGCTTGAACACGTCAAAATGTTGCAGGGGTTGCTGCCCATCTGCGCCTGGTGCAAGCGCGTCCGTGATGACGACGGATACTGGGATCAGGTTGAGGCTTACTTCCATAAGAATACCGGCGTTGATTTTACCCACGGCATTTGTCCCGAATGCCTGGAGAAGATGCGCCCCAAAGTGAACGCTAATGTTCAGCGGCTGCAGCCGAGGCGCGGCTGAGGGTCAGGATGGCACTGCTGAGTCAGCGCCGCGATTTTCGGGAGCGGCGAAGCGCTCCCTTCCGATAACAAAAAGGCGAACGGAAATTCCGTTCGCCTTTTCCAACGAAGGACGTCGTTTCCAAATCGATATTAAGCGGCAACTGCCGCTCTCCACAATTCGCGACGACCGGCCAGCGCCAGAGCCAGAACGCCGGCTCCCAGCAGACCCATCGTGGAAGGTTCGGGCACTGTCTGCACAGTAAAGATGACGCCGGCGTCCGAGAAAAGTCCGGCGGTATAAGCATCCGATTCGCCTGAATTCGGCGTGGCTGCCAGTTGCGTCGGCGAAAACGTCGCCGCATAGCCGAATCCCGAGAGCGACTGGCCCGGCTGGATGTCATACGCAGGCGAGCTGGCGACGTACTGGACTGAATTCCCGCTAACGGTCGCCGTCCAGCCGATCGGTGCCGAGGCGCCGGTGGGTGTTCCGGGCAGGAAAAATTGACCGGGAACCCACGCATACCAGACGCTGCCAATCGAGTTGGTGGCGCTGGCCCCGTCGCTGAACATCAGGCTGTAATTGAACGGCCCGCTCCCGGAGCCGATAATTGTGCCGGAGGGGATGTCGCCCTGAGCGAAGGCGGACGCCGTCCCCAGTGCGATAAAAAGGGTCAAAGACAGTTTGATGGGAATCAGCTTAAACATTGTTTTCATAACATTTTCCTCTAATTTTATGCTCGGGTTATAATTCAAAACATCCCCCGGTTTACTCTGAGAGGGAGAACCCGGTGAAATGTTCCAATATTTTTCCAACCCTGCTTGCCCTCCCTCAGGACTTCTGAAGAAGGCCGTGAAAGGCCTGATTTTGTCAGGGTAAATTGCGGTTGCAATTTCTTGAGCCGGTGTTATCTGTGGCCCATGTGCCAGGCCGCCTCATTGCCGGGTAGCCGCCCTGCCGCGTGGCTCGCGCCGAGCCGTCTCTGCGGTCGCAAACTGAACAGGAAATTCCCATGAAACCTTCGCGCTCTGACCATGACGGGCTGAATCGCCGTCAATTCCTTAAAACTTCCACCGCGCTGGCTGGCACCGTGCTGCTCTCGCCCTGGGCATTCGCCGAAAGCGGCGCCACCGCCGGGCCAACCGTCACCCGCACCGCGACGGACCAGGTGACCTTGGGCAAAACCGGCATAAAATTAAGCCGGCTGGGATTCGGCACCGGCAGCGATAACGGTTATATTCAAACCGCCGAAGGCAAAAACGCCTTCGTCAATCTCATCCATTACGCTTACGACCGCGGCATCACCTACATTGACACCGCCCAGGCTTATCAAACTTTTGATTTGATTGCCGATGCCATTAAAGGATTGCCGCGGGAAAAACTTTTCATCCAGTCCAAGGTGGACGGCCGGCCGCAGGACGTATTGGCCGTCATTGACCGGCACCGCAAAACGTTTAACACCGATTACGTGGACAGCCTGCTGGTTCATTGCATGACCAGCGGCCAGTGGACTGACGAATGGAAGCGGGTCATGGACGCCTTTAACGAGGCCCAGCAACGGAAATGGATCCGGGCCAAGGGCGTTTCCTGCCACAGCCTGCCGGCGTTGCGCGCCGCGGTTGCCTCGGATTGGACCGAGGTGCATCTGGTCCGGGTGAACCCGCAGGGCGCTTACACCGACGCCGAAAATGGCGGTTGGGGCAGCCGCCGTCATGACATTGCCCCGGTGATGGAACAAATCAAAGTCATGCGGGCGAAGGGCCGCGGCGTGATCGGCATGAAAATCTGCGGCAACGGCACGTTCACCAGCCCGGCCGATCGCGAGAAATCCATCCGTTTTGCCATGGCCTGCCGCAACATTGACGCGGTGGTCATCGGGTTCAAGAACCGCCAGGAAATTGACGAAGCCATCGAACGCATCAACCGCGTGTTGAAGGAAGTCTGAGTCCGGAAGCCGCGGAGGCTCGCGCAAACGAGGTCGGTTTGTCGGCGGCGGTTTGATCTGCTCAATTCTCTGCTTGACGGGGTTGCTTTCTCCCCGGATGCTCCCTGCCCGCAAAAAACATAAAAGCCAAAACCAAATGAAATACTATCTCATTCCCACTCTCGCTCTCGGATTGCTCGTCGGTTCCGCGTCGGCACAGGACAAACCGGATCTGACCAATCCTAAACAGAAAACCAGCTACGCTCTGGGCGTGAACATCGGTTCCGGACTCAAGTCCCAGGATCTGGACCTGGATGCCAAGGCACTGGCGGCGGGCGTGGCCGATGGCCTGGGCGGCAAGCCGGCGCTGACGCAGGACCAAGTACGCGACACGCTCATGAAACTCAAGCAGGACATCCAGGCCAAAGACGCGGCTGAGTCAGCCAAATATGCCGACGGCGCAAAGAATCTCAAGGACGGGGAGGCTTTCCTCGCGGCGAACAAAACCAAGGAAGGCGTCAAGGTTCACTCGGTGACCTTGCCGGACGGCACGACGGCGGAATTTCAATACAAAATCCTCAAGTCCGGCACCGGCGACACACCCAAAAAAACCGACACGGTCACGGTGAACTACACCGGCACACTGATTGATGGGACGGTCTTTGACAGTTCCGTGCAGCGCGGTCAGCCAGCCACCTTCCCCCTCAACGGCGTGATCCCCGGCTGGACGGAGGCGCTGCAGATGATGAAAGTGGGTGACAAATGGCAGATATTCCTGCCCCCGCAACTGGCCTACGGCGATCAAAGCCCCAGCCCGAAAATCGGGCCGAACAGCACCTTGATCTTCGAGGTGGAATTGCTGGGTATCAAAAAATAGACGGATGTTGTGATTGGGCAGCGACGAAGCGTTGCCCTCCAATGAAAAGGCGAACGGGAAACCGTTCGCTTTTTTTATCCACTCAAAAATTTCAATTCACTTCCAAATTAAAAATCTGCGATTATCGCCAGAATGAACCAAGCCACCCGACGTGACAAACCCACGTTTCGCGAACGGCTCAGGCGCGGGTTGCTGCTGTTCGCCGGACTTTATTTTTTAATCTGTGCCGGCTGTGCCACCTTTCAACGCCGCCTGATTTATTATCCTGCCGTCCTGACTCGTGAACAGGTGGACCAAATGGCGCAGGCAGCGGGCCTGGAACGCTGGACCAATTCCGCCGGCCGGTTTATCGGACTCAAACGCCTTTCGCCGAAACAACCGGCGGAAGGCTCGGTCATGATCATGAACGGCAACGGCAGCACGGCCGTTGGCTCCGCCCATTACGCGGATGAAATTCAAGCCGTGGCGGCATTTGACGTTTTCATCCTGGAATATCCGGGTTACGAGGACCGTCCCGGTTCGCCCAGCCAGCAGAGTCTGTTTCATGCTGCCGACGAAGCGTTCCGCAGGCTGCCCGCCAACCAGCCGATCTATTTCGTCGGCGAATCGCTGGGCACGGGTGTCGCTTCGTACCTGGCCGGAACCTATTCCAATAAAATCGCGGGCGTCGTGCTCATCTCGCCCTTCAGCAGTTTGACCGATGTGGCGCAGAGCCATTTCCCGGTCTTGCCGGTCCGGTTATTCCTCGTGGACCGGTTTCCTTCGGAAAAATATCTTCGTAACTATCATGGCAAACTCGGCGTAACCGTCGGCGGCAAAGACACCGTCGTTCCGGAAAAATTCGGCCTGCGTCTTTACACTGGTTATACCGGTCCGAAAAAACTTTGGGAATTTCCCGACGGCGGACACTGCCAGATAATGGTGCCGCCCTCGCAATTCTGGAGGGAAGTCGTCGAATTCTGGCGAAGCGACGCTTCCCGCTGAATCGCGAACAAAAAAATCGTCCGCCTCTTTATCTCACAATTCCCGCAACGCTGACGCGATGGGCAGCCGCGCGGCGCGAATGGCCGGGAACAGGCCGCCGATCAAACCGATGACCGCCGACCACACGATGCCGCGCACGAGCAATTGCGGCGTGACTTTGAAGGCAAAGGTGATCTGGCTGAAGCTTTGGAAATTCATCGTCGAGGTGTGAAAATTGTTGAAAGCGACATAGGCCAGCGCGCCGCCGATGATGCCGCCGACCAGCGCCAGCAGCAGGGATTCGAGCATGAGTGACATCACCACCGCGCCGCCGCCAAAGCCGAGCGCCCGCAGCGTGGCGATTTCCCGTGTCCGCGCCGCCACCGCGCTGTACATCGTGTTCAGGGCGCCAAACACGGCTCCGACCGCCATCAAAAATGCGATCAAAAAACCAAGCGTCGTGATCAACCGCGTCAGGGTCTCGGATTGCTGGGCGTAATAATCGGATTGCCGGATGACCTGCACGTTGAGCTGCGGATTGGAGGTGAGTGAATCCTTGAACGCCTGGAACGCCGCCGGCGAATTCAGACGCACCGAGACGGATTGGAATGAATTGCCGCGATTGTAGGCGTCCTGCAATATCTTCGCATCGGTCCAGATTTCCGATTCGGCCACGCCGCCATTGGCCGAAAAGAGGCCCACGACCGGCCATGCGTAACGGCCCACTTTGATGGTGGAACCGACCTCCAATCCGGCAAATTCCCGGGCGGCGCCGCGGCCGACGATGACTTCGTCCTTGCCCCACTCAAACATCCGGCCCTGGATGATTTTCAGATGGTCGCGCACCAGCAATGCGGCCGGCTCCACGCCACGCAACGGGACGTTGGCGTCCGTGCCGGTGGATCGTTTGGGGAGATCAATGATGACGAACAATTCCGCGGATGCGAGCGGACCCTGCGCGGTGCGCGCAATGCCCGGCGCATCGGCAATGACGCGGGTCTCATCCTCTCCCAGGCCGCTGACCATTTCGCTGTCGGCGCCGCTGCGCAAGACAATCGCGCCGTCGGGCGAGCCGGAAACGGTCAAGGCCTGCCGGAAGCCCGCCGCAATGGAAAGCACGCCCACGAGCACCGCCACCACGCCGGCGATGCCAATGACCGTGGCCGCCACCGCGCCGCGCCGCTGCGGCAGGCTCAGCAGCCCGAACTTCGTAATCGAGCCGATTTGCGAAAACCAGTTGATGGGGCCGGCCATAATCAAGATGAGAATCCGGGTAAAATAATTTGCGCCTTGAATTCCCGAACCAGCAGGAAACATTCAACATTCAACGCCCACCGTTCAACATTCAAATGTACGCGGATTCGACCTTCATTGAATGTTCGGCGTTGAAGGTTGAATGTTCGATGTTGGTCGATCATTTTCTTCTTCACATTCTCCTCAAGGCATCCGCGACCCGCAGGCGCATGGCCTGGAGCGCGGGAAAAATGCCGGTCACGAAGCCCAGCGCGAGGCTAAGGCCCAGCCCGATGAACAGATCGCGCGTCGGCAGAAAGAACATGGGCAGCAGACCGGCCAGGTTTTGCGCCAGGACGGGCGTGATGGCCCGCGCCAATCCCAAACCGACCGTCCCGCCGAGGACGGTGAGCAGGCATGATTCGGCCAGCACGAGCGTGACGACCTGTCCGTTGGTAAAGCCGATGGCCTTGAGCACGCCCAGTTCGCCGGTCCGCTCGCGCACCGCCTGCGCCATGGTGTTGCCGGTCACCAGCAGGATGGTGAAGAACACCGCACTTAAAATCGCCGCGACGATGAAGACGATGTTGCCAATTTGAGCGGCCCAGCCTTGAATAAACGCGCCTTCCGGTTCCGTCTTGGTTTCCGCCGGTGAATTTTCAAACTCGGCGTCCACCCGCCTGGCCACTGCCGCCGCCTGCGACGGGTCCTTGATGCGGATGGTGTACCAGCCGACCTTTCCCTTTCCCCACGGCTGCCGCGCTTCGTCAAAGTAATCGTAACGGAAAAACATCGGCGTGGTGTCAGTCCCCTTGTCTTTCCCGTCGTAAATGCCCACGATGTCAAATGTCCACGTCCGGCTGCCATCCGGCAGCGTCCAGATGGTGGATTGAATCGGCACCCGGTCGCCGATCTTCCAGCCGAATCGTTCGGCCGTCCGGCGGCCGACAATCGCGCCCGTCCGCGTGGCCAGCCAGGCTTTTTCCTCATCCGGCGGCAGGATGATTTCCGGATGCATCTTGAGAAATTTTTCCGGCTCGACGGGATTTTGCATGAAGAAATTTTTCGGGTCCTGGTAAATGCCGCCGAACCAGGTCTGGTGCGTGGAAAAATCCACGCCCGGAATCCGGTCAATCCGCTCCTCGTAACTCACCGGGAGGAAATTGATGATGGAAACCTTTTCCCGGACGATCAACCGGTCCGCCCCCGCCAGCGCCACGCCGCCGACCAGCGCCTGCTGGATGGCCGACAGGAAACCGAACAGGATGAACGCCACAATGATCGAGAGCAGGGTCAACGACGTGCGGAGTTTTTTCCGCCGCAGGTTGCACCAGATGAGATGGAAAAATTTCATGGCGCAGGGAATCGCAGCCGCCGGCGGGAGGAGGCAAATTTACTGGCTTCGGCCACTCTTGCCCCGCTCGTTCCTCGCGGGGCGAGAGCCGGAGAGAGGGCTTTCCCGGCAAGATCACGCGCCGCCTCTCCCCGCCCCCCTCCTCCGCTTCGCGGAAGAGCGGGAGTCATCCATGTTCGTTGTCCGAATATTTCATCGGTGCCGGATTCAGCGACCGGCTGCCGACCCTTCTCCCTCTCCCGGGGGAGAGGGCCGGGGTAAGGACGAACGTATGGAATTCCACGGCTCACGTTACCTCTCCGTTGCTCAATTGCCCTTTGTCCAGATGCAGCGTGCGGGCCGCGCGCGCCGAGGCGTGCGGGTCGTGCGTGACCATGATGATGGTCTTGCCGTGCTCGCGGTTCAACGACTGGAGCAGATTCAGAATTTCATCGCCGGACTTCCGATCCAGGTCGCCGGTCGGCTCGTCGCACAACAACAACGTCGGGTCGGTGACAATGCCGCGGGCGATGCCGACGCGCTGTTGTTCGCCGCCCGAAAGCGTGCGCGGGTAATGCCTGGCGCGATGCGAGAGGCCGACCACGGCCAGTGCCGTTTCCACGTGCTTCTGCCGTTCAACCCGGGAAAGGTGTGTCAGCAACAGCGGCAGTTCCACGTTCCGTTCCGCTGTCAGCACCGGCATCAGGTTATAAAGCTGGAAGACAAAGCCAATGTGTCGCGCGCGCCACGCGGCCAGGGCGCGGTCGGACAATTGACCGAGGTGTTCGCCGGCGACCGTGACTGAGCCGTTCGTCGGGCGGTCGAGACCGCCGATCAGATTCAGGAGCGTGGTCTTGCCGGAACCCGACGGCCCCATCAGCGCCAGAAATTCGCCGGCCGGAACCTGCAAACTCAGGTCCGCCAACACGTGAATGTCCTCTGAACCGCGATGGAAAACCTTTCCCACGCGCTCGACCTGCACCAGCGCGTTGTTGTTCGATTTGCGTTCACTCATAGCGTTTTCTCCTTCACCGCCATGCCGTCCCGCAAGTTGGCCGGCGCGTTCACGACGACTTTTTCGCCGGCGGCCACGCCGGCGCTTAACACGGAATCGTCGCCCTGCGTGTCATTGACGGTGACCGCGCGGCGTTCGGCATGGCCGTCCTGGACGACATACACCACGTCGCGCCCGTCACGACTGAGAACCGCGTCCTTGGGAATAATCACCGAGTGACCCGACGCCGTTCCGCCGTTGTCACGAAAGGCCACTTTCACCGACATATCCGGCAGGATCCGCGGGTCCAGCTGGTCGAACCCGACGCGCACCTTGACCGTGGACTTGTCGCGGTCGGCCGTCGGAATGATGGCGATGACCTTGCAGGGAATTTTCCAGTCCGGATACGCGTCCAGCGTCGCCTCAACCGGCTGGCCCGGCTCGACGCGGTTGATGTAGCTTTCGTTCACGTCAATTTCAATTTCCAGCGAACTCATGTCCACGATTGTCCCGATGCCCGTGCGCGTGAAACCGCCGCCGGCGGACACCGGCGAAATCATCTCGCCCGGCTGCGCGTCCTTGGTGGTGATGACGCCGTCAAACGGCGCGCGGATAATCATGTCGTCCATCTGCTGTTGCCACAGCTCCACCTGGCGTTGCGCGACGACGATGTCGAGTTTCTGCTGCGCCAGGTGCGCCTGCAACGCCTTGGCGTTCGATTCGGCCAGGTCCAGGTCGGATTGCGACGCGATATGTTGTTTGGCCAACTCGACGGTGCGCTGATATTCCAGGGTTGCGTCCTTCAGTTGCGCCTCGGTCTCCGCCAGCGCCGCCCGCGCCGACGCCAACTGCGCCACGGCCACGCCGAGGCTGGTCTTGACGTTGGAATCATCCAGCCGCGCCAACACCTGCCCGTTGGTGACCTTCATGCCTTCCTCGATGAGCACTTCCATGACCTTGCCGGTAACTTTGGACGAAACGGTCGCTTGCCGCCGCGCGGTGACGTAACCGGATGCATTCAACACCGTCCGCTCGCCACTGCCGCCACTGGCATCACGTGCCACGGCCGTTTGCACTTCAACGGCGCCGGCCCGCGAGTGCCACCAAATTGTCGCACCCAACAGAAGCAAAACCGCTGCCGCCACGCCGGCTGGCCACGGGTTAAATTGGCTTGGCCGCCCGGGACGACGCTCGATTCGCAATTCATCGAGGGGAGATTTGGGCGAACTCATAAAATGTCCGGTTAAATCAAAACGATTTTGTGACGAGGGTCAAGCCGGGTAATGCTATAATTGAGAAGCATTAGATAATGGCACACCTGGGAATTCACCCGGCCATTACTTCGCCGGCGTGAACTTGTAGAGTTCGGCGCTGTGGGCGGCCAGGCTCACCGGGAACACTCCTTTCATGGGATCGCTCACGTCGGGCAGGTTTTTCTGCCGCCACAAATCGCGCACATGCTGGGGGCCCTGGATGCCGATGTAACCGAGTTTGTCGAAATGGAGGTTCTCCGGGGCCGGACCGCGATTAAAAAATGCCACGGCTTTGCCGCCGTCCTCCAGATTTTTCAAATATACGTCCACGTCGCCAAGGGTCGCCACGCGCGTGGCCTCTTCGCCAAGCGCGTCCTGGTCAATCGCGAGCACCTCGTCGTTGTCCAGGCGATTGAGCGTGAAGGGATCCATCCGGCCCAGATCACAACCGATGAGCAGCGGCGCCGACAACATGCACCACATGGTGATGTGCGTGTATTGTTCGTCCGGCGTGAGATGGGTCAGATGCAGTTGCGGCCCCCAGCCGACATAACCGACGACCAGCATGTCGGGGTCGTTCCAATGCCCTGGTCCGGCAAAGGGCGCCCAACGGTCCTGGGAAAAGGCAATGCCGGAAACGGTGAACTGCCAGAATTGGCCGGGCGTGTCGTAACTGTCAAAAATGTCGCTGGTGGTGCGCCAGCAGTTCGCCCAACGCGCCCAGTCGGCCGCGTGATCAAAGGGGGCGGTGTTCGAAAGGCTGAAGACGATGTCGCGCCCGGATTTGCGCAGGGCCAGGCTCATGGCCTTCACGTGCGGGACATCGATCGGGTTCCAGTCATACTTGAGATAATCAAAACCCCAGGCGGCCCATTGTTTGGCATCGGCGGTTTCAAAGGAATATTTGCCCGGCTGCCAATGCTGTTCGTTGCCCATCGTCCCGGACCATGAGCCGTCCGGACTGTCGCTGGAACCGCCGGCGTGGAGCCCATAGGACGTAATCCACGGCGTGGAATAAATACCGGTCTTCAAGCCGAGCCGGTGAATCGTATTGCACAACGCCTTCATGTCGGGAAATTTTTTATTGGCTTGCAGCGCGTGGTTTTTGCCGGCGCGCACACCTTGCCACGTGTCATCAATGTTGATATAGGTCCAGCCGTGATTGATGAGGCCGGACGACACCATCGCCTGGGCCGACTTCAAAACCTTGTCCTGGCTCACCGAGCCGGCCCAGCAATTCCAACTGTTCCAGCCCAGCGGCGGCGTCAACGCAATTTTTTCGCCGCAAATGATGTGGAATTTTTTCTCTGCCTCGCCCCTCGCGTTTCGCACATGAAACACCACGTCATATTCTCCTTTCTTTTTGAGAACACCGGTAATTTGGCCATTGGCGGAATCCACGCTCAGGCCGGTCGGCAGGTTTTCGATGCTGAACATCAGGGGCCGGTCGCCGGTCGCCGGTATGGTGTAAAGGAACGGCGAACCCGGCCGCACCCCGAAAATGTCCGGTCCATGGATGCGCGGCGTGTCCGGTGCGGGCGGCGTGCGGATGAACGAGGTGTAATCCGGTGCGTCGGCCGCACCGAGCTGAAGACAGGTCAGGCAGAGAAGCGTTGCGGCCAATCGAAAGTTCATGCTTGCAGAAATACACTTTCCCGGATGGCGGTGTCAATTCGTCGGGCGGAAAGCCACCCCGAAGAACACCCGGCGTGGACAGTGACCGGGGCAATGCGCCCATTTTGCGACCTTGACCTTCGCATCTTTGGCCCCTCCATGCATTAGCGGCGTGGCATGGGAATCATTCAGGCTTCATGCATTTCTCTGGACGGGCAATTTTCAAAATGGGAGGCTGGAGGCCGGATTCATGACAAATCAATTATGAGAGCAGATTTTTTCATCCGTCGCCTGCAAACTTTCGGTCCGGCCATCGTGCTGGCACTGGCGATCAGTGCGGTTCGCGCCGAACAGGCTTTTCCGCTCAGCCAGCTCGACCTCAGCAAGGTGCAGCAGGGTTGGGGCGACCCGCACGCGAACCAATCTGTCGAGGGGCATGCGCTTTCCATTGGTGGACAAACCTTTACCAACGGTCTGGGGACACACGCCTACAGCGAGTTGCTTGTGAATGTTGATGGGAATGCGGAAAAATTCACCGCGCAGGTGGGTGTGGATGACGAAGTCGGCGCGGGCCGGGGCAACGCACAGTTCGAAGTGCTCGGTGACGGGCGCTTGCTCTGGCGAAGCGCCGTTTTGCATGGCGGCGACGCACCCCAATCGGCAGACGTAAGCCTTGGCGGCATCAAACAATTGACGCTCATCGTCAGCAGCGGAAGCAACAACATTGATTACGCCCACGCCGACTGGGCCAACGCCGAAATCAACATGCGCGCTGGCGCGCCGGAAGCGGTTTCACCGCCACAGGAGCCGGCGGTGATTTTGACACCCCAGCCTTCGCCCGAACCACGGATTAACGGCACACGGATTTTCGGTGTGCGGCCCGGCACTCCCTTTCTGTTCACGATTCCGGCCACCGGCGATCGTCCAATGACGTTTGGCGCGGACCATCTGCCCAAGGGTTTGCGACTCGACTCGCAGACCGGCCGCATCACGGGCGAACTCAAAAAGGCGAAAACGTTTATCGTAACGCTGCACGCGAAGAATGCCTTGGGTGAGGCACAGGAACAATTCAAGATTGTTTGCGGCCCGCAAATCGGTCTGACGCCGGCGATGGGCTGGAACAGTTGGAACTGTTTTGCGTCCGCGGTCACGGAAGAGGATATCAAGGCGGCGGCGGACGCGATGGTCAAGAGCGGCCTCATCAACCACGGCTGGACCTATATCAACATTGATGATTTTTGGGAGGTGAATCCGCACCGCGCCGACGACCCGACGCTTCAAGGTCCGCAGCGGGATGCCGAAGGCCGCATTCTGCCGAACCCGCGCTTCCCGGACATGCCCGGGCTGACGGCTTACGTGCATGGCCAAGGGCTGAAGATTGGCCTCTATTCCTCGCCCGGCCCGTGGACGTGCGGCGGCTGCGTGGCAAGTTTCGACCACGAATTGCTCGACGCGCAGCGCTACGCGCAATGGGGTTTTGATTACTTGAAATATGACTGGTGTTCCTACAAGCCGGAACTGGAGTCGCATCGGGGACATTCGGCGGAGTTTGTCAAGCAACTGGGCGGCTGGAGCGGTTCCACGCCGACGGATCGGGCCCAGCTGATGCGGCCTTATGCCATTATGCACGCCGCCCTCGAAAAACAACCGCGCGACATCCTTTTCAGTCTTTGCCAATACGGCATGGGCGATGTCTGGAAATGGGGCGCGCAAGTCGGCGGCAATTCCTGGCGCACCACCGGCGACATTCGCGACACGTGGAGCAGCATGTCCGCCAACGGTTTCGGCGAGGCCGGTGAGGGAAAATACGCCGGCCCCGGCCATTTTAACGACCCGGACATGCTGGTCGTCGGTTATGTCGGTTGGGGGCCGAGCCTGCATCCGACGCGCCTGACCCCCAACGAGCAATACACCCACATCAGCCTCTGGTGCCTGCTCGCCTCGCCGTTGCTGATCGGTTGTGACATGACGAAACTGGATCCATTCACGCTGAGCCTGCTTTCCAACGACGAAGTGCTGGCGGTGGATCAAGACCCGCTGGCGCAACAGGCGTCGCGGGTGGCGGACGATGGCACGCAGCAAGTCTGGGCCAAGGACATGGAAGATGGTTCAAAAGCGGTCGGCCTTTTCAACCTCAGCCGCAGCGACGTCAAAGTGGTTGCCCAATGGTCGGAACTGGGTCTGACCGGCAGACAGCGCGTGCGTGATCTCTGGCGTCAAAAGGACCTCGGCGAATTCTCGGACCGGTTTGAAACCACCGTGCCGCCCCACGGCGTGGTGCTCGTAAGAATGTGGCCGGTCAAATAATCCGACCGTTGAGAAATTCGGACCAAGTTCTTGGTGTCGGCGGGGTTATGAAATCCTTCATCATCAAACGCGGCGCCAAACTGGCTTTTGCCGCAATCGGCCTGCTGGCTCCGTTCCTGGCCTGCGGGCAACCACGATTGGATGTCATCAGGTTTTCCAGCCATGTGCTCGAGAATAATCCCCTGCATGACCCGGTGGTCCGTAGCGTCGCGGTTTTTATTCCTGAGCAATACACCAATCACGCGGCGCTGCCGGTTGTCTATTATTTGCCCGGTTACGACAGTTCTTCGGAAGACTTCATCAAGGAGGCGGACAGTTGGCGCGCGTTCACCCAAAAGGTGGCCGACGACGTCACGCCGGTCTTGCTGGTCGTTGTGGATGGACGCAACCGCTGGGGTGGCAGCCAGTATCTCAACTCGCCGGCGCAGGGAAACTATGCCGATTATGTTTGCGATGAAATCGTTGCCCGGGTGGAATCGCGTTACGGTATCACAACCAACCGGCCGCGACGCATCATTGCCGGGCATTCCAGCGGCGGATTCGGCGCCTTGCGTTTGGGCATGCTGCGCCCGGACCTTTTTGATGGCGTGATCGCGCTCAGTCCAGATTCGGATTTTCCATTCACGCATTTGCCGCTGGTGAAATTGCCGGGAGTTACCAACGCGAGTCTGGCGGAAATCCAATCCTGCATGGCTCCCCACATGACCGTTCCCTTCCCGAAGGATGGCGACCTGATCTACGCACTGGGTTTGTCCGCCGCTTATGCTCCGGTGGGCCCCGGTCAGCCGGGAAAATTCCAATGGCTTTATGGCGCGAACGGTCATTTTCGCGAAAAGGTCTGGCAGCTTTGGCTGAACAACGACCCGCTTGCCATCGTCCGGCGCAACCCGAACGCCTTCCGCGCAGGCCAGTCAATTTACCTCGATGGGGCGGCCCACGACCAGTTCGGCGCGAACGTCGGCGCCCGGAAGATTTACGAGGTCCTCCGCCAACGGTCGGCCCGCTGCACATTTTATGAACCGCCGGGCCGGCACAACGATCATCTCCAGGAACGTTTGCAGCGCGGGCTCGCCTGGGTCTTCCACCGGCCCGTCCAGGCAATTAAGTAAACCCGCGTGCTTGACGCTTTTGTCTCTACGACCTAATTTCAAGGACATGGGGAGCCAACCGGTCGTCCTGTTTGCAGGCGGCGAAGGCTGAGAGTTCGGCGCGGAACGCCGAAGACCCGTTGAACCTGATCCAGGTAATGCTGGCGTAGGAAGCTCCTTGCGAAGGGCCACCGCGGCCGACTTTCTTCAAAAGCATTTCCCGGCTCAAAGAGTTGACGGCGATCAACTATCAACTCTGAACCATCAACTATTTATGAGTGCGACCAAAGAATCATTCGAACCGCACAGCCGCGAACAACTGCCCGGCAGCAAGCGCGTTTACGCTAAAGGCAATCTGCATCCCGACGTGCGCGTGCCGATGCG
The DNA here is from genome assembly GCA_021780375.1 of bacterium. GTDB lineage: Bacteria > Verrucomicrobiota > Verrucomicrobiia > Limisphaerales > UBA11358 > UBA11358. The sequence goes on along the minus strand of JAJXYT010000183.1, from coordinate 1,459 downwards.
CGAAATTGAACTGACGCCGACGAAATTTTTCGACGGCCGGCTTGAAGCGAACAAGCCGGTGCGCGTTTATGATTGCAGCGGGCCGTGGGGCGACCCGGCTTTCGAGGGGACGGTGGAGCAAGGCCTGCCGGCCCTGCGCGCGCGGTGGATTCGCGCCCGTGGCGACGTGGAGGAATGCGAAGGCCGCCCGGTGCAGTCGATTGACGACGGTTATCTCTCCGAAAAACATCGCGGCCTGGAACACGCCAAGCGCCAGGATGAAACGTCGTTCCGGCTGGAAGGCCTGACCGCGCCGCGCCGCAAGCCGCTTCGTGCGAAGGCTGGCAAAGTCGTCACCCAGCTCGCCTACGCCCGCGCCGGCATCATCACGCCGGAAATGGAATTCATCGCCATCCGCGAAAACATGAGGGTAGCACAGGCGTCTCGCCTGTCTGGCGATTCGTCCCGAATCGCCGATCTGGCGAATGACATCGTCCGTAACGATTTGGGCAAGCAGCACGCCGGCTCGGCTCAATCCTCAATCCTCAATCCTCCATCCTCGTTTGTTCCGTCTGTGTTTGGCCGTTTCCCCCAGCGCATCCCCTCCGAAATCACGCCCGAGTTCGTCCGCTCCGAAGTCGCCGCCGGGCGCGCCATCATTCCGAACAACATCAATCATCCCGAGTCCGAGCCGATGATCATCGGGCGCAACTTCCTCGTGAAAATCAACGCCAACATCGGCAACAGCGCCGTCGCCTCGAGCATCGAGGAGGAAGTCGAGAAAATGCGCTGGGCCACCAAGTGGGGCGCGGACACCGTCATGGACCTCTCCACGGGCAAGAACATCCACGCCACGCGCGAATGGATTCTCCGCAACTCGCCCGTGCCCATCGGCACCGTGCCGATTTATCAGGCGCTCGAAAAAGTCGGCGGCAAAGCCGAGGACCTCACGTGGGAACTCTTCCGCGACACCCTCATCGAGCAGGCCGAGCAAGGCGTGGATTACTTCACCATTCACGCTGGTGTCCTGCTGCGCTTCGTGCCGCTCACGGCGAACCGCATGACCGGCATCGTCTCGCGCGGCGGCAGTATCATGGCCAAATGGTGTCTCGCGCATCATAAAGAAAATTTCCTCTACACCCACTGGGACGACATCTGCGACATCATGGCCGCCTACGACGTTTCGTTTTCCATCGGGGATGGTTTGCGTCCCGGTTCGATTGCCGACGCCAACGACCAGGCGCAATTCGGCGAACTCCAGGTGCAGGGCGAACTCACCCGGCGCGCGTGGGCCAAAGGCGTGCAAGTGATGAACGAAGGTCCGGGCCACGTGCCCATGCACATGATCGAGGAGAACATGGCCAAGCAACTCGAGTGGTGCGGCGAAGCGCCGTTCTACACGCTCGGGCCGCTCACCACCGACATCGCGCCCGGCTACGACCACATCACCAGCGGCATCGGCGCGGCGATGATCGGCTGG
>JAJXYT010000038.1 GCA_021780375.1 bacterium | reverse complement strand
GGGTAGGCTCATTCTTTCTCGCCCCGCGACGGAGGAGCGGGGAGGGGCGGCTTGATTGATTGAATGCCTCCCCATGAACCTCGTAGCAGCCGACGTGAGGAGGCTCATTCCAATCATCCGGAAATCAAGTTACGGCTCGCGAGTACGCTCGCCCCACCGGATGGGACATGCCTGGTGGGTTTTTTATCTGCGTTTATCTGCGTTCATCTGCGGTTATAGCCTGGTCCTGAAAGTTTCCGCCGTTTGACAAACCGGTGCAAATGAAGTTCGATTAAGCGATACCGAACCGGCGTTTTGATGAGGCGGCGCGGTCATTTAGTGACTGGAACCGGGTCACCGTAAATGATGCCGCGCCCGGCGGTGCCGAAGTAAACCCGGCCATAAATGCGCGGGTCGCCGGTGACGTGATTGATCCACCCGAATTGGTGCTGGTCGTCGTTGATGCGCACCCAGGTTTGTCCGGCGTCATCGGAACGGAAGATGGCCTGGAGTTGGTCCACTTTGCCCGCCAGATAGAGGGAGGGATAATTTTTTCCCGGCGCCGCTTTGCCAAAGCCCAGAGAGTTTGCTTCCTGGACCCCATCCACTTTGGTGAAATTCATGCCGCCGTTGAGGGAATGGTAAAGGCCTCCGGCGCGAAGTGCGATCCACAGATCGCCTTCCCGGCCGGGAGCGGCATAGAGGGTGGCGCCCGCCCCGCCCCCACCGCCAAACCCGGCGCCAAAGTCTTTCCCGACCGGCAGGATCGCCCCGGAGACCGGGAAATTGGCGGCGCCGTTGGTACTGGCCAGGAGCTTGCCGGCACGGGAATCGTAAGCGTAAAACCGGCTCGGATTCACCGTGTCAGCCACCACCTGAAAGCCGGTTGCGAGTTCCTTACAGGCATTCCAGTTGGTTCCGTAATTCACGGTGCAGTACGGAGGCTCACGCCGGGGAGTCCACACGAAGATTGCTCCGTCGGCCGAAATCGTAATGCTGCCTGCACTGGGATCGTCTGCTGGATTGCTGGCAAAGGCCGCCCACGTTTTGCCATCGTCGAGCGAGTAGGCGGCGCACACTTCGGCGTCGTGTTCGCCGGCGGTGCCGGTGCGCGCAATCACTTGGGGTTTTTCCCAGGCAAACGACAAGTCTTCAGTATTGCCAAAGTGCGGACCGGCAAAGACTTCTGACGGCGACTCGGTCAGGCTGTCGTGTTGAAATCCATCAATGTCGCCCACACCGCTCAGGAGAGGTGCGCCTTCGGGCGGACTGATCAGCGCCAGCGGCACCGTTTCTTCAAGTCCCTGATCGCGGAAAACCCAGCGGGTCGGTTGGCCCGAGTCGGCGGCGGTCGCATTGACGCAGCTCCAGATGCCATAACCCGTGGTGAACAGGACCTGATCCGGGTTGAACGGATTTATTTGAATGGCGCCCATCCAGTGCGGATTTCGAGATTTTGTATAAGGCGCGTTTGCGTGGTCCCATTCCGTGTTGTCGTTCCAAAGTTGCGTCCAGGTCGCGCCGCCATTGGTGCTCCGGAAAATTTCATCATGCGGTTTCCAGTGGCAAAACGTCGTGGCCATGATGGTGGCAGGATGCTCCGCGTCCACGGTGACGTCTCCGTAGCCGAAAGTTTGACCGGTGGTTGCCGGCTTGACCGGTGTGATATCGGTCCAGACACCGTTTTTGGGGTCGAATTTCCAGATCGCGCCATCGGTCATGATATTGGGACCGGGTTCCTTGCCGTAGCTGAGATAAAGCAATCCATCGGGTGAAACGACGAGGTGATTGGGGCGCAAGCCCACCGGCTGGTTTGCCACTGCCTGCCAGCGGACTCCTCCGTCACTGCTGCGATACAAGTTGGTTTCGGCGGTGGACACCGCCGCATAAATTACCCGCGTGGGCTGTGCGGGATGACTGCTCGCCGGATCAAACACCACGCACACAATTCCAACCGGTTCCGGACGGAACCAGGAACGGTGTGAACGATCGGCCAATTCCGGCGCCGGCTTGATGTTCGGAAAACCTTCCACCTTTTGCCAACTGACTCCCCGGTCGGCGCTTTTCCATAAACCATCCTCCCGCGACCCGAAAAAGAGGATTTTGCCCTGATCAGGATCCACGGCGAGGCGTTCACCATTAAAACGGCCGGTTTCATTGGCGCCCATTTTGAAAGGCACATCCGTCCGCTGAAATGTCCGGCCCTCGTCATCCGAGCGCAGAATCGCCGCTTCGTTGCGGGTGTACGTGCCCGCCGCCAGGTAAACGCGGTTCGGGTCCGAAGGATCCACGGCGATGCTTTCAATGCCGGTAAGATTCATGTCCGCCGGGCCAATCCAGTCTGTAAGCGGAATCCACCGCTGCTTTGTATGGTCCCACCGATAAGCTCCGCCGACGTCCGTGCGGGCATAGATCAGCCCTTTTTGCCGGGGATGAAAGACGATGCCGGTCACAAATCCACCTCCGCCAATCACCACGTTGTGCCAGGAATACGGTTGTGCCGATGGCGGTTGGGCTTCCATCGTGGCATGACCGCACAACAGCATCAGTGCCGCGGTGCGGGTCATTAATTGCATTCCCATGCGCATTCGAAATTCTTCCATCAAATTATTCGACGTTTTCAGCCCGGGTGATTTTCCAGGTCACTTTGCCCGCCAGAGGGTCATTTTCCAGTTTGAACGTGTTGCCGTTCCGGGTCAGGGACAGTTCATGTAATTCGTTGTCCGCAGGGAGGCAGACCAGGCCTTTGGCCGTCGGCGCATTTTTGGCAAACACAACCAGTTCGAGCTTCGACCAATCCATCTGCATGGTGGATTGGGCCAGGGCGATTTTCGGAATGACCGTTCCATCCCGCACGAGCATGACCACAGGGAGTTGCCCCGCCTCAATATGATGCCAGCCGCCTTCATACGATTTGCCGGTTTGGTAATCAATCCAGGTGCCGGGCGGGAGATAAACGTCGCGTCCCGTCGCGTTTTCATGCAGCAACGGTGCGGCTAACATGCTCGAGCCGAACAGATATTCATCGTCCACCAGCCAGGAGCCGGGATCGTTTGGATACTCGATGAACAACGCGCGCACCATCGGCAGGCCGTGTTCGGAACAGTCTTTGGCCTGGGCATAGACATAGGGCATCAGTTCGTATTTCAAGTCGTCTATCCGGCGGAATTCGTCCATGAAAGCCTGGCCATAATTCCACGGTTCCTTGGGCGCCGTGCCGTGACAACGGGTGTGCGAGCTTAACACGCCAAACGCCAGCCAGCGCGCATAAAGATCAGTCGACGGACGCGAGACAAAACCGCCCACGTCGTGGCTCCAGAAGGAAAAACCTGAAAGTCCAAAGGACAATCCACCGCGCAATTCGGCGGCCATGCCGTCGTCGGTGCTTTCGGCATCGCCTCCCCAGTGAATCGGGTACCGCTGGCTGCCGGCCCAGGCGCTGCGCGCCCAGATCAGATGTTGGCCGGTGATTTCTTTCGTGATGTCGGCAACCGCCTTGTTGTAGCGCAACGGATACAAATTGTGCTCATAGAAACCGGTGCGCCCATCGGCGTAGAGGCCGGTTAGCGGCGCTGCTTCGCCGAAATCCACCTTGATGGCGCCCACGCCCATTTTCAGCAGCGGTGCCAGATGATCCTGATACCATTGCACAGTCGCGGGATTCGAGAAATCCAGCACGGCATCTTCTCGCGGTGAATTGTCTTTGGCATCACGAACGAAAAGTCCTTTTTGAATGATTTCAGGGAAGAGGGTGTTTTTGGGCACGAAATACGGGAGCTGCCAGAGTGAAATGTGGAAACCCTTCTGTTTCAAATCATCAATCATCTTCTGCGGCGTCGGAAAACGTGTCGGGGAAAACTGGTAGTCGCATCGCCAGTCGGTCTCGAACCAGCCGGTGTCAAGGTGCAGCACATCGCAGGGAATCTTGTATTGGCGCAGCTCGTTGGCAATATCCACCACCTGCGTTTCGCTGTTATAGGTGCAGCGGCTCATCCACAGACCGAACGACCACAACGGCGGCATCGGCGATTTGCCGGTCAAATCGGTATATTGATTTAAAATCTCCTTGGGCGTCCCCAGAAAGACAAACAGGTCCAGCGCGTCGTCACCAATCATCAGTGAGTTGACGCCGCTGAAGTCATGCCCGAAATCACAGGTGATGGGCGTGCTGGTGTGCATGAACATCCCGTAGCCCCGGCTGCTCATGAAGAATGGAATCGGTTTGTACATCCGCTGATTTTGAATGCCGTTGGCGTCGTTTGCCCAAAGCACAATTTTCTGGCCGCGCTTGTCCAGGCCGGTGAATGATTCGCCGGCGCCGAAAATTTTCTCGCCGGGCGAAAGCGTAAATGCGGCATCCACGCTGCGCGAGTAATCCGAGGCGCGCCGGACGAAGGAGAATGGCAGAATGGGGGTAAAGGTTTCGGAAAGATCGGCCTGGGTTACGGTACGCGTGAGCAGCCGGCCCCGTGCGTCGCGAATTTCGATGCACCAGGGATTGTCCAGGATGGTGACCGAACCGTAAGGGCCGGTATAACGGTAACCACCGTCAACCTTCGAATATTTCCAATCGCCATTGTCTTTCGGGACGGGTCCGTTCAGCATCAATTCCGGCTGTGGCGGGGCGAACTGCGGCCCGGTTTGGACGCGAATCCGGAGAGTCCGCGCCGAAACGAAATCAATGGAGAAAGGCAGCTTGGGATTGGCCGCGTATTCATTGGCGGGGAATTCAGTGGCAGCGACGGGCTTGAGGACGGCCAGCATATTGTTAAACGCCAATCGCGTGAAATAGGCGGAACGCTGACAGGCAATATCGCCTTGGCCGGTCGCCGGATCAAAATCCGCCAGATGATCAGCCAGATAGTAAAGGTTGGCGAAGTTGTGGAAATCGCCGCTGATATCCACCGGATCATTCAGCAAGCGGGGCGGAGAGGCGGCCGCCAGTTTGGAGGATTCACTGAGGCAAAAGCCTGCACAAAGGCAGACCAGCATCGCCATGACATTTCGTTTATGGTTCATAATCGAGATCTTCTTTTAAGGGCCGGGCTGACCGGTTCAACGGCATGATATGGAAGCGAACCGGTTCGGTGGCAACGCGAAACCACTGCCCAGGACAAATAATATGATTTTTTGAGCGTCACGATTTCCGGAGTTTTGTTGATTTTCTGATGATTTTGCTTTTCTTCCGTGCAATTGTCTTGTCATCAAAATCAACGAGTCGAAAAACTTGTTTTTTTTGATAATCTCTCTACCGATGGCTGTTCTAAACCGGCTTTGGCGCATAAACCCAGAGAAGTTGTCCTTGCGTGTTATCTGGCCAGGCGGACAAAATTTGTCCATGCTGTGCCGGAATCCCTTTGTCTTGTGCCCTGCCTGGATCATTCTGGCGACGGTCTGGTTGTGGTCGGGTAATGACTTTTCCGCCTTGGTTTCCGCCTCCCCGAACTATTTTGTCCGCTCGTGGCAGGCCGAACAGGGACTGCCGCAAAACAAGGTCACGGCGGTAGTCCAGACGCGCGACGGTTATTTGTGGGCAGGCACTTATAGCGGCCTGGCGCGATTCGACGGCGTGCAGTTCACCGTGTTTGACGAAGACAACACACCGGAGTTGCGCAGCAGCCGGGTGACCAGTTTGTTTGAAGCGCCCGATGGCACGCTCTGGATCGGCGATGAAAGCGGCCAAATCACCCGATGTAAAAACGGACAATTCAAATCGGTGGCGTTCCGCCCGGCCTGGGCCGGGGGGGAGATTTACAACATCGCCGCCGATGAATCCGGAACGGTTTGGGCCTTGAACGGTGAGGGCCAGTTGGCCCGCGTGAGCGACGGGATGGTTCTGAATCCCGAGGCCGGCTCGGTCGCGAAAGTATTGGGTTGCACCCGCTCCAGAAATGGCGAAATTTGGATTGCGCGGGATGGTCGGGTATCCGTGCTGCAACATGGCAAACTGCGTCTCCTCGGGTTTGGGGCCGCTGCCGCGGCTTATCCCTACATTCAAGGCATTGGCGCCGGCCGCGATGGCGGGCTGTGGGTGGCCGTTGACGGGCAGCTCAGGAAATGGGAGCACAACCAATGGGCGGAAAATCTCGGCAGCGCCCCTTGGGGGATGGCGCCGGTGACCCGCCTGTTGGAAATGCGAAACGGCGCCCTGGTGGCGGGAACCGCGAATCTCGGTTTATACATCGTCTTTCCCCACCAGAACGAAAAGCCGCTACACTTTGATCACGCCAGCGGTTTTCCGTCCGACTGGGTCATCTCACTTTGCGAAGACCGGGAAGGGAATCTCTGGGTCGGCACTGGAGGCGACGGACTGGTGATGCTGCGTCCGAGCAATATCGAAACGGTTTCGCCGCCCGATCACTGGCAGAGCCGCGCCGTGCTGTCAGTTTGCCCCGGCCAGGATGGTGCGCTCTGGATTGGAACCGAGGGTGCGGGTTTGTATCGGCTTCAAGACGGCAACTGGACCAATTTCAGTTCTGCTCAAGGCATTTGGAATAATTACATCTGGTCGCTGGCGGAAGATTCGCACGGCCGACTGTGGGCGGGCACCTGGGGCGGCGGATTGTTCGTTCAAAAGGGGGACCGCTTCGAATTCCCGCCGGGCATGAGCAATGTCACCATGCCCATGCCCGCCCTTTTGCGCGGACGCAATGATGGCATGTGGATTGGGACTGCGGCGGGCCTGCTGCATTATCAGGCGGGCAGGACTAATTGGTTTAACGAATGCGACGGCCAGCCGCTGCGAGACGTGCGGACGATTGCGGAGGACAGTCATGGAACGGTCTGGTTCGGCATGGCCGGAGACGGGCTGGCCCGCTTGCAAGACCACCAGCTGCGGATTTATAAGGCGATGGATGGATTGTCCAGTGACTTTATTGAGTGCCTGCATTTTGACAAAACAGGCGCGCTTTGGATTGGAACCTTTGGCGGCGGCTTGGACAGGTACAAAAACAGACATTTTGCCGTGATCAACCGTAAACAGGGACTGCCCAACAACGTCATCGGCGACATCGAAGAAGACGGGCGTGGGAATTTTTGGATGAGTTCGCATGACGGTATCATCGAGGTCGGCGAAGCGGAATTGAACCGTTGCGCGGAGGGTGGCACCAATGAGATTCATTGCCAGACCTACGGCATCAACGACGGCATTCCGACCATTGAGTGTTCGGAAGGTTTGCAGCCGGCTGGGTGCAAAACGCCGGATGGCCGGATCTGGTTTTCCACGAGCAAAGGTCTGGTGGCGGTCAATCCCTTCGACGTGGAAACCAATCCGCTGGCGCCGCCAGTCCAGATTGAAGCCATGGTGGTGGACGACCGGCCGGTGAGCTTTGAACCTGGCGCTTCGCCCATCCAAATCGCTCCCGGACGGCACCGGTTCGAGTTTCAATACACCGGCTTGAGTTTCGTTGATCCGGAGAAAGTGCGGTTCAAATACCGCCTGAAAGGATTTGAAACGGAATGGGTCAATGCGGACACCAAACGGACGGCCAATTACAATTACATCCCGCCGGGCCGTTATTCGTTTCGAGTCATCGCCTGCAACAATGACGGCGTCTGGAACGCGTCCGGCGCGAGCCTGCCTTTCAGCGTGCTGCCTTTTTTCTGGCAGACCTTGTGGTTCCGCGTCCTGGCCTGGATTGCCGTCGTCACCGCCAGCGGCGGTTTGGTCTGGTTCGACACGCGCCGCCGGATGCACCGGAAACTCGAACGCCTCGAATGGCAGCGGGCCGTGGAGCATGAGCGCGCGCGGATTGCGCACGACATTCATGACGACCTGGGGGCCCACCTGACGCGCATCAGCATGTTGAGCGAATCGGCCCGCGCGGAGCTGGACAATCCGGAACGGGCGACCGCCGGCCTTAATCAGATTTACGACACGGCCCGCGACCTGACGCGGGCCATGGATGAAATCGTCTGGGCGGTAAATCCCCGGCATGACACCCTGGAGGGGCTCGCCAGTTATTTGGAGAAATTCGCCCAGGATTTGCTGGCCGCCGCCGGTATCCGTTGCCGGCTGGACATGCCCATGGAATTGCCCGCCTGGCGGCTGACGGCCGATGTGCGCCACAATTTGTTTCTTGCCTTCAAAGAGGCGTTGCACAACGTGGTCAAACATTCCGCCGCCTCGGAAACGTACATCCGGCTCGCCGTCGGAACCGCTTCCTTTGAGCTGATGGTTGAGGATAACGGCCGCGGTTTCGTGTCCGGAATGCCAAAGGCAAGTCCCACAGATGGTTCTGCTCGCCTCTCCACCGGCAACGGCCTGGAAAATATGCAGCGCCGGTTGCTGGAAATATCCGGGCACTGCCACATTGAGTCCACACCGGCCCACGGGACCAAGGTCACCTTCACCGTGCCCCTCAAAATTGTCGCGGCGTAGCCCGGACACCTTCAACTGCCGCGCCCTGCCGCGTCTGTCGTGATTATTGACGACATTCATTGGGATGCGAATTGGGATATTAATATGTGATGTTATCGATGCGAAACTGAAGTTTCTCAACTGTTGCTTTTGGAAGGAAAAGCGGGTGTCGGAATTGAAAGTAGAAAAATGAACAGTCAATTGAATAAATTAAAAGCTTCAGTTATTGCGATCGTGTGTCTGCTGATGCTTCCGTTGTGCGCGTTCGCGCAGTTGCCGGCGCCGACCCATGGGTGGAATCTCGGAAATACAATGGAGCCGCCCTGTGGCGTAGGCTGCTGGGGACCGCCGCCAACCCAGGCGCTGATCAACGCGGTCGCAAAGGCCGGGTTCAACACCATTCGTATCCCCTGCGCATGGGACAGTCACGCCAACCAATCCACGTACCAAATTGATCCCGCCTATATGGCGCAGGTCAAACAGGTGGTTGACTGGTGTATCGCCGACAACCTGTACGTCATTATCAACGACCACTGGGATGATGGCTGGCTGGAAAATAATATCGGGACGTCGGTGGACCCAACGATCAACGCGAAAATGAACTCCTACTGGACACAGATCGCGACCGCCTTTGCCGGTTACAATAACCACCTGCTGTTTGCGGGTGCGAATGAACCCAACGTCAGCATTGCCGCACAGATGTCCACATTGACGACCTACTACAACACTTTCATCGGCGCGGTTCGCGGCGCGGGCGGCAACAACACCAATCGCTGGCTGGTGGTCCAGGGGCCAAGCACCGATATCGACACAACCTATAACCTGATGAATACCCTGCCCGTGGACTCAACGCCCGGTCGCCTGATGGTCGAGATACACTATTATTCGCCGTGGCAGTTTTGCGGGCTGACGAGCGATGCGAGTTGGGGCAACATGTTTTACTTCTGGGGAGCAGCTTATCATTCCGCCACTCTGCCTTCGCGCAACCCGACCTGGGGCGAAGAAGACTATGTGGATGCGGAATTTCAGAAGATGACCGACAAGTTCGTCAGCCAGGGAATCCCCGTGATGATTGGCGAGTTCGGGAGTGTCAAGCGCACGACGGCTGGCTATCCGGATCTGACGGGTGCGAACGTTGACCTGCATCTGGCCTCGAGGACCTATTTTGACAAGTATATTGTTGATTCCGCCAACCGTCATGGACTTCATCCCTTCTATTGGGACACCCCGGGCGGGGGGCAGTTGTTCGACTGGACCACCGGTGCGGTCAGTGACCCGGACGGCGTGCGGGCGTTGACGGGAGGCGCGGCGCTCCCACCCCCGGGCGGCAACACACCGCCGGTGCTGGCGGCGATTCCCAATTTCACGGTGAACGTGGGTCAGACGGTGGCCTTGACGGCCAGCGCCACGGACACGGATCAGCCGCCGCAGACGCTGATTTTTACGCTGCTCTCCGCTCCGACCAACGCGACGCTCAACGCCAACAACGGGGTGTTTTCGTTCCGGCCGCTGGTGACTCAGGCCAATTCGACGAACAATTTCACGCTGAAAGTTTCCGATAATGGCACGCCACCATTGAGCGCCACGCAGAGTTTTACCGTCACGGTTAATCCGCTGACGCTTCCGCAGTTCGCGTCGGCTGGGTGGAACAACGGACAATTTATGTTGCAGGTCAGCGGCCAGGCCGGGCCGGATTACGAGATTCAGACCTCGACGAACCTGACGCAATGGAGCGCGGTGTTCACGACCAACTCTCCGGCCACGCCGTTCAGCTGGCAGGACGTGGCAGCAACGAATGCAGCGGGCTTTTATCGCGTGGTGGTGGGTCCGCCGTTGCGGTGATGGCATGACGCCAATGGCGTGGACGAGATGAACGAAAAGTTATGGAACCGAATAGTTTGAAAAATGAAAGGCCGGACCAAGCCGCCTTTACCTTGATCGAGCTGCTGGTCGTCATCGCCATCATCGCCATTCTGGCGGCGATGCTCCTGCCGGCCTTGAGCGCGGCCAAACTCCGGGCGTGGACAATCAACTGCGCTTCAAACCTTCACCAGCTTGATTTGGCCGGGGCCCTGTACATGGACGACCACCACTCCATGATTACGTTCAGTCCCTATAACTCGTGGACGAATGTCTGGATCGGCACGCTGGTCAATCAGCTTTCCCACAACGACCGGGTCCGGATTTGTCCCGCGGCAAGCCAGCCATTTCCGGGCAACGTGTACATCAAGGGCGGGGACGTGTCCCATTGTTGGGTGGAGATTGGCCCCGACATATTGAGCCATGAATGCAGTTATGCCATCAACGCCTGGATGTACGATCCGGCCAGTTTTAACGCCGCCGGCTATCATTTTCCCTCCGGCGATCCGGCCAACAGCGGAGGGCCGCGAGGATCGGTGAACACTGGTGGTGCGCCATTCGGCAAGCCATCCGCCATTCGATTCCCTTCCCGCACGCCGTTTTTTGGAGACGCCTGGTGGGGAGACGGCTGCCCGCGCCAGACTGAAACGGCGGCAAATGTGTTTCCACCCACCTGGGGAATAAGTTCGGATGGCCTGGCCATGTCGGTGTTCCTGTTGCAGCGGCACGGCGCGCGTCCGCCGTTTGGCCAGACTCAAGGATTTTCCGGCGTGCCCAGGCTGACGCCGCCGCTGAACAATCTCGGCAACGGCATCAACATGGCTTTTGTGGACGGCCACGTGCAGTTCCAAAAGCTGGGCGACCTGTTCAACGTGGACATTTGGAACATGGGCTGGGTGCCGGTGGGAGGCCAATAATGAATGGAGTTTCACGAATACTAATACGGCTCCAGGCCGGGCGTTCACTTTTTTGGCCGGCAGGGACGGACCGGCTGGTCGTCCGGGGCCGCGCCGTGGCGCGGCCCCACCCTCAAAATGAATCATTACGCCGCGCAGACATAAATTGCGACCGGCCAAAATCAAGATTATGATAGAGCAACAAGAAAATCCAACTGAGGTGAGCATCGCGGTTTCCATTGTCGAAGATGATGCCCCGGCGAGGGGCATCCTGGCCGAATGGCTCCATCGGGCGCCGGGCTTTCGCTGTGCCGGCCGGTATGGCAGTGGTGAGGCCGCGCTGGCCGCCCTGCTCGCCGAAAAACCGGCGGTGGTTCTGATGGACATCAATCTGCCGGGGATGAGCGGAATTGAGTGCGTGCGCCGGCTCAAACCGTTGTTGCCAAAAACCCAGTTTGTGATGCTTACCGTCTATGAAGACGCGGACCACATCTTCAACGCGCTGGCCGTTGGCGCCAGCGGGTATTTGTTAAAACGGGTGTCGCGGGGGGAGTTGTTGGAGGCGCTCCAGGACGTTCATGCCGGCGGCTCGCCCATGAGCAGCAATATTGCGCGCAAAGTCGTGCAATCGTTTCTAAGACCGGCCCTGCAATCTTCCGAAGCGGTGGAACTTTCTCCCCGCGAACGGGAGGTTTTGGAATTGCTGGCCCGCGGCTATTTATACAAAGAGATAGCCGATTCGCTCCAAATCAGCATTCCGACCGTAAACACCTACATTCGACGCATCTACGAAAAATTGCATGTCCGTTCCCGTTCCCAGGCCGTCGCCAAATTCACCCACATTCCAAGTGTCACCGACGCCGGCGCGGCGCGGGGTACCCCCGAAAAACGGGCCTGATTGGGCCTCTGTCGTTACTTTTAACGACATGACTGAAGTGCAGGCATAGTGTAGCCTGAGCCACTGAAATCAATCAGCCTAAACCAACAAATACGTATGAAAAAACTTGTCTTGTTATCAATCGGAATGCTTGCATTCGCGCTGCAACCCGCGGCAAATGCCCAATCTTCGTTATTCACCACATACCAGGACTTTAGCACCGTGTCCAATGCTGCCGGCTACTGGCAGAGTCAGTCAGGCGACTCGGTGTTGGCGGATAACACCTTCAGCACGGATGCCAGCACCGTGAACGGCCTGGGCAATCCAACCGCTTCAGGCGCGGCCGGCAACTCAGGGTCACTCCTGATCAGTGGTCTTGCCTCTGGCGGCTTTTGGGGAACGGTTGCTTACTCCTCCTCGGGCGTGGGCGGCTTGGCGGCTCTCCAAGCGGTGGATCCTGGATACGCAGGCGACGGCGTCGCGCAAGCGGCCTCGGGCAACTTTTACATCGACTATTCGCTGCCGGACAACGAAAGCGGCAGCACCAGCGCCTATTTCCAATTGGGCGTTCTTTTGCAATATGCCGGGAACGGTTACTATGGGACATCCTTCTCAAGTTCAGTAACTGATTTGGGTTTCACGGATCCTAGTAATGGCGGGGAAGTTTATCGGGCCACAATCCCGTACACAATCGCCGCCGGTGGCGCAGGCAGCCTGTGGGGGATTGGTTTTGGCATCATGGCAAGTGAAAATTATAGTCCGGCACTGCCGTGGCACATTGACAACATCAGCGTTGCGGCGGTACAGACGATTCCTGAACCTGCCACTGTCGCCTTAATTGGTTTGGGTCTGGCTGGCTTGACGTTGATCCGCCGTCGTCAGAGCTGAGTTATTAATCTGTTTGTTGAACGGGCAAGGACACCTTGCCCGTTCTTTTTTTCCACGAATTCCGAACGACCTGTCATCATTTTTAACGACGTGCCAGTTTCCAGAATATTGGTAAAATGATTAAGCAATCAACCTTAACCCAAACCATGAAACGAATCATCGCAATCGCCTTTTTAACCGTTGCAACGGTCGTCCCCTCCCGCGCCACGCTGCTTGTCAGGGAGCTTTGGGACAACGTGACCAACGGTACCCCGGTAGACGCGCTAAATTATCCACTGCAAGGCCAGGGCAATGGAACAACCTCGTATGGATTCCTTGGAACATGGAATCTCGATGCAGCCGATCCGGCTCTCACCAACAACGTGCTGTTGGTCGCCAGCGGCCAGGGTGGCCAGGATGTCTGGGATTTTTATTCCAGCCTTTACGGCTACCTGCCCGAGTCATGGACATCGCCCGGCGCATTGTCTCTGACTTCCAACAACACCAACGGATGGGATTCCGGAACCTGGGCCACCCGGCTGTTGGCGACTACTTCGTGGATTAAACCCAATTCCAACAGCACGAATTATTTCAGCTTCCGCTGGGTCAAACGCTCGTTTTTCTATACGGTCAACGGCACCAATGGTTATGGCGCTGACGACGCGGGGTTTGGCGTTGGTTTTTCCGCCGGCGCCTTATCCAATTCAGCCTTTGTTGGAATCGGCATCACCCGGAGCGTGGCCAAATACACCTTTGCCGGCACCGGCTACACCAACCTCGCCGGCACACTTGACATCGGCGACACCCCGTACATCACGTCGGGTGTCCTGGGCCAACCCGGTTATCCGGGACATCCCGGCGATTCCGGCGGACCGTATTACGTCCAGGCCTACGCGGGTGATGGAAGCGGTACCGGTGTGCCCAATCAATGCGAAGGTTACACGGGCAACACCTATCCGATCTCAACCAACAACACCTACATGTGGGGCGGCTGCCTGGTGGGCCGGATGGTTACGAGCACCGGCGGTAATGTGGAAATTGATGTCAAAAATTATTCCGGCGTTGACTCATACGCCAGTGCCATTGATACCACGAACGACCCGGCGGGAGGCTGGGACGCCGTTTATCACACCACCACCTCCGCCGTCAATTTGAATTATCTCCTGGTCTGGATGTATGGGCAAAATAATGCCAATCCTTGCATGATCGACAGCATCCGCGTCGCGAGTACCTGGTCGGAAGCTCTCGGTCAAGAGGCCCAGACGCCAATTATCATCCCAAGCGGCCCGACCAACCCAACCAACACCTATTTCCAAGGCTCGCCGATCACGCTGACAAATACTTCTGCGATAGATAACTCCACTCCTCTGGCTGGCTGGTATGAATGGTTGTACAACAGCAATGCCACACTTAACGTGGTGGGGATCGGCAGCAATTCTTTGACCATGCCGAATCCACTGATCGCCAACAGCGGCTATTACAGCTGCGTGTTCTCGAACGGCTGGGAAACCGGATCGAGCCTGCTGGTCACCAGCCCGCCGGTGCATCTGATCATCATTGCTCCCAGCGCGCCGCAGATTACCGGACAGCCCCAGCCGGGTGAGCGGTATTCGACGGCCGGCGCGGCTTCATTCAGCTTTAATGTGAGTGCCGTCGGAACTCTGCCGTTCTCCTATTTCTGGTATCAAATCTCTGGCGGCACCACCAATTTGGTGGCAGCCGTTACTGCCAGTAGCGTCAGCAACAGCTATACGATGACCGCCCCGATCCCCCCCGGCGCGGCAGGCAACTACTTCGTCATCGTGTCCAATTACCTGGGAACAGCCACTTCCGCTATTGCCAACTTCAGCGTCATTGTGCCGACCCCGGGCAGCTATGCCGCCCAGGTCCTGGCCAACACTCCTTGGGCCTATTGGAAGCTGGATGAGAACTACGGGACGACCAACCTGCACGACTACTATGGCGGCCATGATGGATGGCTGGATCCCACCAATACGGGTGTCAACGGCACCAACACCTTCACGTGGGGTGTCTATCAGCAGCAACCGGCCGCGCAATTGCCGGGGTTCCCGGCCAATCACGTGGGCATCTATGTGCCACACAATACCTATGAGGCTCACGCCAACGTGCCAGGAGTGGGGAACTACAGCCCCAACATGACTTGGATGTGCTGGGCCTATGCGCCGAACCCGAGCGCGAATGCTCTGGGCGAGCACAGCGGCATCATCTGGAATCGCGATTATGGTGACGCCGGCGGATATGGCCGGGCCTTCGGCCTGGACTTCTTCCAGTATAGCCCTTCGCCGGGTGTGACCAACTACAACGAGTTGGGCTACCGCTGGGGTGGTGGCGCTGAAAATCCAAGCGCGGCGTTCGAAGGCTATATTTTCCCGAGCGGCCTGTATGCGCCGACCAATAGCTGGTTCTTCCTGGCTGTGACTTGGGGTGCGTCGAACAACGCTACCGTGTATGTGGGTTCCCCCACCGGTCCATTGACCTCCGCCACCGCTACCTTGCCGGCCAGCTTTGACCCCGCTTATCCGGGCACGAGCTACTCGAATTCATATTCGATCCTGCTCGGTCGTGGCGGTTATCCCTGGGCTGAGGGACTACAGAATGCGAATGACCAGCCCGATGTCTCTTTGAGCGATGTGGCCATCTTCACCAACACGCTGTCATCCAACGCCATCTACCAGATCTACTTTGCGGCGACCAGCCAGTTGATTACCATGACCAATTCGGCCGGGAACCTGGTATTAAGCTGGCCCCAGGGCACGTTGTTGTCTTCGACCAGTGTTTCAGGGCCATACACACCGGTCGCCGGCAACCCATCGTCACCCTATACGGTGCCCAGGACGGCGCCAAAACAGTTCTTCCGTGTTCAAAATTAAAAGTAAAGAAATGCGAACGTTCAAAGTCGCCAAGCTGCGCCTGACCCCGGGCGCAGCCTGGATAACTCGCGGGTTTACATTGATCGAATTGCTGGTGGTCATCGCCATCATCGCCATTCTGGCCGCCATGTTGTTGCCGGCGCTGGCCCAGGCCAAGCGCCGGGCCCAGCTCACCCAGTGCATGAGCAACCAGCACCAGTTGCTGCTGTCATGGATGATGTACGCGGACGACCATCACGGCAATCTTGTCCCCAATTACGGTATTGGCTATTACCAATTTGCTTATTCTCCCAGTTGGGATGGCAAAGGGAACGATATGGATTGGGATCCCAATAATGTTATGAATTGGGACGGGGAGTTGTTGGTGACTAATGCTTAC
>JAJXYT010000199.1 GCA_021780375.1 bacterium | reverse complement strand
TGGTCTCACGAACGACGAAGGCAATCATGGCGAGGATGTAAAGGAGCTTTACTATTACCTCGACGCCACGCCAACGCATTCGTACCTGAAAATGCTCTACAAGTATCCGCAACGGGAATTTCCCTATGCGCAATTGGTGGAGGAAAATCGGAGGCGGGGCAAGGACCAGCCGGAATTTGAACTGCTCGACACGGGCATTTTTGACGACGACCGCTATTTCGATGTCTTCGTCGAATACGCCAAAGCCGGGCCGGAAGACATTCTCATGCAGGTCACCGTCCATAATCGCGGACCGGAAGCCGCTGACATCCATTTGTTGCCGCAACTTTGGTTTCGCAACACCTGGTCATGGAATAATTCGGGCAAGCCGAGCCTGACCCGCACGCAACGCGCTGCGGTTTTGGCCCGGCATGCCGTGCTTGGCGATTACGTCCTGCGTTGTGACGGCCAGGCGGAATTTTTGTTCTGCGACAACGAGACCAATTTTCATAGACTTTTTGGCTTCGCGATACCCGCCGGTTGTCATTTCAAGGACGCCTTCCATGAATACGTCGTCCACGGCAATCGGGCCGCCGTTAATCCGGGATTGGAAGGCACCAAGGCCGGCGTGCTTTACCGGCTGACGGTTTCGGCCGGCAGTTCAACGCAGATTCGACTCCGTTTGATTCGTAGCAGCGGACATGAGTCCGCTCCATCCAGTCAGAGCCGACTCACGTCGGCGGCTACGGATTCATTTGCCGACTTTGACGCCGTTTTCGCCCAACGCCTCCGCGAAGCGGACGAATTCTACGCCGAGTTGCAGAAGAACGTCTCCGACGCCGACGCGCGGCTGGTTCAACGCCAGGCCTTTGCCGGCCTGATCTGGAACAAGCAATTTTACTATTACGATGTGCCGGAATGGTTGAAAGGTGATCCCGCCCAACCGCCGCCGCCGGCGGAACGCAAACACGGCCGCAACTCGGATTGGAAACATCTCAACAATGCGGACATCATTTCCATGCCTGACAAGTGGGAATACCCGTGGTATGCCGCCTGGGACCTGGCGTTTCACACCGTGGCGCTGGCGCTGGTGGATGCCGCCTTCGCCAAGCACCAGCTCGTGCTGCTCACCCGCGAGTGGTACATGCATCCCAACGGCCAGTTGCCCGCCTACGAATGGGCGTTCGGCGACGTGAACCCGCCGGTACATGGCTGGGCCGCGTGGCGTGTGTTCCAGATTGACCGCAAGCAGCGGCGTGAGAAAAATCCCGGCGACCCCGGCGACCTCGCCTTTCTTGAGCGCGTGTATCACAAACTGCTGCTGAACTTCACATGGTGGGTCAACCGCAAGGATGCGCAGGGCCGGAACATTTTCCAGGGCGGCTTCCTCGGACTCGACAACATCGGCGTGTTCGACCGCAGCCAGCCGCTGCCGACCGGCGGCTTCATCAATCAAGCCGATGGCACGAGCTGGATGGCGATGTATTGCCTGAATCTGTTGCGCATCGCGCTGGAACTGGCCCGACACGATCGCGTCTACGAGGACATCGCTACCAAATTCTTTGAGCATTTTCTGGCCATCGCCGCCGCCATCAACGGCGTCGAGGAAGGCTGCCTGGGTTTGTGGGACGAAGCGGACGAATTTTATTACGACCGGCTTTGCCTGCCGGACGGTCAAAACCTGCCGCTCAGGGTGCGTTCCATGGTGGGCCTGATTCCGCTCTTCGCGGTCGAAGTGCTGGACCCGGCGTTGCCGAAGGAGTTGCCGGAATTTGCCGCCCGGATGGAATGGTTTTTGAACCACCGTCCCGAACTCGCCCGGCTGGTGTCACGCTGGCACGAATGCGGGGTCGGCGACCGCCGGCTGCTCTCACTCCTGCGCGGGCATCGCATGAAATGCCTGCTCCGGCGGGCGCTGGATGAAACGGAATTTTTGAGCGATCACGGTTTGCGGGCCATGTCCAGAGTGTACGAACGCGAACCGTATCACCTGACTTGCGACGGCCAAACTCACGAAGTCCATTACTGGCCGGCTGAATCGCAGAACGGCCTCTTCGGCGGCAATTCCAACTGGCGCGGCCCCGTCTGGATGCCGCTCAATTATCTCCTCATCGAGTCGCTGCAAAAATTCCATCACTATTACGGCGACGATTTCAAGGTCGAATGCCCGACCGGCTCCGGCCGGTTCCTCACCATCAACGAAGTCGCCAACGAACTGGCGGGCCGGCTCACCCGGCTGTTTCTCCAGGGCAAGGACGGCCAGCGGCCGGTGCTCAAATATCATCCCAAACTGGCGGGCGACCCGCACTTCCGGGATTACGTGCTGTTCCACGAATATTTTCACGGCGACACCGGCCGCGGCGTGGGCGCTTCGCATCAAACCGGCTGGACCGGTCTGGTGGCGAAATTGATCCAGCCTCGGGCTCAGAAGACACAACCGCCGGGCACCGGAAAATAGGCCGGCTGGGGAATCCCGATGGCGTATTATACGGGGAGCGCCGGCTTCCAGCCGGCGTGTTTCGCAAGCAGGAGATCAACTGGCCGGCAAGATGCCGGCGCTCCCGGCATTGGCGTTCCCGGCTACTTCGCCATCACCACTTCAGCGCTTCCTTCGGACGAAGGCGCGGCGGCCTCCGCTCCTTCGGTTTTGTGGAATTTGACGCTGACGATCTTGCTCACGCCGTGTTCCTGCATGGTGACGCCGTACAGCACGTCGGCCATGCCGATGGTGCGCTTGTTGTGCGTAATGATGACGAATTGCGAGTGCGAGATGAACCGCTGCAACAAATGGACGAACCGGTTGATGTTGGCTTCATCCAACGCCGCGTCCAACTCGTCCAAAACGCAGAACGGGCTGGGCTTGACCTGATAAATGGAAAACAACAGCGACACGGCGACCATCGTCTGTTCGCCGCCCGAGAGCAGGGTGATGCTTTGCAGTTGCTTGCCCGGCGGGCGCGCCACAATGTCAATGCCGCTCTCCAAAACATCGTTCTCGTCCACGAGAATCAGGTCCGCTTTGCCGCCGCCGAACACCTCGACGAACATCGCGCGGAAATTGTCGCGCACCTTTTCGAAGGTCTCGACGAACATCTGCCGCGTCTGCACGTTGATGCGGTTGATGATTTCCAGCAACTGCGCCTTGGCTGAAACCAGGTCGTCGTGTTGTTTGGTCAGGAATTGATAACGCTGCTCGGTCTCTTCGTATTCCTCGATGGCCACCAGGTTCACCGGGCCGATTTCGTCGAGGCGCTTCTGCAACGCCTCGATCTGCTGCGCCACGGCGTCCCAATCCGTGGCCGCGCCGCTCGCCGCCATTTCCTCCGGCGTAAGCGTCTGGACCTTGGCCGGTCCTTCGTCGGCGAACGTGATGGTGATGCACTCGCTGCGGATGTCGTCGAGGTTGAGGTGGTATTTCTGCTGGATCCGCTCGCGCAAATTCTGGACCGACATGTTTTTCTGCGCCAGTTCCACGTCCAGGGCGCCGCGCTGGGTCTGCAGTTCCGTCAACCGGCTGCGCTGGCTGCGCAGATTTTCTTCGCGCGCGGCAATGTCGCTTTCCTGTGAATCCTTCCGGCCCGTCAGTTCCGCCAACAGGGTGTTGGCCTGTTCGCGTTCATGCGTCAAACGCTCAATCTGCGAGCGCGAATCCTGAATTTCCGATTCCGCCTGTTCCTTGCGCGTGACAAACGCCGAACACTCGCTGCGCCGCTGCTCGATCACCTGGCCCAGTTCGCGGAGGCGTTGTTCCAGAGATTGCTGTTGCTGGCGGAACGAGGCCAGCAACTGTTCCTCCGCCGCCAGCGCCACCTTGCTTTCGGTGAGCGCGGCAGTGGCGGTGTCGCGGTGCTGGCGCAGATTTTCCAGTTCACTCGTGAGCGCGGCGACCTGTTCCTGGCCGGCACGTTCGCGCGTTTCCAGTTCGCTCAACTGCGCCGCCAGCGCATTGCGTTTCCGCGCGCCTTCCTGTTCCTGCGCGGCCAGGCTCTGGATTTCAAAAATGACCGTCTCGATTTTCTGGTGCAGCAGGCGATTGGAATTTTGCAGCGCGTTGAACTCGCCTTCGCGCGTGGCGATGGCCACCTCCTGCTCGCGTAATTCGGTCTGCGCCTGTTGCAGGCCCGCCTGCAATTCCGTCTGTTCGCCCAGCAACGCGCCGCGGCGGCGGCTCATTTCGGCGACGCGATTCTGCACTTCCGTCAACTCCGCCTGCAATTCGGCAATCTGATTTTTGCGGCCCAGGATGGAAGCCGGCGCCTTGGGATTGCCATGGCCGTTCAAATAACCGCCGGTGTAAACACCGTGCCGGCTCAACAAATCGCCGGTCACGGTGACAAAATCGCAGCCCGCGTGGCCGTTTTGAATCTGGGCCGTGGCGGTGCCCAGGTCGGAGGCAATGAACGTGCGGCCGAGCAATGCCTTCAGCAGTCTGGCCACGGACGGCTCGGACTGGACCACGTCCAACGCGCGAACGATCTGGCCTTGTTTCAAACCGCTTTGGGCTGCAGTTTTGTTTTCTTCGGGCAATATTTCGCCGCCGAAAACGAGCTGCTTGTCATCGGGGATTCCGATGGAAAGCGCGGCCACGCTCGCCCGGCCGGCCTTGTTCGCGCTCAAATCCGCAAGAATTGCCTGCGCGGATTCGGGTTGTTCGGTCAACACGAGCTGCAGGTGATGGCCGAGCGCATTCTCGACCGCCACGACAAACTGTTCGGGAACGCGGATACGGTCCGCCAGCGAGCCGATGACCGAACGCGACTGGCGCAAGGCCGCCACCGCGCCGGCGTCAAAACCTTCGCGCGAGCCTTCCAGTTGTTCGAGCACGTTCAGGCGCGAACGTTTCTCCGCCTGCTGCTGCAAAAATTGATCCTGCTCGACGGACGATTGCTGCAATTCGCCCTGCAATTCGCGCAAACGGTTCTGGCGCTGTTCGACCGAGCCGCGCTTGGTTTGCGCGTTGAGCTTCTCGGTCTCGACGTTCACGGCAAATTCCTGCAAACGCGCTTCCAACCGCGTCCGCTCCTCTTCCAACTGCACCTTTTCCGCCGATAATTTCTCGAGCCGGACGACGTTGCCCTGTTTCTGCAAATCGAGCGCGGTGATTTCGTTGCGGATGCGTGTCAGGTCCTGCGCGGCGGCAAACGCGGCGGCCTGCGCCTCGCGCCAGGCCTCCTGGTTGCGCTTCAAATCTTCCTCCACCTTGGTCAACGCCCACTGCCGGGTCTCCAGCGTCAGGCGATGCTGCGCCAGCGCGGCCTCCGACCGGGCCAATTTCTCCGTGACCGCCGCCGCTTCCTCCTGGGCGGCGCGGCAACGTTCCTCGGCCTGCGTGATGTCCGCCAGCGCCCTGGCATTCTGCGACGCGAGTTCGCGCAGGCGTTCCTCGTTGAATTGGATCCGGCTTTCGTGCCGGTCCGTCTCCCCTTTCAATTCCAGGCTCCGCTGTTGCTGCGCGGCGACTTCATGCTCCAGTTCCGACAGCCGTTCGCGGAGCTGGGTGATTTCGTTTTCAAACCGCAACACGTCGGCGGAAATTTGTTCGATCCCGGTCCGCAGTTTTTCAGCGGCGGCCTGTTTCGCGGAAATTTCCGCCTGCAACACGTCGAACTGATGCCGCGCCAGTTGGGTGTCGAGATGCTGGAGTTCCAGTGAAATCTGTTTGTACCGGCGCGCCTTGCCGGCCTGTCGTTGCAACGAGCCAATCTGCCGTTTCACCTCGCGGATGAGGTCGGCCACGCGCAACAGGTTTTGTTCGGTGTATTCCAGCTTGCGGAGTGATTCGCGTTTCTGGCTCTTGAACTTCGTGATGCCCGCCGCTTCCTCGAAAATCAGCCGGCGATCTTCCGGTTTGCTGGAAAGAATCTGCGTGATGTGGCCCTGCGCCAGGATGCTGTAGCTCGTGCGCCCGACGCCCGTGCCCATGAACAATTGCTGGATGTCCTTGAGCCGGCACGGGACCTTGTTCAGAAAATATTCGCTGTTGCCGTCGCGGAAAATCCGGCGCGTGAGCGTCACCTCGTCGTAGGCCACCTCGACGCCCGCCGCGCGCAAACTCTCCTCGCCCACGCCGCCGAGGGTGAGCGACACCTCGCCCATGCCCATCGGTTTGCGGCCGTCCGTGCCGTTGAAAATCACGTCGGCCATTTCGCCGCCGCGCAGCGCCTTGGCGGATTGCTCGCCGAGCACCCAGCGGATGGCATCGGAGACATTGGATTTACCGCAGCCATTGGGGCCGACGATGGCGGTGACACCGGGTTGAAAGTTCAACGCGGTCTTGTCCGCGAATGACTTGAAGCCAAAAACCGTCAAATTTTTGAGATACATGCTCTTGAACTGGACCAAGGCAACCAAAGTTGCCCGATTAAGTAAAGCAAAAACCACAACATAATGCGGTTCCCGCCGTTGCAGGCACAACTAATTGGTGAGGAACCATGATTTGCTTTGTGCCGACAACTGCTTACTCTAATCTATCAAATCGTTGGCATTTATACGCCTCCCCCAAAGATTCGTCAACTGGTTTTCTGCAAGTTTTAAAAAAGAAATCCGTATAGTTTCCACACGCGTTTTCGTTCAATCAAGAATGGTCGCGCCGAAAGTGAAGTGGCCGGAGCTGGGGGGGCGCATCCACGCACGGTTCTTGGCAGGGACGGCGCGCTGCGCCATCCGCGCCGCGGCCAGCGGCACAACTTTCCGCGTGGAGATTGGCCATTCGTTCCGCCCGCTCTGCGCGGGCGGGGACATCGCAGCGCGATGTCCCTACCATTTAAGAGCAGTGCGTCGATGCCCGAAGCTGGGGCAGACGCATCTTTGGGCTGGCGGAGGCATTCCATTTCTGCTCTAATCATTCCGTCCCAGCAGCAAACGGAATTTTTGCGCGTTCCCTGATGTTGGAGAACGCGCCCAAACGGACAAAGCTATGACATGCGAAAGAGAAATGGACCTGTTTTTTGTGCGCAATTGCTACTCCGAAAAGGAGCGGGAAAAAGTCAAAGCTGCGCCAGCCTACCGGCTCGCGATGGAACAGCATGACGCCATCCAGGCCCAGGAGATCGCGACCCAGGTGCTCGAAGGGAAGTAACCCATTCTTGATTCCATGGGCAAAACCAAAATAGCGGGAACGGGCAAAGGTTACCTCGGCGAAATCATGGTCCACAAAACCACCGGCGCCGTGGGCGTCGTGGAAAATGTGATCGAGGCCCAGGCCGGCTGGCCGCCGCAAATCACGTTGAAGTTGCCGGATGGTTCCTTCCGGAAAGGCCGGCTCAGCGACTTTCGGGAACCCCACGCCCACGAACGGAAAAAGATCTCCCCGGCGTGATCCCGGTTGAATCCGGCTGGCCTATCCCTGCGGAACGTTTGATTTCCCGATCTCAAATGCGGCGACGCGCTGGTTGCCGGCGACAACATCCGCCCGCGTCATGTTGAGGATCAGGGTTGTCCAGGCCTTTTCCGAGTCCCGGTAGCCTTGCGCGGCAGCGAGGCGGTACCATTTGTAGGCTTCGATCCTTGATTCCTGGGCCTCGGCCGGCACCTGCTTGAAGCTGGCACGCTGACAACTGTCCCCCAGATGAAACTGGGCCCCGGCATCCCCGAGTTTCGCAGCCCTGCCAAACCACATGGCGGATTGTGCGGCGTCCCGGGCGACCCCCTGTCCCTGGGCATACATCACGCCGAGATTGAATTGCGCCAGGGAATGGTCTTGCGCCGCCGCCTTCTGATACCACTCCGCGGCCTGCCCGTAATCCTGCGCTGCCCCGGTGTCCGTGGCAAACTTCAACCCCATGCCGAATTGCATTTCCGCGTCCCCGTAATCGGTTTTTGGGGATGCCGTTTCCAGGTCGGACGTCGGCAGAGGAGAGGACATATTTTGAGGCGATAATTTTTCCATGATGGCAATGATGCACTATTTGGCATCGAAGACCAGCAATCATTTCGCCGCGCCACCGTCCGGACAAAGGCGGGGTGGAGGTCTGAATCAGGTTTCCGGCGGCAGACGCAAGGTGGTATCCAGCGGTGGCACGTCGGCCAGTTCCTTGCCCGCCGCCGCACCGCCGAGTTTCTGGATTTTCTCGCCTGCCGGACGGATGCGCGATTCGTAACTGCCGACCGCCTGGTTGTATGCCTTGCCGGCCGTTTCCAGGCCGTCCCGGATTTTTTGGAAATGGTCGGTGAACGTGGCCACGCGCGTGAAAAGCTCCTGCGCCGCGTCCGCAATCGTCCGGGCGTTTTCCGTCTGCGCGTGTTGCTGCCAGCTCACGCTCACAGAACGGAGCAAGGCGATGAGCGACGCCGGCGTCGCCAGCAAAATCCGTTTGCCCGCCGCCCACACAATCAAATCGTGATCGCCCTCCAGCGCCGCGCTGAACAGCGATTCCGCCGGCACGAACAGCACCACGTAATCCAGCGCGTTGGGAAACTGGCTCGGATAATCCCGGTCGGCCAGCGCCTTGATGGTCGCCTTCAATTTCGCCGCGTGCGCCGCCAGCGCTTCCGCGCGCCTGGCCTCGTCCGCCGACTCCAGCGCGTTGAGAAAATCGAAGTCCGGCACCTTGGCGTCCACGATGATGATGCGGTCGCCCGGCAGGCGCACGATCAGGTCTGGCCGGTTTTCGCCGGCCTGCGTTTGCTCCGTGAAATCGCAATGCGCGCTCATGCCGGCCGCCTCGACGACGCGCCGGAGTGTTTCTTCGCCCCAGCGCCCGCGCGCCTGGTTTGATTTCAGCACCATGCGAAACTGCTGTGTTTCGGCGGCGAGGGTTTGATTGGACTGCGCCAGCTTTTCAAGCTGTTCCTTTACTTTGCCGAGGGTATCCGCCTGCGAGGTTTCACTTTGTTGCAGCCGCTTCTGGTAGGTCTCCAATTGCAGTTTCAGCGGTTCGACCAGCGTTTTGATGGATTCCTGGCGCTGCGCCAGATCGCCTTTGGCGGTTTCCTGAAATTTTCCAAAGGTTTGTTCGGCCAACCGTAAAAATTCCGGCGCGCTTTGTTTCAACGCCTCGGCGCTCAAGGCTTTGAACGCCTCGCGCAAATCAGCCAGCGCCTTGTCCTGCAACGCGCGCTGCTCGGCAACCAGTTTTTCCGCCGCGCTCCGGCTGGCTTCCGCCGCTGCGCGGGCATTGCCGGCCTCGGTGAGCTGGCCGCGCAGTTTCGACAATTCCGATTCGCGTTGGCTGACTTGCTGGCGCAGTTCATTTTCCAGCCGCGCATCCGGACCGGGGCCGCCACGCGCGCGGCCGAAAAACCAGCCAAGGAAAAAGCCCGGCACGCCGCCAATGGCGAGCACCATCACAAGTTGAATCTCAACTGGCATAATATGGTAGCAGCCGACGTGAGGAGGCTCTGACTAAATTCCCACGCAAGAATTGAGCCTCCTTACGTCGGCTGCTGCGAAAAATTAAAAATGCGCCACCACTTCAATCTCCACGTTGGCGCCTTTGGGCAGCGCGGCGACCTGAAGGGTCGAGCGCGCCGGACAATCATTTGTGAAATACTTCGCATACACCTCGTTCATGCCGGCGAAGTCGGCAAGATTGGTCATGAAGACCGTGCTTTTGACGACATTGGCAAACGTCAGCTTCTGGTCGTCCAGGATCGCCTTGACGTTTTGCAGCACGCGGTCGGTTTGCGCCTTGATATCGCCGGCCATCAGGTTGCCGGTGGCAGGATCAATGGGAATCTGCCCGGCGCAGAACAGCAGATCGCCCGTGCGCACGGCCTGGTTGTAGGGACCGACGGCCGCCGGTGATTTCGCGGGTTTGATGATGGTTTTGGTAGCCATAAATGGTGTGCAAGGTCTATCGGCTTTGGCGGAGCAGGTCAAGGAACCAGGCAGCGATTTGTTTCTTGACGGATTCACAAAGTCAATCATCGTAGAGCTGATTCCATTTATCAGCGACGTTTTATGAAGACCAGAAGCGTCATTGTTTTCGTCCTGTTTGCCCTGGCCATGCTGAGCGCCGGTTATTTGCTGGGCTGGCACAACGCCGCCGCGGCCGGATCTCCATCAGCAAATGCACGCATGGTTTCGGGCAAAACGGCAGACCGAAATTCCCCGTCGCTGCCGCCCATAAAAACTTCGCTGTCCCGCCCGCCGCACGATTCGCAATCGGCCGTTGCCGGAAAAACATCGCTGGCTGACCTCGAGGCAAAGATGCTGAAGTTGAACAACCGCAATCTTCTTTATAACGATCCGGAATGGCGCAGAATGTTGGATAATCTGGACCCCGCCGACATTCCGCAGTTGCTGGCGTTTGTGGATGCCAGGGTGCCAAAATTCATGCAGCAGGGGCTGCGCTTCAATTTGCTGCCGCGCTGGGCGCAGAGCGATCCCCAGGCGGCGATGGCTTACGCTCAGGCGTTGCCCAACTTGCAGGAGCGGCAGAATGCCATCGGCATGGTCGCCAGCGGCTGGGCGCAAAAAGATCCAACGGGCGCCGCGGCCTGGGCGCAGCAGCTTCCCAAAGGCCAGTTGCGTGACCGCGTATTGAGCAGTGTCATCTCCGCGATGGCCGGCTCCAACCCGCAAGCCGCTTTCGACTTGTTTCAAAGTTCCGGCATCAATGGCTGGCAATATATGCCGGCTTATAATCTTTTTTCGACCTGGGCGGCCCAGGACCCGGCGACCGCCGCTGCACAAGCGGCTAAATTGACTTCCGGCCGGCAGCGCCAGCAGGCTTTCCAGGCCATCGCCGCCGCCTGGGCGCAGAACGATCCGCAGGCGGCCATGACCTGGGCCAATTCATTGTCCAACGGACAGGACAAACGCAATGCGATCAGCTCGATCATTTCCAGTTGGGCGCAAAATGACGTGAACGGTGCCATGGCCTGGGCGAAGCAGTTGCCGGAAGGCCAGACCAAACAACAGGCCATGAGCAGTCTGGGTCTTTCCTGGGCGCAAACCGACCCCCAGGCGGCGGTGGACTTCGCCAACGGTCTCCCGCCCGGCAACGCCAAAAACAGTCTGCTGGGCAGCGTCATCAGCCAATGGATGCAACAAGACCCGGATGCGGCCATGAAATATGTTCAAAATCTTCCGAATGGCCCGGGCCGCAACCGCGCTTTGCAGCAAGCCATTGGCTCCATGTCCTGGCAGGACCCGAAATCTGCGGCGGCGCTCGCTTCCCTGCTCCCGCCGGGCAATGACCTGATGAACGCGGTGTCCCAAATCGCCTGGAGTTTTGCCCAATCCGATCCCAAGGCGGCCATGGATTGGATTCAGACCTTGCCCGAAGGCAATGCCAAACGAAATGCGCTGCAAAACATCGGCTGGCAACTGGCGCAGGATGATCCGAAGTCCGCCGCTGATTTCGCCAGTTCGCTGCCACCGGGCCAGGGGCGGGACAATTTGATGATGAACATCGCCAGTTCGTGGGCGCAAAGTGATTTGAACGGCGCGCTGGCCTGGGCCCAGACCCTGCCGGACGGAAACGCGAAACAAAATGCGATGAACAGCGTGGCCATGCAGTGGGGCCAGACCGATCCGGCGGGCGCCATGCAATATGCTCAAAGCCTCCAACCGGGCAGCGCCCAAAACAGTTTCCTGAGCACGGCGGCCAATGCCTGGGCGCAAAACGATCCGAAGGCGGCAATGCTCTGGCTGCAATCCATGTCCGAAGGCGCAGGCAAAAATGCCTTTACCTCCGGCCTGGTTTCCGGCCTCGCGCAAAATTCACCACAGAACGCGGCGGATTTTGTGGCCTCCCTGCCGGCCGGCGGGACGCGAGACAGTGCCGCGATGAATGTGGTTTCCCAATGGACGCAATCCGATCCGCAGGCGGCGGCAAACTGGGCGGCCACGTTCCCGGCCGGCAACACCCGGAATAGCGCGTTTCAAAACATTATCTCCAGTTGGGCGCAGAATGATCCCAACGCCGCCAGCCAGTGGCTGGGTTCCCTGCCGGACGACAGCGCCAAACAAAGCGCGGTCCAGTCCTTCGTCAGCCAGCTCGCCTGGCAATACCCCGACCTGGCGGCGCCGTGGGCGGAATCGTTGAGCGACCCCAATCAACGCAACGCCGCCATCCAAAACGTCGCGCGCAATTGGCTGAAGACAGACCCGCTGGATGCGCAAAAGTGGCTGATGAATACTTCGCTGCCGCCAGCCCAGAAGCAGGCGCTGCTGAACAGCGGCAAACCGTAGCGTGACCCTCCCGCCATACGGAGAGCGGTGCTAAATCCACCGCAAGCCAGACGTTGCCGCGACCACCACGTATCCCCAAATTTCGCGAAGCGTTTGGATTGCGGCGCGTTCACCGCCGCTTTTCAAATCCACGTCCATCCGTGGCAAATCCTTTTGCCCTGGCCGCCTCTTCCAAAAGGCAGAGCGTGGAGCTTTGGTTGTTAAAGATACTTCGCCAGAATCGGTTTCAGTGCGGTTGCGGTTTTCTTGGGCCAGAGTCTCTTGTCGGTCAGAATCGCATTTTTCAACGCGGCATGGCAGGAGCAGTTCGGTTCCGCCGGAATTTGTGAAATGGCGGCCGCGACGATTTTTTTGGCCATGTCGGCGTTGCGATGGAGGTTCTGGATGATCATGGCCAGCGTCACGTGCTCGTCTTCCTTCCAGCAATCATAGTCGGTGGACATCGCCAGCGTGGCGTAGGCGATTTCGGCTTCGCGGGCGCATTTGGCCTCGCCGAGATTGGTCATGCCGATGACGTCGCAGCCGAGCTGGTGGTTGGTGAGCGATTCGGCGCGGGTGCTGAACGCCGGGCCTTCCATGTTTACATAAGTGCCGCCGTCGTGAATTGTGTTTCGGAGGGACGAGCTCTGCGAGTCCCCATTTGTTTTCGTCGGAGAATTTTGGGACTTGCGTAACTCGTCCCTCCCGACTTTCAGGAGAATCCGACGCAACTCCTCGCAGATCGGGTGCGCGAACGAGATGTGCGCCACGATGCCGCGGCCGAAAAACGTGTGTTCCGGCCCGCGCTTGGTCCGGTCGAGAAACTGGTCCACCAGCACGATGTCGCACGGCTTGTATTTTTCCTGCAAGGAACCGACGGCGCTGACGCTGATGATCCAGGCGACGCCGAGTTTTTTCATCGCCCAGATATTGGCGCGATGGTTCAGTTCGCCGGGCAGGATGCGGTGGCCGCGGCCGTGGCGCGCCAGGAAAACCACCTTGCGTCCGGCCAGTTTGCCGGCGAGCAAATCGTCCGAGGGTGGACCGAAGGGCGTTTTGATTCTTACCCATTTCTGGCCGGTGAACCCATCGAGGTGGTACAGGCCGGTGCCGCCGATGATGCCGATGCGATGTTCAGACATAACGGATTTTTAACCGCGAAACACACGAAAGCCACGAAAAAAAGCTGGTGTTGCTGCCCTCGTAGCAGCCGGGCAACGAGGCTCATTTGTTTCCTGGAGGCGAGCCGGATTTCAGAGCCTTCCTTTTGTCGGCTGCTGCCATTGACACGAATTGGTCGCGCCGGTCGGTTCGGGCGTGCCAACGCTGAATTTCGCGGCAGGTAAAAGACTGTCCACCCGGCCCAAAAATCCACTTTTCCCGGCTGGCGTTTTGGAAAAGGTTGGTTAATCTGGTGGGATGGAAATATTTCAACGCATTCTTAAAACCGCGGTCGAAGGGGGCGCCTCGGACGTGCACCTGAAAATCGGCACGCCGGTCATTTATCGCATCAACCGCGAACTCATTGCCGTGGACGCGCCCTTTCCGACCATCGAATGGATGAACAAGATTGTCGAGGCCATCACGCCCGACCATTTGAAAAAGAAGCTCATCGAGGAGCGCGAAATAGATTTTTCCTATTTCGTTCCCGGGACCGGCCGGTTTCGCACGAACCTGTTCCAACAACGCGGCCAGTGGTGTCTGGCGATGCGTTTTGTGAAAACGCACGTGCCCACGTTTGAGGAGCTGGGTTTGCTCGAGCAGATCAAGCAGGTGGCCGAATCGCCGCGCGGCATTGTGCTGGTGGCCGGCACCACCGGCTGTGGCAAATCCACCACCCTCGCAGCCATGCTCGAGCACATCAACAACAACTTCAAGAAACACATCATCACGCTCGAGGACCCGATTGAATTCGTGTTCGAGGACAACCAATCCGTGATTGAGCAGCGCGAGATCGGCCTCGATACCTTGACTTTTCACCACGCCCTCGTCCATGTCCTGCGCCAGGACCCGGACATCATCATGGTCGGCGAAATGCGCGACGACATCAGTTTCTCGGCGGCGATGAGCGCGGCCGAGACGGGGCACCTCGTCCTGTCCACGCTGCACACCACCAACGCCTCGCAATCCATCAACCGCATTCTGGATTTCTTCAAGGCCGAGGAACGCGAACAGATCCGCCGGCAGCTTTCCGGCACGTTGTGCGGCGTGGTCTGCCAGCGCATGGTCAACACCGTGGAAGGCAAACTGACGCCGGCGCTGGAGATTCTGCTTAACACGCCCATGGTCAGAAAACTGCTCGAAGAAAACCGGCTCGACAAACTGTCGGCGGCCATTGAGACCGGCCTGGACGACGGCATGATCAGTTTCAACCAGTCCCTGTTCAATCTCGTCAAATCCGGCCGCGTCAGCGAAAAGGAGGCCTTGACCAAGGCCACCAACCCGCAGGCGCTGGAGATGAATTTCAAGGGCATCTTCCTCGACGAAGGCCGGCGAATCATCAAGTAATCCACATTTTATTTCAACCCATTGCAGGTTATGGAAACGGGTCGGTTCCGAATGATAATAAGATTCATTCAAAGAGGCACTTACAAGAATTTCGGGTATATTTTTTCATTTCGGGTAATTTTTTTCACCAACAACAATTAATCTCCCGCTGAAAACGGATCACTCCACCGTTACGCTCTTGGCCAGGTTGCGCGGTTTGTCCACGTCGCAGCCGCGGGCAACGGCGATGTGATAGGCGAACAGTTGCAGCGGCACGGCGGCCAGAATCGGATAAATCACTTCCAGCGCTTTCGGCAGGTAAATCACGTCATTGGCCGCCTTCCGGATTTGTTTGTCGCCTTCGGTGGCCAGCGCGATGATGGGGCCTTTGCGGGCGCGAATCATCGCCAGGTTCGCCATCGTTTTGTCGTACATCGAATCCTGCGGCACCAGGAAAACCGTCGGCGTCCGGGGGTCAATCAGCGCAATCGGCCCGTGTTTCATCTCCGCGGCCGAATAACCCTCGGCGTGGATGTAGGAAATTTCCTTCAATTTGAGCGCGCCTTCGAGTGCGATCGGGAACGTGTAGCCGCGGCCAAGGAAAAAGAAGTCATCGGCCTTGACGTATTTCTTCGCGAGTTTCTGCAGCAGGTTGTTTTGGTGGAGGATGGACTCAAGCTGTTTGGGCACGGCTTCGAGCGCGTGCAGAATTTCCCGCGTGCGATTGGCTGATAAATTTCTGAGCCGGCCCAGATGCACGGCCAGCAAGGCCAGGATGGTGAGCGTGGAAACAAACGCCTTGGTCGAGGCGACGCCGATTTCCGGTCCGGCGTGCATGTAAATGCCGCCATCGGCTTCGCGCGCGATGGTGCTGCCGACGACGTTGATGATGGCCAACGCCCGATGACCGCGGCGCTTGGCTTCGCGCAACGCGGCCAGCGTGTCGGCGGTTTCGCCGGATTGCGAGATGACGAGCAGCACGGTGTCGCGTTCGAGCGGCGCATTGCGGTAACAAAACTCATGCGCAAACTCGACCTCCACCGGGATTTGCGCGAGCTCCTCAATCAAATATTCGCCGACCAGCGCGGCGTGCCAGCTTGTGCCGCTGGCCGCAATGACGATGCGCTCGATGGAGCGTAACTGGGCGGCGGTCAGATTCAGGCCGCCGAACTTGGCCGTGGCGCCTTCCTTGTCCACTCGTCCGCGCAGGGCATTTTCCACGGTGCGCGGCTGCTCGAAAATTTCCTTGAGCATGAAGTGCTCGTATTTACCGCGCGCAGCGTCTTCCTGGCTGAACTCCAGATTGCTGATCTGGACATGGGCGGTGTCGGTGCCGAGATTCAAAACGTCGAAGCATTCGGGCGTGATGGTGGCCACGTCGTAATCATTG
This sequence comes from bacterium, assembly GCA_021780375.1. Taxonomy (GTDB): domain Bacteria; phylum Verrucomicrobiota; class Verrucomicrobiia; order Limisphaerales; family UBA11358; genus UBA11358. The sequence goes on along the minus strand of JAJXYT010000199.1, from coordinate 171 downwards.
AGATAGACAACCTTCTTCGTGTGCGCGGCTCCGACAAAGGCGTTGGCGTCGCTGGCCAGGAAATTTTCGTCCTGGCCGATGCCGATGATGAGCGGTGAACCGCGTCGGGCGCCGACCATGACCTCGGGTTCTTCGGCGCAGACGACCGCCAGGCCGTAGGTGCCGAAGATC
>JAJXYT010000096.1 GCA_021780375.1 bacterium | reverse complement strand
CCACCTCCGTGCCGACCCATAAGTTGCCGTCCCGATCCACCAACAACGACTCCACGGCATTGTCCGAGAGGCCGCTGCTGGCGTTGATGGTCACCAGTTTGCCGTTCTTGAATTCAAGCAACCCCTCGCTCACGGAGCCCGCCCAAACGGTCCCGTCCGGCTCCTCGCCCAGCGCACAGGCATAGGAACGCGCGAAATGGCGCGGAATGCGATAAGGACGCCACTGCTCGCCATCACGGCACAAAACAAAGTCGTCCCCTGCCCCGATCCAGACCCGGCCCTGCCGGTCCACCAGCAACGAATGCGGGTCCTGCAGTAATTCTTTGGTCGCCGGGTCGGCGAGTGGAATGAACGCCCCGGCTTGATATTTGAACACCCCGGCATCCGTGGCACCCAACCACATGTTTCCCGCCTGATCTTTGAACAAGGCGGTAACGGCTTTGCCCTTGAATTCTTCCGCGGCCTTGAGGGAGGTCAATTGCCCATTCTGCCACAAGGCCAATCCGGCGTCCGTGCCAATCCACAGCCGGCCTTCATTATCCTCCGCCAGTGCGCTGATCGAGTCGGAGGGCAAACCGTTCGCCTTTGTATAGGTTGTAAAGTGTCCCCCTTGCCAGCGAATCAGGCCCTGGCCAACGCTCCCAATCCACAGCGACCCGTGGCTGTCCCCGAACAAGGTGCGCACCGGTCCGCTGGGCAATCCTTCCGGCAGGCCATAAGACACAAACCGCACGCCGTCAAAGCGTGCGACGCCATCGTCCGTTCCCACCCACAAGTAACCGTCACTGGTTTGCGCCAGCGCCCGGACGCGGTCCTGGGGCAAGCCTTGTTCGCTCCGCCAGGACTGGAAAGTGAACAGGGGTTCTCCCTTTCCCAGTTCACGATTTTCCATACCGGTCTCGTTGCCGTTCATGGCCACCAAATCGCCGAACGTAGTCGCAATCGCCATGTCGTTGAAGATCCAGCCGTCTCCGCCGCCGCCATGACGCAAATGAATTTCGTTAAAGGTCGCTTTGGCTTTGAAACGGGTGATCAGATTTTCCGGCTGGGCCGCTTCCGTGGCGCCCGGACCGAGATCCGGATTCAGCCACACGGTCACGAGATCATCGTCACCGGGAATGTACTGCACCTTGAAGACGATGGTGCTTTCAATGCCGCGGTGCGGATTTTCGTAAATGATTGAAGTCCCCGAAGTGGAAGGTTCCGGCCGGGAAGAATGCAAATCAATGTAATCCGCGCCTTCGTGGGATTGCCCGGTGGCATCCGCTCGGAACGCGCTGTAGGCCCAGGCTTTCAGGGCGTTGCCGATGCCCAGGCGTTCCTTGTCACCGTCATACAATTCAAAAGCGGCAAAATACTCTTCCGTGCTCGCGTCCGACAGCGGATCCACGTGCACTTTGAAATAGAGCGTGTTGGTGGACGAATCGTCTTCTTTTACCGCGCCACCCAGAATATCGAACCCCGCCCCCGTGTCGTGAACCAGGGTCGTGCCCAAGTCACTCCACAACACAACCGCCTGCGTTGCATGAACGCCAGCGAATATCCCCAGGAACAACAACCACTTTATGCAACGACGGATCATCTCGACCACGGCAAACCGCCATTTTTTTCTTCGTTGGCCCTGCCAGGCAACGGACAAACCGTATGCCTCAGCATGGCAGGAGGACGTGGCATGATTTAATTTTATGCTGAAAACAAATTTGCGGCCAACAAATAAATTGGCGAACCAAACCCGCCATTAGCTTGAAGGGCGTCGTCTGACGGCGACCTGCCGACCGGCTGGAAAAAGTCGCGTGAAACCAAACGTCGAGATGGTGACACGGCAAGCCTTTCGGAAAAGGCCCGGACCGTTCCCAAACAAGCGCCGTGGTTTTCACCCGCCATTTTCAACGGTCCTGCGACCGGCCAAAACTCATTGGCGCTGCCGGTCCCGACACCACTACTGCCGGCGGTGTTTGTGGATGGACGCGCGTGTGCGTATCATTCATGTCCGCGGTTGAGTATTCCCTGATAATGAAATTGGTCGAGCTGTTTTGGACATCGGCGATTCGGGAATTAATGATGGTCATGCTGCCACAGGCATCGTCACGCACCCACAAACCATGCCGCGGGTCTGTTCCAATTCCGTAGTCGGGAATGTTCACGTTTTCCAGGCGGGTATTGGAAAGCCTGCCCTGCCCGTTTTTACTGCCGGGGGCCACGATGCTGAAGCCGTCGGACAGGCTGTCCCGAATGTTCACCTGGCTGATGTCCACGCCTGAAATGCTGCGGCGATCCAGGCAAAGCTGAAAGGCGGCTCGCCAGCCCCAATCGTGGTCGAATCCGCCACAGCGAATCAGATCACAGTTGCGGACCACCGTCGTCCCGCTGAAATTGTTGTCTATCTTCCCGCTCGCGTCCGACGTCGGAAAAGTCGTGCTGAGCAGGATGCCGCAGCCGGGGGAAATATCCTGGAACACGCAATCCTCGATGCAGTTGTTCGCGCCGCCATAGATCGCTGCCCCGTTGGCAAGGAAAGGCAACTGGCCCGTGCAGTGGCGAAAAACGTTGGATCCGGGCGCCGGCGCCTGTTGAACATAGCTTTGATCGGACGCCGCCGGCCAGATGGCAAAACAATCGTCGCCCGTGTTACGGGTCGTGCAATTCTCGATCACGCAATTGCGTGTATCCACGCATAAGTTGACGCCGTCGGCCAGCGTGTCGCGCAGCCGGCAACTGTCAACCACCACGTTGCTGCAAACGTAGAACCACAGACCGACCTTGGTGTGCTCCACCCAGAGGCGCGAAAGGGTGGAATTCTCACAACCAGCCCCCACGATCCCGTCATTGGGTTCGTTGTCATTGCGATAGTTCAATTTCCCGTTGATCCCGAAGTCGGCCAGATGGATGTTGTTACCTGTGAGTTTGAATCTCACCCGCCGGTCCGCCCGGTTATAAAGTCCGGCATCGCCGACAAAGGTTGTGTACCACATGCCCGCTCCCTGGATCGTCACATCGGAAGGCACAATAATGTCTCCGGTCAGCTTGTAATCCCCGGCGGGTACCCAGACGATTTTACCCTGTTTCGCGGCTTCAGCGATGCACTGCCTCAAGGCCCGGGTATCGTCGGTCTTGCCCGTGCCGCCCGCGCCGAAATTGGCCACGGAGAGCGCATTGGCCGGGGCAGCCAGTGGCGGTGCGACTTTCTCCAAATCAACCAGATCAACAATGCAATACGGGGCGTCAGCTTCGGTCTTTTGCAGTCGAATCACATCCCCCCGGGCAAATGCCAAATCTTTCAGACGCACTTCATTGTAAAAATTCCTCGGCTGGCCCGCTTTCGGATCATTGGTAAATGGATATTTGCCATAAAGCCACGAGTAGCGGGAGGTGACAGGCAGTTTTTTGATAAACTTTCCGTTCTGGTAGAGGCTGAGGGTCGAGTTGATTCCCTTGCCGTCAGCGGAGTCCGGCAGGCTGTAACGCACCACCATGGCATTGGCGGGCGATTGCACCATGAACTCAAGGTATTGCCCCGTGCCAACCAGCTTGACGCATTTCTGGCCGGAGGATTCCGTCTCGACCAGGTAGGGGTCGTATTTGGGACCCAGCACCGTGCCGGTGGTTTTCATGGCCTCAGCCTCATAGGTCTTCCAGGGCATGTCCGCGCCAATACCGGCGTGTCCGGACTCCGAATAAATCATCAGGAGAGACAACAGCATGAAGCGGAACATCAAGGAACTCATTTTATTTTCTACTATCCGGACCCATTTTAATCAGTTGACTCAATTTAGATTACAGCAAGAAAAAGGTGAAGGTAGTCACATGAATCGGGGACACCTTTCAATCAGCCGTGGTGAGTTTTTCTTGAAAAATCGGCCGCCCTGAAGAAACCTTCCCGTCAGGCAGCTTAAAGCCGGCGTGTCATCGATACTTCACGAATGAAAGTTTTCCCGGACGGCAAACAATTGATTGCCCGGCCACCCTGAAGGCATGGTCACTTTTATTGAGCGCATCCGGAACGATGGCAACATCCTTTTGGGTGATTCTGACGGAAAACCTGTCCCCCTTGTAGGCCAGCTTAAATCGCAGGGCTTTCCATTTCTTATATAACTTCGGATTAATGGCCACCTCCTCCGCATTCGCCTTGACCCCCCCGAAACCTAATACCGCCGTCATCCAGGCTCCGCCGTTTGCCGCCGGGTGAGACCCTCCGATAAAAATGGTCCCCACATACGTCTTGTATCTGGCTTCAATGTCAATTTTCGCCGTTTGCAGAAAATAGCGGTAGGCCCGGTCCAATTTCCCGATGTCGGCGGCGACCATGGCATAGGCGCAGGCACTGAGACTGGAGCCGTGTTCGGTGCGCGGCTCATAGTATTCCCAGTTCGCCTTTTTTATTTTGTCGGAATAACGGTCTTTGAACTGGTTGAGCATCATGACCACATCCGCCTGCTTGATCACCCGGGTAGGAACCGCCAATCCCTGACCGGCGCCAAGGTATTCGTCGGGATGAACCATCCCGGCCTTTAAGGCTTCAATCGTGGTCTCTTTCAGTTGGTAGTAGGCATCAAACTGCTCAATCACCCCGGTTTTTTCATCCGGTGGCGGCACATAAAGCAAATCCGCCGCTTCAACGAACAACGGCAATTCACCGGCGATGTCAATTTTCTTTGCCAGCGCTTTGAACCGACCCGGATACTTTTGCTTCAGGTAATTGACCGTGGCATTCGCGATTTCGAACGTGGTTTTTGCCACCATGCTGGTGAAGGCATTGTTGTTGACGCGCTCGTGGTATTCGTCGGGGCCGACGACATCCAGAATTTCGTACCGGTTTTTGTCTTTCTTGAAGTAAGCGTAGGAATAATAAAAACGGGCGCATTCCAGAATGACTTCAGCGCCACCTTCCAATAACAGGGAGTCGTCGCCGGTAATTTTGAAATATTCCCACATCGCGATGGCCACGTCGCCGCTGATATGCACCTGCTTGTCCCGGAAGTGGGTGCGCAAATTCCGTTTGGTTAAAGGGTCTCCGATGTTGAAATACGTGCAGGCGTCATCGCCCGACTCCTGGCTTTCCCAGGCATAGAAAGCGCCTCGATATCCGGTTCCCTCGGTTTTGGCTTTTCGGCGAGCGCCCTCCAGGGTTTTGATGCGGTAGCGCAACAATTCAACCGCTTTCCCGGGACAGGTGTATAAAAAAAACGGAAACATGAACATCTCGGTGTCCCAGAAGATGGCTCCCTTGTAAACCTGCCCTGACAGGGCGCGGGCAGGAATGGAATTGGCACTGCCCTGGATCGGGGCGGCAATTAAAAGTTGGAACAGGCTGTACCTGAGGGCTTGCTGGGCATCATCGTCTCCTTCAATGGTGACATCGCAATAATCCCACTTTTTCGCCCATTGTGCGTTGTGCCGATTCAAACACTCGTCATAACCGCAGCCTTTTGCCTCCTGGACCTTCTTGATTGCCGCTTCTTCAACTGAAGTTTTGACCGGGTCGTTTTCCGTATAAACGGCGAAATATTTGTAAAATGTGTAGGTCTTGTTTGCTTCCGCATCCAGCTTGATCACCCGGAGGTTTTTATTGCCGCGGGTCTCCTGTGTTTCGCTCCCAAAATCAAGGTCAATAGCTTCGGCGACGGCCACCTTCTTCGCAGTCTCGCCGGTGATCCCCTGAACCAGCAGTATTCCGTTCTGTATCTTCGCGGTCAGCTTCAACAGGTGCGGACCATTCAAATCCCAAATATTGTAATCAATTCCGGTATGGATCCTGACTCGGGCGGCTTTATCAACCGTCAGGCTGTATTTAATGGCTCCTGAATTGGGCTGGTCGGCGCTCAGGAACCGCGTGGATTTGATCTTCAGAATCTTTCCCCGGGACTTGAAATCCGTTTCCCGTTCGAAAACAGCATTTGCAAGGTTCAGACTCTGGCGATGTTTTTTTATCCTGGTTGCAAGCGCGGAAATGTCCTTTCCATCAAGGGTAACTTTTGTAAAACCGCCATTGGGGGCGTTCACCGGTTCCCGCCAGGCATCGCCGACCCGGTCGTAAATGCCGGCCAGGGTGATGCCCACCAGTTCATCCGGCCCGAATTCGTCCAGCGTTCCCCGATAACCCATGTATCCATTCGCAATCTGGTAAATATTACCAGTGCGCATGATATTTTCTTTTTCCCTGGAAACTTTATCCGTGGTCACCCGCCAAAGGTTGCTCATACAAATCATGCGTCTTTAACATTGTCTTTCACGAAGACCATCAGGAGGCCGGAAATAATCATGGCCGCACCGCCCAACACCAGGGCGTAGATGGCCTGTCCGTGGAACACGGTGCGCACCAGCAAACCCAGGATGGCGGAAGCCAGAATTTGAGGGATCACCACAAATAAATTAAACATGCCCATGTACACGCCCATTTTATTATGCGGCACCGCCGTGCTGAGGATGGCATACGGCAGGGTCAGGAGGCTGGCCCAGGCGATGCCAACGCCCGTCATGGACAGAATCAATAAATCCGGATTCTTGAAAAAGTACATGGAAATCAGGCCCAGTCCTCCGATGATCAAACAGATCACATGGGTGATCACCCGGCTGGTTTTCCGGGCCACCACCGGGAGCAGAAAAGCCACGAGCGCCGCCACTCCGTTATAAATCGCCATCAATACGCCCACCCAATTGGCGCCGGCGTTGTAAAGATCCGAGTGGGCATCGGTGCTGTGAAAATGAAAACTGGTAACGGCGGAAGTGGAATAGATAAACATGGCGAACAAGGCAAACCACGTGAAAACCGTCACCCAAGCGAGTTGCTTCATGGTTGTGGGCATGTTCTTCAAGTCGTAAATGATTTCCACCATCCCGCCGATCTTGCCCGTCGCGTAACGCCTGGCCGCCGCCAGTTGCAAAGCGCCATAAACGGATATCCCGAACGACAGGATGTAGAGGCCTTGATACCAGCCCAGTTCCTTGATGAGCCAGGTGAATATCAAACCGAACACCAATAAAACCGCCCCTTCGGCATAGTATCCGGCAGTGTTCAGCTTAATCTCGGCGCCTGCCTTGGCCGCCGCATCAGTTTCATGCGCGTTGAATTCCTCCTGTTCGTCAGGGGAATATTCTTTGACGGAAAAGATGGTCCACAAAACCGCGAGCAGGAATACAATGCCGCCGATATAAAAGGACCACTTTACGGAAGGAGGAATCTGGCCTGCCGGCGCGGTGTTGGCGAGATGCAGGCATTTGGTGAACAGATAAGGCAGGATCGAGGCGATGATGGAACTGGCGCCAATAAAAAAGGTTTGAACGGCGAACCCTTTGGTTCTTTGCTCCTCGGGCAGCATATCGCCAATAAACGCCCGGAAAGGTTGCATCGTCACATTGATGGACCCATCCATCAGCCACAACATCCCCGCCGCCACCCACAGGGCCGGCGAATTGGGCATGATCAACAAAGCCAGGGATGACAGGATTGCGCCCGCCAGGAAGTAAGGCTTCCGCCGCCCCAGCCGGTTCCAGGTTTTATCGCTCAGGTGGCCGATGATGGGCTGGATGAGCAATCCCGACACGGGAGCAGCGATCCACAAAATCGGGATGCTGTCCACCTTGGCGCCGAGGGTTTCAAAGATCCGGCTGACGTTGGCGTTCTGCAGGGCAAAACCAAATTGAATGCCCACGTAGCCGAAACTCATGTTCCATAATTGCCAGAAGCTTAATCGTGGTTTCGTTTTCATTTAAATCGGTCAAGGGTTTTACCGGCCACAGCTCCTCGGCGGGCGCGGCTTGACGCCATGAGCTGATTCATTTTATCCACGGTCAGTTCCGAGAGATCCGCCACCACAAAATCCGCGCCGTTCCCGATCAACTCCGGCGCGTTGTTTTCCCGAGCCACCCCGATGACCAGGCCAAAATTTCCTTTGCGGCCGGCCTGAACGCCTGAAACCGCATCCTCGACGACGATGGCGCGATGAGGTTTCACTCCGAGATTGTCACTGGCCGTGGTAAAGATGTCCGGTTCGGGTTTGCCTTTTAATCCCAGTCCGGCTGAAACCACGCCATCGACGCGGGTTTCAAACAAACCGGCGATTCCCGCCCGTTCGAGGATGCGCGCGCAGTTTCTGCTGGAGGTGGCAACACCCACCCTGACCCCTTTTCTCAATAATTCCTTGATCAATTTTACAGTGGAATCATAGATGCCAACCCCCTCTGCTTCGAGCGTCTGATTAAACAACTCGTTTTTCCGATTCCCCAGCCCGCAAACCGTCTCCCGCTGCGGTTCATCTCCCGGTTTACCAAAGGGAATATTGATTCCCCTTGATTTTAAGAACGTGTCCACCCCTTTGTACCTTGGCCGGCCATCCACAAAAGACAGATAATCACCCGCGTGGGTAAATTCGTGAAACGGTTCATGGTATTTTTTCTCCCGGTAATGAAGATATTCATCAAACATTTTTTTCCAGGCCAGCGAATGAACGGCGGCGGTCCGGGTGATGACGCCATCCATATCAAAAATCACCGCATCAAAATTCAACATATTGCATTCAGGGCACAAAGCGCCACGCTACCTTCTGACCTTCTGATTCCGGGCGCATTGGCGGTTGCCGGCAATTTGTTGATGGTGCCAATCGAAAACGCCCGGCGGCCAGTTGGGAAGCCAAGCCCTTCCGGTTAAAGACCATGTGTAAAACGTGAAGGGAACTTGCCTGAATTCTGCTCCGGTCGAAAGTCGCATGAAATGGTGACGGATGGCCAGTGGAACCGTGCCCCGTCCTCCGGCCAGCGTCGCCACCATCAACCGGGGTTTGCCGTTGCCCGCGACCCAACCCGCGAAACTAAACCAGGAACCCAAACCACCGCGGAAAGTTGACGGAAAACGTTTGCGTTTATATTCAGGTAATGCCTTCGCGAACCCATTGCACAGCGTGCAGAATCAACTCAGTGGAGTTTTTCAGGTTGAGCTTTTCCTTGATCCGGTTGCGGAAGGAATTGATGGTCGTAATCGTCAGGTTCAATTCCTCAGCGATTTGACGGGTGGGCTTGCCTTCTCCCAGCATCCGAAAGACCTCGAGTTCACGGTCACTTAACGTTTCGATCGGCGACACCGGCTGATTCGTCCGGCTGCCGAGCATGAATTTGGCGAGCATGGTTGCCGACATCTTCTCACTCAAATGAATATCTCCCCCCAGCACTTTGCGGATGGCAACTTTTACCGTCTTGGCCGGCTCCTGCTTCATGACATAACCCATGGCTCCCGCGCGCAAGGCGCGTTCGGCATAAAGCGATTCTTCGTGCATGGAAACCACCAGCACGGGCAAATCCTCGAACTCCGCCTTGATGTTTTTAATGAGATCAATGCCGGTGGTGCCGGAAAGCGAAATATCGGCGATGACGAGATCCGGCTTCCTCTCGCGGATTTCGCGCAGGGCTTCGTCGGCGTCCGCAACATCGCCGCACACGGTCAGGTCGGGCTCGCGCTCGATGAGCTGACGCATTCCTTCCCGGAACATGGCGTGGTCGTCCACCAGGAACACACGGCTCCGGGTCACCGGGGGGGAGCCTTCCGGCGTTTTGTCATTTGAACTGGCGGCTGATGGCGTCATTTTACAGGTTCACCGGCAACTTCGGCAGACGGATAAAAAGCACACGTTATTTGAGTGCCCTGACCGGGCGCACTTTTCAAGTCCAATGTTGAACCAATCACACTGCTGCGGTAACGCATGATCCGGATGCCCATGCCCGTGGCACTCCCGGGGGACCGAAAACCCGTGCCATTGTCGCGAATGGTGAGCACGAAATGGTCGCCGTCACGCGCAATGGAAATGAGGATATCCGTGGCTTTACCGTGTTTGACGGCATTCAAGACTGACTCTTGAATAATGTAGTACAAATGCAGCGAAACCGAGTTATCCACCGCCAGCAACGATTTATCACACGAAAACCGACACTGGATTTTGAACAAACTTTCGGCGTTGGCGGCGAATTCTTCAATCGCCGACACCAGGCCGTTTTCTTCCAGCCGGACGGGAAACAGGCCGCGCGCGACACTGCGGGTTTGAGTGATGGTTTCATTCACGAGACCACCGATCCGCTCCACCTCGGAAGATTCCGCCACGCCTTTTTCCTGCAATTGATCGGCCATGATGTCCATGCGATAGGCGATGGCGGCCAGTTGCTGGCAGACGCCGTCATGCAAATCATGGCCAATGCGCCGTTGTTCGCGGTTGCTGATTTCCAGAATTTCGCGCTCCAGACGCTTTCGCTCGGTGATATTGCGGGCCATGCTCTCCACCTCGGCGGTCTGTCCGGCCTGACTGACCAGCCGGGCGCTCAACTCCAATCGGAGGCGCTGGCCCGATGCGCTCACAAACTCCCATTCGGCGGGTGGCAATTCCGCGCCCTGGGTCACCTGCTCAAACCATTGCCGGGCGGGCCCGCGTTGTTCTTCCGCGAGAAACTCAACCAGGTTTTTTCCAAGAATCGCCCCGCGCGGACGCTGCAAAAGCCGTTCGCCGGCTTTATTGATGGAGGTGATGCGGCCGTTCAGGTCATTGGTGAACACCATGTCATTGGCATTCTCAAACAATTCCTCGTAACGTTGCTTCAAGGAGGCTTCCGTCCGAAGCTGGTCACGGATGATTCGGGTTTGTTTATGAACGCGCATCCGCAAAACGACAACCCAGACGATGGCCCCCAAACCCACGCCGCCGAGAATTCCAACCGCCCAGAACAGTTTTTGCAGGTCCCACCACGGCGGCCATTGCAGGACCGCAATGTCGCCCGGGGAACGCATCAATATGCGAAATGATTTGGCGCGCCAGGCCTCCCCGGCCACCCAGGTGCTGCCGGTTTCGATCAGACAAACCCCGGTGATGGCCACCTTGCTGCCATTCTGCAAATACGCGAAATCAACGCCGGGAGAACTGCTTTCCAGATAGGCATGGAAGATGACCCCGCTGGGTGTTTGGAGCACCAGAAACTGATCGGGGCTATGCCGTGTCCGGTCCAATACGGTGGCCACAATTCGCACCAGACGGCAGTCATGGGTTCCTTTCAGGGCCTCATCGGTGTTGATTAAATCAGGTGTCGGGAGCGGGCCTGACCCGATTTTTCGCAAAATGGCATCCTGTAGTTCCGGTGTGTATTCCCCTTTGGCGGGGAATCCCAAAACCTCCACCTTGTCTCCCGGAAGGACCTTTTCCGCTTCCGCGGTTTTCACATGCAATCCTTCTTTTTCATCCTCGATGTATAACGAGTTTCCGAGGCAATAGATGACCGTTCCCGTTACTTTAACCCGGTGGCCATAGGGACCTTGCGGCGTGAACTGCAACAGCTTCTCAATCGATTGCGTTCCGACGGCAAACGGGTCGCTCGCCGCCGCGATGTCAATCGCCAGATCCGTGGGACGGGGAACCAGAAGCCTGATGTCGAATAACTGCCGCTGGCGGTTGAAACGGGTGACACAAACACCGCGCACCGTCACCGTGCTGTCCACCAAATTGCCGCTTTTCGCCACCGGCAATTTGTGCGCGTAAGCCGTCAATCGCCCCCCGCCCGTGGCAATCTCCACAAAAAAATAACCGCTGGCCTGGTCAAAATACGCGGCCCGAACGATGCCGTGGATCTCCACAAATTGGCTGTCCTCCTGTCCGCTGGCCAGTTGCTCAAACGTCACGGGTTTGGCAGCGGGGAAGGTCCCCCGGCCCAATATCCGGATCCGGCGCACCAGCACGACCGGCGCGTATTCGCCGGGATCAGCCTCTCCGGTCAGTTCCACCAGTTGACCCGCCGCCAGCGGCGGTTGTTCCGGCAAGCCATCCAGGGAGAAATAAATGCCCGCCGTGTCATCCTGCACGAACTGGTAGTACCGGCTGGGATCGAAGAAGGTCACCACGGCCCGCAATCGCACGGGATAGTGATTCGTCGCCTGTTCCGGCGTCAATTGTCGCACCTGCTCGGCAGTGTGCAATTCGGTGAGCGCGGCATTCTGACCTCCCGACCACAGACCCCCGCCCATGAGAACCATCAGCGTTATGACCGGTTTCCATTGGGTGATCCAGTCCAGGCGCCGAATTCCGGCCGCACTTTCAAAGTGCGCCATTCTGCTTCTACGCTTGGGATGGACTGAGCAGGAACAAGTCATAACCTTCACCCGGCCCTAATTGCTTTCTCGCACGAACAGCCGGGCCAGAATCGTTGAATTGAGCGACAGAAGATTGACTGCGCTGATGATTCATATGTCAGTGCTTTATAAGCACTTTGACATATTATACTACAAATATTGCGCGTTTGACAAGATAAATATCACACGCCGATCCGCTCGCTCATAAAATTGGATGAACCTCCGGATTCGATTCAGGGGTTCTGTTTTAGGCGGTAAAATTGTGCCGGCGCACTGACTGCATTCGTGACGACGTATGCCGAATTCAGGCGCGAGGGAACGTTCGTAACTGTGTTCCAGTTGCCAGGCATTCCCAGCGCCGGCGCGGTCAGCAGCGACCAGGTGTTCACTGTCACCGGCCAGGAAACCACGACGTTGGTCCCGTTCCGGGCGATGGACAGTTGCGGCGCGAGGGCTGGAAAAACTTCAAATTCCCAGAGGGAATAGCCATAGGGCGTCCCACGGGCCGTCCCATACATCCTCACGTAACGACCGGTTCCGGACAAACCGGCCAAATCCTCGGTGCCGCCAAGCCCCGTGGTCGTGCTGTAAATCGTGGTCCAATTGGTGGCGTCGGAGGAAACCTGAATCTGATAACTCTTCGCGTAGGCCGCTTCCCAGTACAGGACCACTTCCGAGATGTTGTAAGTTGCCCCCAGATCCACATAAATCCATTGCGGATCACTGAAAGCGGAAGACCAGCGCGTGTTCAGATTACCGTCAAAGGCGTTGGTGGCCGGGTAACCTGAATTTTCGAGGGAGGAAGCCGTGGCCGCTTTGTACAACGCGATGTTGGTGCCGCCCGGCGTGGAATTCAAGCCAATCCAGTTGATGCTAAATCCATTAGTAATCACTTCCAGCCGCAGCACCTGACTCCCGATGCCGCCCGCCACGGTAACTGCCGGCAAGGTGATGGTCTGCCAGGTCTGCCAGCCGCCCGTGTCGGGGATTTGCGCCGTGCCCAGCACGGCGCCGTTGAGCCGCACGCGCAGTTGACCGCCGGCCGCAGGTGCAGCCACACGAAGACTGATGCTGTACCTGGCCGTGGGATCCGGCGGGTTGACCGTGTATTCCAGCCATTCGCCAGTGTTAAGCCAGCTCACATCGTAGCCGCCGCCCGCGTCGGATGTGGGTTCAATCCCCACGTCATCCGACCGGTAAACCCCGCCCGGATTGCCCGCCGTCGTGTTATAGTAGGCGACGCCTTCGCCGCCCGTGTCGTAGTTCTCCGCCTCGATGAGCCCGGGCAAAGCGGAAACCACGCCTCCATACGGAAGTTGCGGTTGTGAAAAGACCTCAAACCCGGAAAGCGAATCGCCGCCAGCCCCGGCGCGTTGCGTGCCCAGGAGGCGGACGTAGCGCGTTCTGCCCGAAACCAGAATATCCTCGACCCCGCCGCCTCCGCTGGTGATGGCATAAAGGTCAGTCCAATTCGTGTTGTCCGGAGAGGATTGTATTTGATAGCTGGTGGCGTAATTCGTATTCCAGACGAGCCGCACGCGCGAAAGATCCCTGATCACCCCAAGGTCCACGGCAATCCACTGCGGATCGGCAGCGAGAGACGTCCAGGCCGTCGTGGGATCGCCGTCCACGGCCGCAGAGCCGGGCGTGCTGCTGGACAGCGCGGAGGAAACGGTGACCGGCTGTTGGAGCGCCACGTTGGCCAGATCGCTGGAAGGCACCGACCCAACCGTGAATGCCCCGGTCAAACGGATGTCGCGCGAGGAAGCGCCGACCATCACTTGAAAACTGCCGGGCGTCACAATCCAGCCGCGGGCGATGGCGTCCCAGTTGGCCAGATCCTCCCAATCAAGGTTGAAGGTGACGTGTTGCGTCTGACCCGGTGAGAGGGTGATTTTTTGGAACCCTTTGAGCAGCCTGGGCGGCTCGCCGGCGGCGGTTGGAAAGCCGAGATAAAGCTGGGGCACTTCCGCGCCCGGGAGCGTGCCGGTGTTCGTCAGGTCGAAGCCGATTTGCACCTGCCCCGAAGGACTGACGGCGCTGACCGTCAGATTGCTGTAGCCGAAAGTGGTGTAGGACAAGCCGAATCCAAACGGGAACAGCGGAGTCACGTCGTTTGCGTCATACCAGCGATAGCCGATTTGCAGCCCTTCGGAATACACCGTGTGGCCGTTGACGCCGGGCCATTGGGCCGGCGTACTGGTGGGCACCTGGCTCGCCGAGGGAGGAATGCTGACCGGCAGTTTTCCCGAAGGATTCACGTCCCCGAACAGGACTTGAGCCAGCGCGTTGCCATTTTCCTGTCCCGGATACCACGCCATCGCAATTCCCGCGACCTGGTTGGCCCACGGCATCAGCGTGGCGGAAGATTCATACATCACGACGATGGTATGGGGATTGGCGGCGGCCACGGCACTGATGAGGGCATCCTGGCCATTGGGCAGCGAAAGGTTGGCGCGATCGGAACCTTCGCTGGTTTGCTGGCCCACACAAACAATCGCGACATCGGCATTCGTAGCCAGTTGCACTGCCTGGGCAACACTCGCTCCGTCACCCTGGGCGTAGTTGACAGTGACGCCGCCGCCGGCGCGGGTGGCGATTCCCGTCAACGGCGTGACGTTGTAGGGCAGGTTCACGCTTGCTGAACCGCCGCCCACGGAAATCGGGGACACACTCGCCACGGAACCGATCACGGCAATTGAATGCACCGATGAACCGAGCGGCAGCAAACTGCCCTTGTTTTGCAGCAAGACCATTCCCTCCGCGGCGGCGTTGCGCGCAAACAGAGCATTGGCCGAGTTCGTCACCGTCGAAGTCAGTTTTCCGGCGGGAGGATTGTCGAAGAAACCGAATTGAAACATGGTCGTGAGAATCCGCAGCGCCATGCTGTCCAATTCCGTCGCCGGAACGTTGCCCGATTGAATGGCGGTGGTGATGTTATTGGCGGTAAATTGGCCGCTATACATGTCCATATCGAGTCCATTATTCATGCCACCCACAACGCTGAAAGCCGCCCCCCAATCGCTCATGATCCAGCCATTGAATCCATACGACTTTTTCAAGGTGGTATTGAGGGCTGGCAACTCGCACGCATGAACGCTGTTCACCAGATTGTAAGCGGCCATGACCGCGCCCACCCCGGCCCGCACGGAGGCGCGAAACGGCGCGTCATAAATTTCCTGGAGGGTGCGTTGGTCCACGTCGGCGCTGATCGTTGTGCGCAGGGTCTCCTGGTCATTGCACACAAAATGTTTGGCGGTGGCGATGACGCCCTGGCTTTGGATGCCGGGAATTTCCGCCGCGGCCATCGCTCCCGCGAGGTACGGATCTTCACCGTAGCCTTCGAAGGCTCTTCCGTCCTCGTAAGCGCGCGCCATGTTCATCATCGGCCCCAACAGAACTTCAACGCCTTTGCCGCGGCATTGGGCGCCGATTTGGCTGCCGTATTGCCGCGCCAGCGCCGTGTCCCACGTCGCCGCCAGGGTGATCGGAGCCGGAAAAGCGGTCGTGCTGCTGTCGGAGAGCCGGAGGCCGGCAGGTCCGTCGTTCAAAAACAACCATGGAATGCCGAGCCGGGTGTTGCCGGCAATGTTGCCTACATAGTTGCTGCCCGCCGGGCCGGCGGTGCCGTAAACCATGGCCGCCTTCTCACTGAATGTCATTTGGGCCAGCAACAGGCCGGCCCGCTGGCTCGCTGACAGGGTGGTGTTTGTCCAGGACTGCGCCTGCAGACGGAGCGGCATCGCGCAACAAACAGCAGCAAGACAAACCACGCGAAGGGCGTTCAGCGGAACCCAAGGGTGAAAGCGATGCCTGAAAAGAAACCATTCCCGGAGTGCCAGACAATTTCTCATAAAACCTTCGCCTGGCTCGTTGACAGGAAAGGACAATCAGAAGCAGACTGGCTTTTCCGCCACAGCCGGTATTTCAATTCAATTTAGCCGTGCTCACTGAAATGAACCAGGCCAAATCCCCCGACGAGGGACTGGCCGGCCAGTTATCTGTATTATTGCCCAGTGGCCCCGGCGGCTTTTCGTTGATCATTGAACTGTCCGTCCACTGCCTGACCTCCGAATGTCCGTCGCCATAGGATAACACGCTGCCATTGCCGTGCAGCACCGCCGGACTATTGAACCACGTAGTCGTTGCTCTGGGGTCCAGG
>JAJXYT010000139.1 GCA_021780375.1 bacterium | reverse complement strand
TTACCGCGCTTACCAGCGCAACTTCGAGGAGTTCGAGCCGGTCCAGGCGCAAAAGACGCTCGCCAGCGCCATTCAAATCGGCAACCCGGTCAGCTACCAGAAGGCCGTCCGCACGCTGAAACAATTCAACGGCATCGTCGAGCAGGCCACCGAGGAGGAACTGGCCGACGCGGCGGCGTTGGGTGATCGCACCGGCATGTTCAACTGCCCGCATACGGGCGTCGCGCTGGCCGCGCTCATCAAGCTGCTCAAGGCGGGCAAGATTGACAAATCCGAGCGCGTGGTTGTGATTTCAACCGCGCACGGACTGAAGTTCGTCGAGATGAAGGTGAAATATCACCAGAACGAACTGGGTTTTCCCTGCCGGTATGCGAACCGGCCCATTGAATTGCCGGCGCGCCTGGAGGCGGTCAAGGAAGCACTCAACCAGGCACTCGCCAAGAAAGTCGAACAAAATGCCTGAGTCTGCCAAACCTCATTCCTGGGGCACTTCCACGCTCGCCATTCACGGTCGCACGCGCCGGCGCAAGGCCCATCACGCGGTCTCCACGCCCATTGTCCAGACCTCGAATTTCAGTTTCGACAACATGACCGAAGTGGTCGAGTTCATGAAGGCCAAGGGCGAAGGCCGCATTATCCGCGAACAGGAATACGGCCGGTATGGCAACCCGACCCAGCAGGAAGCCGAGCGCAAGCTGGCCGCCATCGAAGGCGCGGAGCGGGCCATCATCTTCTCCACCGGCATGAGCGCAGTGGTCATGACCTTGATGGCCTATATGAAACCCGACGGCCACATTATTTTCACCAGCGATTGTTACCGGCAAACGCGCGATTTTGCCACCAAGCTGCTAACGAAGTTCGGGATCGAAACCAGCCTCGTGGAACCGAGCGCGGCGGCCATCGAAGAAGCCATCCGTCCGAACACGAACATCATTTTCACCGAATCGCCCACCAATCCGTATCTGCGCGTGCTGGACATCCCGGCCGTCGTCAAAGTCGCCAAACGGCACAAGATTCTGACGATGATCGATGCCACGCTGGCGACGCCTTACAACCTCCGGCCGCTGGAAATGGGCGTGGACCTGGTCATCCATTCCGCGACGAAATATCTTGGCGGCCACAACGACCTGCTGGCCGGCGTCACGCTCGGAGGCCACAAACAATTGGAGGAACTCAACAAGTTGCAGCGCATGGTCGGGTCCATGGCCGGACCGTTCAGTTGCTTCCTGCTCGAACGCGGACTCAAGACCTTCGGCCTGCGCATGGTCCACCACAACCAGGCCGGCCTGGAAGTGGCGCGGTTCCTGGAATCGCATCCCAAGGTCGAGCGGGTCTGGTATCCGGGCTTGAAATCACATCCGGATTATCGCATTGCCCGGGCGCAAATGCGCGGCGCCGGCAGCGTGATTACCTTCCTCCTGAAAGGCGACGGCCAGGCGACACGCCGTTTCATTGACCGCCTGGAACTGTTCCTCATCACCCCGAGCCTGGGTGGGTCCGAAAGCCTCGTCACCCAAATGGCCACGATGTCGTTCTTTGATTACCCGGTCGAGTACCGCGAAAGCATCGGCATCGTGGACAACCTCGTGCGCCTCGCCCTGGGACTCGAAGACACGCGCGACCTGATTGCCGACCTCAAGCAGGCGCTGGATCGGGTTTAACCGCCGAGACGCTGGAGGATTTTAACCACGGATGAACACGGATGAACACGGATTCGGAGGGGCGAGTTATACGAGCCCCAAATTTTCAGCCACGAAATACAAAAAGATAGTGGGGCGGGCGTCCCCGCGAGCCGGTTTCGGAGTGGGCGAGATTTCAGGGCGGTAGGGCTGACCTGCTGGTCAGCCACCCAGGCGGCGCGGCAGCGCCGCCCTACCAATATAACTCCGCGTTTCTGTAGCTCTGTAGCTGAAATATAGCCAACTTGCCGCTGCGCCGGTTTGGCAGTAAAACACCCGCCATGAGCGCGACGAATGATGATCTGCTCCGGGCGGTTGAACTGGCTCTGGCCGACAAATGGGATGCCGCGCACGAACTGGTCCAGCAATACGACGACGCCACGGCGGCCTGGATTCACGCCGTGCTGCACAAAATCGAAGGTGATCATGGCAACAGCCGTTATTGGTACCGGCGTGCCGACCGGATGGATCACGTCAACGATGAACCGCGCGCGGAACTGGCCGCCATTCGGGCTGAATTAAGGCAGGGGTACATTTTGCAGTTTTCGGTGGGGCGAGCGTACTCGCGAGCCGGCCTCGGCACGCTGAAGCTTTGCGAAGGCGGCTCGTCAGTAGCCTCGCCCCACCACGCCGTCTGCCAAAAGTAACTGTTACCCAAATTGTACCACTACCTGAAGTAACCACGGATTGACTCCTTGTTTGCGCCGCGCTAGAGTCGAACTCAAATCACCACCATCGTTTTATGAACACGCGCAATCTCCTTTTCACTGGAATTCTTCTCTCCGGCCTCATCGCCGGGAATCTCCGGGCGGACCCAATGGCGGTCATTCAGGTTGATCTGAACCGAAAAATCAGTGAAGTGGACCCCAACATCTACGGCGGTTTTCTTGAGCCCATACGCACTGTGGTTTATGGCACGATTTATGACCCAAATTCTCCCCTGGCAGACGCGAACGGGTTCAGGACAGATTTTATTCAACTGGTCAAAGAACTGCATATCCCGGTGGTGCGGTGGCCGGGCGGGAATTATGTCTCCGGTTACAATTGGGAGGATGGAATTGGCCCGAAGGACCAGCGTCCAGTCCGGCTCGACCTGGCGTGGAATCAAATTGACCACAATCAAATGGGCACGGATGAATACGCCAAACTGTGCAGTCTCATCGGCGCGGAGAATTTCGTCTGCATCAACGCCGGCCTGGGGACGCTGGACCAGGCCCGGCATTGGATTGAATACTGCAATTATCCGAAAGGGACCTATTATTCGGACCTCCGGAGGAAATATGGCAATGAAGAACCCTTTCATGTGAAGTACTGGTCGCTCGGCAACGAAATTGACGGCCCCTGGCAACTCGGCCAAAAGAACGCCGAGGACTACTGCAAGTTTGCGCTGGAAGCCGCCAAAGCCATGCACTTGGTGGACCCCAACGTCAAATTCATCGCCGACGGCGCGTCCAATTACCAGCCCGACAACAAGTGGATGGCATGGAACGATTACGTTTTGCAGCACATGGCCGGCAGCATTGATTACCTGTCCGTTCACCGATATTTCCAAAACGCGCTGAACGGTGACACCCAATACCCCGACGTGATTTCCATGGGGTTGGAGATTGATCAAAAGATTGACGTGATCAAGGCCGAGATCGAAAAGGCGATGGCGAATTCCACCTCCCAACGCCCGATTTATATCTCCTTCGACGAATGGTCCCCAGGTTTTGGACCCCGAGGCGCCAACTTGACCGGCTCGCTCATGGTCGCGGAGCACCTGAACTCCTTTATCCGCCACGCCGACATCGTCAAAATGGCGAACATCACCATGCTTTCCAGCCTCGTGGGAACTTCGCCCGATGGTGATTACAAGAATGCGCTCTATCAGGCCTTTTATCTGTATTCCAACAACGCGCGCGGCACCGCCCTGGACGTGGAGGTCGCCGGCCCAAATTACCGCAACAAATTTTTTAAGGACATCCCCTATCTCGATGTGACCGCCGTGTTCAACGAGTCCGCCAAAAATCTGGTCGTCAATGTGGTCAACCGCAGCGAAACGAACGCCATGACCGCCGACCTCGTATTGCAGAGCGGAGATTACACGGGGAGCGCCACGGTGAAGGAAATCAACGCCGAGTCCGTCACTTCAACGAACACCCGGACCAACGAAGCGGTCGCCATCGCCACCCGGGAAATCCAATTCAGCGGCCACAACATCAAATACAGCTTCCCGGCGCATTCATTCACCCAGCTGTTGATTCCCGTTAAATAACCCACCCGCACAACGCCAGCGCGCCGAATTGGCCGCCATCCAAGGCGAATTAACCACGGCTGGCGCGACGAAACGAAGTGAAGACGGGATGAACACTGATCCCGCCACGGCGGGACGGATTTAATTCAACGCGAAGAATTTTGAACCGCAGAGACGCAAAGACGCGGAGTTAAGCCACAGATTCACACGGATATCCAAGTGTTCTTGTATACAGATTAAATATGGCACCTTTGTATAAATCTGCGAAAGATGTCTGGTCGTTAGCAACCATCCAATCATAGATGCGTTGCCTTTTTTCGTTCCAATGGTTTGAATTCACTTCCATGGATTTAACCGAGTCAACACTTCGGAAACTGAAAAGTCAACGGCGTGCTCGCACGGGCCGACTCCTCACTTTAGCAACCCTCATCCGGCCTCCGGCCACCTTCTCCCATCGGATGGAAGAAGGGATTTATTTTTTTGGGACCATGACCCGGCGTAGCCGCTACGCGTCAACGCCGGGCTAATTGCCATTGCGCATTCAGCGCAAATCAGTCAGCGCATCCGTGTTTATCCGTGTCCATCCGTGGTTATGAATAATTCTCCATCCCCGCGCAGGTGCAGACCGGATTGCGGTCGCCGAAGTTTAGGCCGCAGTCGTGGCCAGAGGTCGGATATGAAGAATTCCGTTGGCGGACAGTGGTTCGAGTTGCGACTCGCGCAGCGTAATGACGGCAACCGTTTCGCCAACGGCATTGAACACTTCAAGACTATAGCCGGGTTCTTGTCCGGCTCGGCCCTGGTGGTATTCCACTATGGTCGCAACATCACCACGGCGGAGATCATGCTCGGGCACGTCCGTTTTGAGCGCCACTCGACTGAACATCTCAAATTTCATGTCTTATCAGGATAAAGCGTCACAAATTTTGTGCGGCCAACTGCTTCTTCAGTCATCCAAATACTGACCACTCGCAGCATCCGGCCATTCGGTCCAGTCAATGTGCCACAAATCCGATATTTGTCACCGTATTCAGTGGATTCGATAAATTCGGCTTCTTTGGCCAGCAAACCGCGCAAATCTTCAAGCAATTTGTCGGCATGAGCAAGGGTATAACCGGCCATTGCTATAAAGTGTGATTTGTCGTCCTCGGTTCGGAGTGTCAGGAGGTACCGTGTAATCTTCTCGCGCGCAATTTCACTGTCGGCTGGCAACTTCATTCCTCGGCCTCAAACCGTGTAATTCTCCATCCCCGCGCAGGTGCAGACCGGATTACGGTCGCCGAAGACATTGTCAATGCGGCCAACGGCGGGCCAGAATTTGTAATCGCGCAGGCCCGGCACCGGGAAAGCCGCCTGTTCGCGCGAGTAAGGGCGGTTCCAATTGTCCGCCGCAACCATGTCCGTCGTATGCGGTGCGTTCTTGAGCAGATTGTTTTTTGCGTCGGCCGCGCCGGTCTCCACGGCAGTCATCTCCGCGTGAATGGCAATCATCGCGTCACAGAATCGGTCGAGTTCGTATTTCGATTCGCTCTCGGTCGGCTCCACCATGAGCGTGCCGGCCACCGGCCACGACAGCGTGGGCGCGTGAAAGCCATAATCCATCAGCCGCTTCGCCACGTCCTCGGCGGTGACGCATTTGACGTCAATGTAGCGCAGGCGTCCCGCCTGCTCTTCGTTTTCGACAGGCGAGACGCCTGTGCTGCTTTGCCCGGCGACGATTCGTCTCAGATCGAGAATGCACTCGTGCGCAACGAGGCCGTTGCTGCGATAGAGCGTCGGGAAATATTTCTCCAGCCGCTTGGAAATATAATTCGCGTTGAGGATGGCAAACTTCGTCGCCTCGGTCAGACCGTCAGCGCCCATCATGGCGATGTACATCCAGGAAATCGGCAGAATGCCTGCGCTGCCCCACGGCGCAGCGGCCACGGGACCAATCGGATTTTCACCGCCCAGATTCACCACCGGATGACCGGGCAAAAATTCGACCAGATGTTCCGCCACACCAATCGGCCCGACGCCCGGTCCGCCGCCGCCATGCGGAATGCAGAACGTTTTGTGCAGATTTAAATGGCACACGTCCGCGCCGATGTCCGCCGGCCGGCAGAGGCCGACCTGCGCGTTCATGTTCGCGCCATCCATATAAAGCTGCCCGCCGTTGGCGTGAATGATTTCGCAGATTTCCTTGATGGTTGACTCAAAAACGCCGTGCGTGGACGGATACGTAACCATCAGGCAGGCAAGGTCTTGTTTATGCGCCTCGGCCTTGGCACGGAGATCGGCCACATCAATGTTGCCGTCCTTGTCGCATGCGACGGCGACCACTTTAAACCCGGCCATAACGGCGCTGGCCGGATTGGTGCCGTGGGCGGAAGTTGGAATCAGACACACCTTCCGGTGGGGCTCATTGCGCGAGTCGTGCCAGGCGCGGATGACGAGCAGGCCGGTGTATTCGCCCTGGGCGCCGGCATTCGGCTGCAACGAAATACCCGCAAACCCGGTGATGTCTGCGAGCCAGTCTTCGAGTTGTTGGAAAAGCGTCTGGTAGCCACGCGTTTGTTTCAACGGCGCGAACGGATGAATTTTCGAGAACTCAGGCCAGGAAATCGGAAACATTTCCGCCGCGGCATTCAGCTTCATGGTGCAGGAACCGAGCGGGATCATGGAAGCGGTGAGCGACAGGTCGCGCGATTCGAGCCGCTTGATGTACCGGAGCATCTCGGTTTCGCTGTGGTAGGAGTTGAAGACTTTGTTAGTCAGAAATGCGGATTGGCGATAAGGTAGCGCAGGCGTCCCCGCCTGCAGATTTTGCAGCCGAGACGGCTGCGCTACTTCATCAAAGAAACTCACCGGCTTGTCGCCGTTGAAAACCGCGAGAATGTTGGCCACGTCGGATTCGTCTGTGGTTTCGTCGAGCGAGACACCAAGCGTGTGGTCGTCAATCAGCCGGAAATTCATCCGGTGCACCTCGGCAATTTTCAGAATGTCGGCGGCGCGCTTGTCGCCAAGGGTGATGGTAAACGTATCGAAGCAGGACAGGCGTCGCGCCTGTCTCATTTCTCTCCCGGTTTCATTTGAAGATGGAGACAGGCGCGACGCCTGTCCTACGGTAAAACCAAGTCTCTCCAATTCCGCGGTAAGAATTTCAGTCAGCGCATGGACCCGTTGTGCAATTTTTTTCAACCCTTCCGGGCCGTGATAGACGGCGTACATCGAGGCCATATTGGCCAGCAACGCCTGCGCGGTGCAGATGTTGCTGGTGGCTTTTTCGCGGCGGATGTGCTGCTCGCGCGTGCCGAGCGCCAGACGCAGCGCCGGCTTGCCGCGTGAATCTTTCGAGACGCCGACCAGACGGCCGGGCATCTGGCGCTTGAATTCGTCGCGCGTGGCGAAAAACGCCGCGTGCGGGCCGCCGTAACCCAGCGGCACGCCAAAACGTTGCGCGCTGCCTACGGCAATGTCGGCACCAAATTCACCCGGTGGCTGGATGAGCGTCAGCGCCAGCAAATCGGTGGCCACGGTCACCAGCGCGCCCACCGCATGGGCTTTTTCGGTAAAGCCGGAGTAATCGTGAATGGCGCCGAACGTGTCAGGATATTGCACCAGCACACCGAAAACCTTTTCAGTGAATTGAAAATTTTCATGGCGGCCGACCACGACTTCGATGCCCAGTGCTTTCGCGCGGGTCCGGACGACTTCGATGTTCTGCGGATGGCAGGTCTCGGAGACAAAGAAGAGGTTCCGATCATCTTTGAGTCGGTGGCACATGGTCATGGCCTCGGCACAAGCGGTCGCCTCGTCGAGTAATGACGCATTGGCAATGTCGAGCGCGGTGAGATCGCTGACCATCGTCTGGAAATTCAGCAAAGCTTCAAGGCGGCCCTGGGAAATTTCGGCCTGATACGGCGTGTATTGCGTGTACCAGCCGGGATTTTCCAGAACGTTGCGCTGAATGACGGCCGGCGTGATGCAATCGTAGTAGCCCATGCCGATACAGGACCGGAATACCTGATTTTCACCGGCAACTTTCCGGAGCCCGGCCAGCGCTTCAAATTCGCTGCGCGCGGCGGGAAGATTCAATTTTTTCTCGAGCCGGATTTTTGAAGGAACGGCAGCGGCGATCAGTTCATCGAGTTCTTTGAACCCGAGCAAGGCGAGCATTTCGCGCGTTTCGGCGGCGTTCGGCCCGATATGACGGCGGACGAATCGGTCGGGAGGCGCGGGCAATTCAGCCGCGCCCGCCGATTGATTTTGTTGTGAAGGTTCGCTCACGGATTCAGTCAAAACCATCCGGGGAAGTTATCGTTGGTTCGTGAAAAAAGCGAGTTGGATTTGGACAGGCGCCGGTAGGAACCGGCGCGGGGCGGCGCCACAGCCTGCAAAATAGCGGGCGTACATGTCGTGTGGGACCAATTGCGCCGCTGCTGCGCGGCGCAGTACGGCGCAGCGCGCCATCCCTACCTCTGCAAGGCAGCGCGGACAATCCGGCATTCGCCGTAGCCGTATTTGCCGCCGAACGACTCCACGGCGCCAGTGAGGTTTCCAAATCCGTATTTCCTGAAAGCAACCGCGATTTCGTGCTGTGCGTTGGTGGAAATCAATGTGTTCACGTCGATGACCTCACCCGCGAGCATGGCCTCTTCGAGATGGCTGTAAATCGTCGTGTCCTTTACCCCGCGAATGCGCGCGATTTCCGGAACCGTTTTGCCTTGCCGGAAGAAATGCAACGTCTCACGCACGGTGTCCGTCAACCGTGAGCGGCGTGCTATCGGAGCGGACGGCAGCGCGCCGGGCGGGAAATCGTCTGCGAAAATCTGGCGCGGGTTCGCCTGCACATGCGCCGCAATTTCGCGCAGGAAAAGGTCGCCGAATTCGCGCAACTTCCTCTCGCCCACACCGCTGACGCGAGAGAAATCCTTCTCGTTGGCCGGATAAAACCGCGCCATCTGCCGCAACGACACGTCGGAGAAAATGATGTAAGGCGGCACGGCGCGTTCGTCGGCGAGTTGTTTGCGGAGCGCGCGTAATTTTTCAAACAACACTTCGTCGCAGGCAATTTCCCCGGCGCGATGTTTGTCCGGCCCGGTTGGCGCCACCGCTTTGGTCAGCGTGATTTTCCGCCGCGATTTGAGCGCCGTACGACCGGCGTCCGTCAGCTCGACGATGTTGAACTTTTCCGGGTTCTGATACAGCAAGCCGAGCCGCACCAATTCACGGCCAATGGCGCCCCACTCGGCGCGCGTGTGCTCACTGCCGATGTCGTAGGTGGAAAGCGTGTGATGACCGAATTTGCGGACTTTTTCCGTCTCCGCACCGCAGAGCACCTCGACGACGTGCTGGATGCCGACGCCAAACCGGCTTTTCTCGCGGATGCGATAAACGCACGAGAGGAATTTTTGCGCGGCGAGCGTGCCATCCCAGGTCGCGCGCGGGGCGAGGCAATTATCGCAGCCGTTGCAATTTACCGCTTCCGTAGCAGCCGACGTAAGGAGGCTCTGATCTGTTTCGGATTTTGAAGTTGGAGCCTCCTCACGTCGGCTGCTACGAAGTTGGGGGGATTGAAATTTCTCTCCGAAATATCCGAGCAGAAATTCGCGGCGGCAGGTCGAGATTTCGGCATAGTGAATCATCTGTTCGAGTTGGGCGCGGGCGATTTCGCGCTCCTGCGGATCCGGTTTTTCTTCAATGAACCGGATCTGCTTCACACGGTCGCCGGGGCTGAACAGCAGCAGGCATTCGGCGGGCAACCCGTCGCGGCCGGCGCGGCCGGTTTCCTGATAGTACCCTTCGATGTTTTTCGGCAGATCGTAGTGGATCACGAAGCGCACGTTCGGCTTGTTGATGCCCATGCCGAACGCGATGGTCGCGCAAATCACCCGCGCCTCGTCATGGAGAAATGCCTCCTGACTTTTGGTCCGGTCTTTGGGGTTCATGCCGGCGTGATACGGCAGCGCCTTCACGCCATCGGCGGAAAGTCTGGCCGCCATGTTCTCCGCCGTTTTGCGCGCTTGAACATAAATGATGCCGCTTTCCTTTGACCTTGCCCGCACGAACGAAAGAATTTGCTCATAGGCCCCCGATTTCGCCGCAACGCGGTAAGTCAGATTCGGGCGGTTGAAACTGGCAACGTAGCGCGCGGGATCTTTCAGGTGCAATTGCCGGACAATGTCGTCGCGCACGCGTTCGGTGGCCGTGGCGGTGAGCGCCATCATGGGCACGGCAGGAAACAGGCCGCGCACGGCCGAAAGCCGCCGGTATTCAGGGCGGAAGTCGTGTCCCCATTCGCTGATGCAATGAGCCTCGTCAATGGCGAACAGGCCGACGTTCCATCTTTTCAAATCGTCGAGAAAACCGGACAGCAGCAGCCGCTCCGGCGCGACATAGAGCAGCCGGAATTCGCCGTTGTGCAATCCGCGCAAACGCGGACGCGACTCGCCGGCGGCCAGGGATGAATTCAAGAACGTTACCGCCACGCCCGCCGCCTGCAGCGCATCCACCTGGTCCTTCATCAGCGCGATGAGCGGCGAGACGACGACCGTAAGTCCCGGCCGCAGCAGTGCGGGGAGCTGGAAGCAGAGCGACTTGCCGCCGCCGGTCGGCAACACGGCGAATACGTCCCGGCCCGCCAGCGAGTCGCAGATGATTTCCTCCTGCAACGGGCGAAAAGAACTGAAGCCGAAGACTTGTTTCAGTGGTGCGAAGAGTTCGTCGCGGCGAAGAGTCACAGGCCGAGAATAAGACGCCGCGGCGCGACTGGAAAGCGGAAGTTTTGATGCTCAAACACGCCACCGCCACACAACCGTTCCAGGCATTTCCCGGCCTGAAAAAGGCGGTTTCCATGGGTTTTTCACCACCACAACATATCCGGTTGGCAGGCAAACACCTGCCCAACTAATGGTGTATTTTGCCAAAAAAATCCGCAATTTGTCATTGTGCGAAAATGGCAATTTTTATACAATTTTCGCACCTGAAATTGGGCGCTCGCAAACGAGCTTTCTGAATTTATTTATGTCGAAAAATGCTGAAGTATTAGCACCGGAAACGAAGCCGGTGACCAGTGCGGCCGAGAAATATGACGCGTCGAAAATTGACAAATTGGAAGGTTTGGAGGCGGTGCGGAAGCGGCCGGGCATGTATATCGGCGACCCCGATGAACGCGGCCTGCACCACAGCGTGTTCGAGGTGCTCGACAATTCGATTGACGAACATCTGGCGGGCTATTGCAACAAGATTGAGGTGACGATCCACGTGGACGGCTCGGTGTCCATCCGCGACGACGGCCGCGGCATCCCGGTGGACATGCATCCGAAGTTCAAGATGCCCGCCGTCGAACTCGTGCTGACGAACCTGCACGCGGGCGGAAAATTCGGCCAGGGCGCCTACAAATATTCCGGCGGTTTGCACGGCGTCGGCGCCAAATGCGTCAATGCGCTTTCCGACTGGTTCAAGGTCGAGGTTTCGCGCGATGAAAAAGTTTATTCGATGGAATTCGAGCGCGGCAAGACGACGCAGAAACTCGAAGTCATCGGCAGTTCCAGGAAAACCGGGACGCTGATCACATTCAAACCCGACCCGACGATTTTCACCATCACGACCGAGTTCAAGTTCGACATCCTAGCCAACCGCCTGCGCGAACTGGCGTTTTTGAACCCGGGCATCGAAATTGTGCTGAAGGACGAGCGCGATGAGAAGACGGAGACATTTTTTTACCGCGACGGCATCGAGCAGTTCGTCCGCCAGCTGGGCCGCAGCAAGCAACCGTTGCACCCCAAGCCCATTGCGATCGGCGGCAAACGGCCCAGCAAAATTGACGGCAAGGATGAGGACGTGTTTGTGGATTGCGTGTTGCAATACACCGACAGCTACAGCGACCAGATTCTCTGCTTTGCCAACTCCATCTCCAACACGGATGGCGGCACGCATCTGACCGGTTTTCGCTCGGCGCTGACCCGCGCCATCAACCAATACGCCAAACAGAACGAGTTGCTGAAGGAAAAGGATCCGACGATTTCCGGGGATGATGTGCGGGAAGGCCTCGTCTGCGTGTTGAGCGTGAAGCTGCCGAACCCGCGGTTCGAGTCGCAGACGAAGGTGAAGCTGGTGAACACGGAAATTGACGGCATCGTGTCGTCCATTGTCTATGACGGGCTGATGACGCACTTCGACGCGAATCCCGGCGTTGCCAGGAAAATCATCGAGAAGGGGTTGCTGGCCGCCCGGGCGCGCGAGGCCGCCCGCAAAGCGCGCGAGACGGTCCGCAAAGGCGCGCTCACCGGCGGCGGTTTGCCCGGCAAACTGGCCGATTGTTCCGACCGCGACCCGGCGAACACCGAACTGTTCATCGTCGAGGGTGATTCCGCCGGCGGCTCGGCCAAGCAGGGCCGCGACCGGAAGTTTCAGGCGATCCTGCCGATCCGCGGCAAGCTTATCAACGTCGAGAAGGCGCGTTTGGACAAGGTGCTGCAGAACAACGAAATCCGCACGATGATCACCGCCGTGGGCACGGGCATCGGCGACGGCGACGGCGAAGGTGCGTTCAACCTCGAAAAACTTCGTTATCACAAGGTCATTATCATGACCGATGCGGACGTGGATGGCTCTCACATCCGCACCTTGCTGCTGACGTTTTTCTACCGGCAGATGCCGACGCTCATAAAAAACGGGTTTGTTTATATCGCCCAGCCGCCGCTCTATCAGATTGCGCGCAAGAAACGCGTTGACTACGTCGAAGACGACGCGAAGCTGAACAAGATTCTGATTGAACTGGGCACCGAGGAAGTGCGGCTGAAGAACCTTTCCGACAAAAAGGAACTTTCCCAAAAGCAACTGGCGGAAATTCTGGAATTGCTCGAGTCTCTCGACAAATACGCCAATGCTTTGAAGCGCCATGGCGGCGACTTCGCGGAATACGTCGAGCATCGCCAGAAAAAGACCGGCGACCTGCCGAAACACCTGGTCAAGGTGCGCGATGGCAATGATGAGACGGTGCATTATTTCCATACCGAGGAGGAACTGGCCCAATTCGGCGCGAAGAATGCCGACCTGAAGTTGTTCGGCGGCGAAGAGGAAGGCGACACGACCTCCTTTGCTGAAAAACCGAAGAACGGTTCGACCCGCCGGGCACGGCACGTGGAATTGCACGAAAGCAAGGCCATCGTCGAATTGCTGGCCAAGCTGGACCAGAAAGGCTTCAGCGTTGAGCACTATGCCGCCCAGGACCAGCCGTTGTTTGAAATCATTGAGGGCGAGGGCGACCGCGAGAACGTCAAGCCGCTCTTCTCCATCCCGGAGATACTCGCGGCGGTCAAGGAAGTCGGCCGGCGCGGTCTGGCCATCAAGCGGTTCAAGGGCCTGGGCGAAATGAACGCCCGGGAGTTGTTCGAAACGACGATGGATCCGGCGCGGCGGAAACTGTTGCGCGTTGACCTGACCAACGCCGTGGACGCTGAGGAAATGTTCACCAAACTGATGGGCGAGGAAGTGGAACCGCGCCGCCAGTTTATCGAGGACAATGCGTTGAACGTGCGCAATCTGGACATCTAATTCCGGTCAAACAATTTTATGGCGGAGAAAGAAGACTCAAATGATTTGCCGGTGACCAACACGCCGTTGTTCGCCTCGGGTGAAAAAATTGCCAAGGTCAATGTGGCCGAGGAGATCAAGAACTCATTTCTGGATTACTCGATGTCCGTGATCATTTCGCGCGCCCTGCCGGATGCGCGCGACGGCCTGAAACCGTCCCAACGCCGCATTTTGCTGGCGATGCACGACCTCTCGTTGTTTCCGAACCGCCAGCACCGCAAGTGCGCCAAAATCTGCGGCGACACCAGCGGCAATTACCATCCACACGGCGAAGCGGTGATCTATCCGACGCTGGTCCACATGGCGCAGCCGTGGGCGATGCGCGAACGGCTCGTGGACGGCCAGGGCAACTTCGGCTCCGTGGAAGGCGATCCGCCGGCCGCCATGCGTTACACCGAGGCGCGCATGACGCACCTCGGCGCCGCGCTGATGGAGGACATGGACCAGGACACAGTGGATTTCGTCCCCAACTACGACGAGACCCGCACCGAGCCGGTGGTTTTCCCCGCCGCGTTTCCGAACCTGCTGGTCAACGGCGGCACGGGCATCGCCGTCGGCATGGCCACGAACATCGCGCCGCACAATCTCGGTGAAATCGTGGACGGCATCTGCGCGCAGATTGATGATCCGGAAATCTCGGTCAAGGGCTTGATGAAGTTTGTCAAAGGCCCGGATTTTCCGACCGGCTGCATGGTGTGCGGCCTGGAGGTCATCAACGAATATTTCACCACCGGCCGCGGCAGCGTCAAAGTCCGCGGCAAAGTCGGTGTCGAGCAGCTCAAAGGCGGCAAGGAACAAATCGTCATCACGGAGATTCCGTACAACGTGAATCGCGCGGTGCTTGTCGAGCGCGTCGCCGAGCTGGTCAATGAGAAGGAACAGGGGTTCACCGACATCACCGCCATCCGCGATGAATCGGACGAAAACACGCGTGTCGTCGTCGAACTCAAGCGCGACGCCATCGCCAAGGTCGTCATCAACAATCTTTACAAGCAGACGGCGCTGGAGACGAGTTTCGCCGTCAACATGCTGGCGATTGACCATGGCCGGCCCAAGACCCTCGGCCTGAAGGAGCTCATCAACTGCTACATCGAGCACCGGCGCGAAGTGGTGTTGCGCCGCACGCGCTTTCAACTGCAAAAGGCCGAGGAACGCGCGGAAATCCTCGAAGGTTACCTCTGCGCGCTGGCCAATCTGGACGAATTCATCCGCATCATCCGCGGCAGCAAAAACCGCGACGAAGCCCGCATCAAGCTGCTCGCGTTCGAGTGGACGCAGAAACAGGTCGAACGCTGGGGGATTCTAATTCGCAGCGAGGAGCGCCTGACGAAAGGCCGCTACGCGCTGACCGAACGGCAGGTGGCGGCGATTCTGGAACTGCGATTGTACCAGTTGACCGGCCTGGAAATTGACAAGGTCGAAACCGAATACAAGGAACTGCTCGCGCGGATCAAGGATTTGCTGGACATCCTGGCCAAGGAAGCGCGCGTCATGGCCATCATCAAGGCCGAGCTGAAGGCCATCAAGGAAAAATATGCCACGCCGCGCCTGACCGCCCTCGTGCCCGACGAAGGCGAAATCAACATCGAAGACTTGATCGCCAACGAAGGCGTCATCATCACGCTCACCCATAACGGCCTCATCAAGCGCACGAACATTTCGAGCTACCGCGCCCAGCGGCGCGGCGGCAAGGGCGTGATTGGCATGACGACCCGGGAAGGCGCGACGGAGGAAGACAAGGATTTCATCGAGCACCTGTTCACCGCCAGCACGCACGATTACCTGATGTTCTTCACGAACACCGGGCGCGTGTATGTCGAGCGCGTGCACGAAATTCCCGACATGGGCCGGGCCGCGAAGGGCCGGAGCATTGCCAATCTGCTCGAACTGAAGGCCGGCGAGACCATCGCCGCGCTCATCCGCGTGCTTTCCAGGATGAACACCAACAAGGAAGACGCGACGTGGGAACAGCCGGGGTTCGTGTTCTTTGCCACCAAACAGGGCACGGTCAAAAAGACCGAACTCAAAGATTTTGCCAACGTCCGCAAGGGCGGCATCATCGCCATCGGCATTGATCCGGGCGACGTGTTGATTGATGTGAAACTGACGACCGGCCAGAACGAGGTGGTGCTGATTACCCGTGACGGCATGAGCATCCGGTTCAACGAAGAGGATGCCCGGCCGATGGGCCGGCCGGCCGCGGGCGTGCGCGGCATCAATTTGTCCAAAGGCGACGAGGTGGTCGCGCTGGCCGTGGTCGTGCCGGACGCCAAACTGCTGGTCGCCGGCGAAAACGGCATCGGCAAGCGGACGGACTTCGAGGAATACCGTGTCCAATCGCGCGGCGGCAAGGGCATCATCACCATGAAAACGACCGAGAAGACCGGCAGTGTGGTGGGTGCGCTGACGGTGCGGGACGCGGATGAAATCATGATTATCACCGTTAAAGGCCAGATGGTGCGGACGTTCGTGAAGGACATTCGCGAAGCCGGCCGCAATACGCAGGGCGTAAAACTGGTTGGTCTCGATGCCGGCGACAAGCTCCAGGCCATTGCCCCGGTCATCGGCGAGGACAAGGAAGACGCCGCGGGCGAGACCGGGCCGGAAAAATAATTTTTCTTGAACGCCACTTGCCAGTCTGCGGTTTTAAGATAGAATAAACGCATCCGATTTGTTTCGGAGGTTGCAGGAAGTAATTTCTTCTGCCGATCGGTTCCTCGTTCGACTCAAATTGTCGGCAAGAAGAACGATGAGCAGACACAACCTGATGGCCCGGTTGGCGGTTGGTGCGGCGTGTGTTCACACG
>JAJXYT010000049.1 GCA_021780375.1 bacterium | reverse complement strand
GAAGGCCGCACTATGCCGTTTCCGTTTTGCTTTCATAGTCTGCTTTCCTTTCGCCAGCAGACCATCGAAAGTCCATCTTAACTTGTGGTCCAATTCTTGGGGTCCACCTCACATTTCTGCTGCGGAGAAGCTGTAAATGTTGGTGAATGTTTGAGCTTCAAGCCGCAAGTTGGCAATCATGAGGAACAAGGCGACTCCGGCCGTTTTGAAAAGAATAGAAGTTTTCATTATAGCAACTCCTGATTTATTGCACTATTTCAACATTCCGGTTTTACGCCCATTGCTGGAACTTGCCAAGAATTTTTCTGTTAATTTTCTCAAACGCGAAGACAACGACTTGTCCTCCGGCTGATTTTTGTTACGCTGCGCGCAATGCGTAAATGGTTTATCGGTTCCGCGCTCGCGCTGGCCCTGCCCGTCTTTGGCGCGGAAATAAGAATTGATTTCAGCAATTTCGCGACCAATACAACCCCGGCCGGCTTTCACCGCGCGCTGGCCGGCGGTGGTGAACCGGGGGATTGGAAAATTGTCATGGACGAATCACCCTCGGCGTTTGCGCCCTTGACCCCGCAAGCGGGCCGGATGCCCGGCATGACCCAACACGCCGTGCTCGCCCAGCTCAGCCAGGATCCGACCGACGAGCGGTTTCCCATGCTGATTTACGACAAGGAAACCTTCAAGGATTTCAAGCTGACCACGCGGTTCAAAATCGTCAGCGGCGTGGCGGAGCAAATGGCGGGGATCGTGTTTCGGTATCAGAACGCGTCAAATTTTTACGTGCTTCGCGCCAGCGCGCTCGGCCACAATGTCCGGTTCTACAAGGTGGTGGACGGCCTGCGCGGCAATCTGCTGGGGCCGGACATGGACGTTTCCACCAACGTCTGGCACACGCTCGGCGTTCAATGTCAGGGCAATCAAATTATCTGCATGTTCGATGATCATTTGGTGATGCCGGCGCTGACTGACAATACCTTTGCCGCCGGCAAAATCGGGTTTTGGACCATGTCGGACGCAGTGAGCTATTTTGGCGACACAACCATCACCTACACGCCGCGCGTGCCGATGGCGCAAACGCTCGTCCAGCGCATGATGCGGAAATATCCGCGCATCCTGGAACTCCGGGTTTACACGCTCGATGACAAAGGCGGCCCGCAAATCATTGCCAGCAACCATGAAAAGGAAATCGGCCAGCCGGGCACGGACGCCGAGAAAGGCGCCATCACCACCGGCACGCTCTATTTCGGACGCGGCAAAGGCACCGTGGCGGTGACCATGCCGCTGACGGACCGCAATGGTGATCCCGTGGCGGCAGTCCGGGTGCAATTGAAATCATTTCTGGGGGAAACGCAGGACACGGCTGTGGACCGCGCGCGACTCATTGTCAGACAAATGCAGGCGCAGGTTGTCTCCGGCCAGGATCTGACACAATAACGCTGCGCTCAAGGATGGGCGGGTGCGTTTAATTCATTCGGAGATTGAATCGATGGTATGTCTTGCGGCTTCACGCGCCGCACACCGCCCAAAACCGTGATGCTGCCGTCATCACCGACCCGCAATCGGGGCCGGACATTGAGGTAATCGTAAATTTCCTGCCGGACAATATCGCCGGCGGGATTGATGACCGAATAGAGGAAACTCGCCGCGCCGCTTTGGTAGAGCACGTGGAGATTGCTGGAACGATCCAACTGCGCTTCCGGTTGGCTGAAAGAAACCATCGGACCGATCGACCGCACCTTGTAAATCGTTGCCCCGGATTCGTCGCTCACCTGCACGTACATCCGCAGTTGCGAGTGCAGGTAATTGGCTTCTTCCAGGGTGTATTTGCGGACTTCCGGCGGGCGGTTCGACACTCCGGCCGGCAACGGCAAGCCAAATACCTGTGACCACAACTTCGCGCCGTTAATCACGTCGAATCCCCGCGGTGGGCTCGTGATATCGCTGTTCCAATCCTTGATCCGCACGGTGGCGATGATCCGGTAATGCCCCGCCCGCCGCAAATCGAAGTACGGCTGCAAATCCACACGCTTGGTGGCTACCTGCGAGGAATCCAATTCGAAGGCGCCGACCACCGGCGGGTCGGCATTTTTGACGACGATGAAATTGTCCGCCGCCTCCACACTGAATGTCAGCCAATCCGGGTCGGCCCCCAAATGCAGCGGCTGGCCGGATTGATTGGTGATGTGCACCACGACCGGCAGGGATTCACTGGGGAGAAATTGGTCCTGGTCCAGCGTCAAACGGACTGTGACCTGCGCTGAGGCGCTGAAAACCAGTGTCACCGCCAGACCGAGAATAAGCCGAAAAAGTTTCATTTGAGTGATGCATACTCTAAACCGCCGACAAGGCATGGCAACCATAAATCGCGGGAAGGTGCAACTCACCCGCCGTCCGGCGACTCTCGATGATGAATGAGGGACACGTTGTGGGTTTTGCGAGGTGAATTGCACCCGGAGAGGGGTGGGATTCAGGGAGAAAATGAAGACCCATCCGGCCGAATCAGCGCCTTACGGCTCAGGCTGTCACGCCCAATTGCCGCAATTGTTCCCGATAGCCCCGGGTAAGCGTGGCGCGGGCGCCATTATGCAGCGCCACCGTGTATTCGCCGTGAAACAGGGGATGCAATTCCTTGACCGATTCGTAACGAAGTATGTCCCGCAGCACCGCCAAACAGGTTGATTGGTCATCCACCAGTAGAGTCCGAATTTTCATATCACGTCGTTTATTGCCGTCCCAAACCGGCAATTGATATCACCTGAAATTTCCAAATTCTGGTAACGCGCCGTGCGTTTAACGACAAAAGCAGTTGCCAGGCCCCGGCAGCGTGCTTCCAAGGGCAAGTTCCAGTTTAAGCCGCGCTTTTTCAAAAACTTGGAAACCTGAAATTACCACGATAATCCTTGGGAATTCCCACGAACGGGGGGGGGCGGCTGACTGCATGGCTGTGCTTCATTGGGACACTAAACTGCCATTCCATTGACAGTCGGTTTTGCCGAAAACGCGGGAAAATTCTTGCGCCACCGGCTGGTGGTGGCCCAACGTGAGAAAGTTGGACACAGCGGATGCGCACACGGATAATTTCTTTTTCGGGCGCACCCGGCAAATTCAAGCAAAACAACCAATCATCGCTGACCCATGAAATATCGCACCCTGGGCAATCTTGGCTGGCAGGTCTCGGAAATCGGCTTCGGCGGCTGGGCGCTCGGCGGATTGGGCTGGGGCGGACAACGCGACGAAGACTCTATTGCGGCCCTGAAACAGGCGCTCGATCTCGGCTGCAATTTCATTGATACCGCCCAGGGCTACGGCGACGGCCACAGCGAACGCGTCATTGGGAAATTTCTGAAAGCCCACAAAGGCGAACGCGTCTATGTGGCGACAAAAATCCCGGTTAAAAGCCCCGGCGACTGGCCGCCGTCGCCTTGCGACCGCATCGAAACGCGGTACCCGGAAAAATATCTGCGCGACTGCGTTGAAGTCAGCCTTCGCAATCTTCAGACCGATTGCCTTGATCTGCTGCAACTGCACACGTGGACGCGCGCGTGGAATCGCCACCCGACCGCGCTGGAGGTGCTGCGCGAGTTGCGCCAGGAAGGCAAGCTGCGCGGCATCGGCATCAGCACGCCCGAACAGGACCAGAATTCGCTCGTGGACCTGATGCGCCACGGCTGGCTCGATAGCGTGCAGGTCATCTACAACATTTTTGAGCAGGAACCGCAGGCGGAATTGCTGCCGGCGGCGCTCGAACACAACGTCGGCGTCATCGTGCGCGTCGCGTTTGACGAAGGATCGCTCACCGGCAAATTCACCGAACAAACGAAGTTCGCCCCGGATGAATTCCGCAACAACTATTTCGCCGGCGACCGGCTGGCGCGCACCATCCGGCGGGTGGAAAAGATCAAGGCGACCATTGGTGCGGCAGAACCGGACATGGCCACGGCGGCCTTGAAATTCGCGCTCAAACCCAGGGCCGTTTCCACCGTCATTCCCGGCATGCGCAATACCCGGCAGGCCCAAATGAACTGTTCCGTCAGCGACCAGCCGCCGTTGTCGGATGAACTTGAATTGAAGCTCCGCCAACACGCCTGGCGGCGTGCCGATTGGTATAAGGGCAAGGATTGATGTCTTCCTGAAAATGCGCTTTGAGCTGTAGCGGCGGTCTGTGACCGCCGTTAACTCCGGCAAAAATCACGCTTTCCCGCTGCGGGTGATTTGTTACTTTGCCCGCATGTTCGAACCCGCCGACCTGTTTGACCTCAGCCAGACCGAACACGCCGCCATTTTTGACGGCTGCCAATTCGCCTGGGACGCCCTCAAAAAAATCGCAGGCTACCTTGCCGCGAATCTGAAACCGGAATTGCGCAACCAGTGCGAAGGCCGCGCTTACATCAGTGAAAACGTGTTCATCGGCGAAGGCACGGTCCTCGAAGACGGCGTGATGATCAAAGGCCCGGCCATCATCGGCAAAAACTGCAAAATCCGCCACAACGCCTATATCCGGGAAAACGTCATCATCGGCGACAACTGCGTGGTGGGCAATTCGACTGAAATCAAAAACTCACTGCTGTTCAACGGCGCGCAGGCGCCGCACTACAATTACGTTGGCGACTCCATCCTCGGCCACAAAGCGCACCTCGGTGCGGGCGTGAAAATTTCCAACTACAAACTTTTTCCCGGCAACATCGAGCTGGAGCTGGACGGAAAACCGTTTGACACCGGCCTGCGCAAGTTTGGCGCATTGCTCGGCGATGGCGTGGAAGTCGGCTGCAACGCCGTGCTGAACCCCGGCAGTATTATCGGCCGCGGCGCGGTGATTTACCCGAACGTCTTCTGGCGCGGCATCCTGCCCGCCAACATGATCGCCAAAAACAAGGCCGGCATTGACGTCGTCGTCAAACGGCCGAGGGAAAGTCCGTAGGAGCCGAGGTAACGAGGCTCTGATGGAGAATGGAGACTCCTTACGTCGTCTCCCACAAGTTTTTCCGCTCGTGCAAAACTTTCAGGAAGGTTTCATAAACCACGTCACGGCTATCGGCGTATTCGAGCCGGATGATTTGTCCCCGATGCTGTGCATAAACAATCCGCAGCCCTTCAATCCGCAGCCGGCAAAAACCTTCCAATTCGCCGCGCAACGCCTTGATGTCGCCCCGCCCCCTTTCCAATAAATGTATGACGTGTCAACGAATGGATTGAAGCAACCTCGCCACAATCGGTTCGAGTGATTCATCCGGCTGCAATTCAATCCATTCCGGTTCAAGCTGACGGCGGAACCACGTCAGTTGCCGCTTGGCAAACTGGCGCGTGCGGATTTTCACCAGTTCGATGGTTTCAGCCAGTGACCGCTCGCCACGCAGATGTTGCACCACCTGCCGGTAACCGATGGCCTGCATGGCCGTTTTGTTTTGTTCAAGGCCGTGCTTGAGCAATTCGCGCGTCTCGTCCACCAGGCCGCGCGCAAACATCGCATCCACGCGGGCATTGATGCGCGCGTGCATGTAAGCTGGCTGCCGTGTGAAGCAGAAAAACAAATTCCTGGAGGGAAGCGCTTCGTCGCTTCCCTGACCCTTCGGAAAGTTGGGGCCCTGACGAAGCAGTGCCCTCCAAGGCTCGCCGGTCGCGTCGCTCCACCTTGCGCGTTGCGCCGAAAACTTTTTACCCGTCAACCGAATCACTTCCACCGCGCGAAGGACCCGACGCGGGTTTTGTTTATCAATCTTTTCATAAGCCGCCCGGTCGCGTTCGCGCAATTCACGCAGCAACGCTTCAAACGGCATGGCTTCCAGTTTGGCGCGAAGGTCGGGATTGGCGGAAGGCGCTTCGCCGAGTCCGCTCAGGAAGGCTTTGAAATAAAGCCCCGTGCCGCCGCAGAGAATTGGCACACGGCCGCGCGCTTGAATTTCTTCAACCGCCTTCTGCGCGAGCCGGACGAATTGCGCGGCGTCGAACGAGTCGGTCAGGTCGCAGATGTCCATGAGGTGATGCGGCACGCGGGCACGCTCGGCGGGCGACGGTTTGGCCGTGCCAATGTCGAGTCCGCGATACACCTGCATCGAGTCAACCGAGATGATTTCGCCGCCCAGCTGTTCGGCGAGCTGGAGCGCGATTTCCGATTTGCCGATGGCCGTCGGGCCGGCGAGGAAAACGCTGCGAGGATGGAGGATGGAGGATGGAGGATGGAGATGGGATGCGTTGGCCATTCTCAATCCTCCACTCTCTATCCTCGTTTTGGCTCAACGCGATGCGACAGGATGGCGCCGAGCGCGAGGCCGACGATGAAGATGGGAATGCTGACGAGCATGCCCGGAGTCAGACCGTAATGAATGTGGTCGGGCGGATAATCGCCGCGGAAGTATTCCATGAACGTGCGCGTGATGGCGTAGCCGACGAGGTAGGTGGCGAACACCTGGCCATCGAATTTTTTGCGTCGGAACAGCCAGGCCAGCACGAGATACAGCAGGAAATTGTTCACCGCATCGTAAATTTCCGTGGGATGCACGGGTATGCCGGCGTATTGGTGGCCGGCGGGAAACCGGACGCCCCACGGCAAATCGGTCGGCCGGCCGTAACAGCAGCCATTCAAAAAGCAACCGATGCGGCCAAAAACGTTGCCCAGGGCGCAACTCGGCGCGAGCACGTCGGCGACCTTCCACAAGGGCAGTTGTTTCCAACGGATGTAAATGAACCCGGCGAGCGTTCCACCAATCAAACCTCCGTAATAAACCAGGCCGCCATGCTGGATCATGAAAATTTCCGAAAGCGGCTGGTTGGCGAACTCATCCTGCCAATAGGTGGTCACATAAACAACCCGCGCCCCGAGAATCGCGCCGACCATCAACCAGAGCACGATGTCGGCGATGCGTTCACCGGGGATGTTGGCGCGCCGGGCGCGGAGGGTGGCCGTCCAAAGGCCCGCCAGAAAGGCCACGGCAATCATGATGCCGTACCAATGAATGGTGAGCGGCCCAAGGTGAAACGCAATCGGATGCATGGGGGAAAATTAAAGCGTAACGGCGGAAATGGGAAATTGAAATTCAGCCCGGTTTAATTCGGGTTGGTTGTCACCAACGAATGAAAATCCGGAGGCAAGGGCGGCGGCGGCGGCGGCGCGATAAAGTTCGGCGGCAAGGGCGGCCATTCGGGCACGTTTGCGACCAGGTCGCGCCAGGTTTGGCGGTCGGCAGGCGACATCCGGGACCAACGTTCGGCATTCCTCAAAAATTCCTGTTTTTCGGACGCGCTCATACCGGCGAACTTCGCGAAGGCATGGATGCATTCATCCCGCTGGTCGGACGGCAATTTGCCAAAAGTCCGCAGGGTCTGCTCCATTTGTCCGCGTTCGGTGTCTGACAGGGTATTGAGCGCCGCCTGTTTCTCCTCCGGTGTGAGGGCAAAGAATTGACCCACGCTCCGGGTGATTTGTTTCCGTTGCGTTTCGGTCATGGTGGTCCAGCGTGCCAGTTCGGAACCCGGTGGCGCGATTTTCTGAAGAATCATGGTGTTACTCACGTCCAGATGCGCAAAATAGCGCAGCGCCTGCTCATTTTCCAGAAATTCCTGCTGCAACTGCGGCGGCAAAATGGTCCATTGGGCGAGGCGGGATTTGACCAGCTCGCGCATGTCCCCCGGCATCTGCGCCAGCCGCACGGAGCGGTTACTGGGCGATTCCTGCAAAAGCGGGAGCAAATACCAGCGCAGCTCGGTGGCGCGCAACCGCAACTCGCGTTCATTGGGATCGAGCGCCTGGTATTCCTTGACCTTGGCCAGAATGCCTTCCCGGATTGGCGGCGGACGATTGGTCAGAAAGATCTCGCGTTCCTCCGGCGTCATGGCCAGCAACTGGCGGAACAAAGCCACCGGCGACCGCGGGCGCGGCAACGCCGGGGAACCATTTGCCGGAGTCGAAAGCAATTTCACGGGTGGCGGAACACTGAAAACGGTTCCGGCGAAAATCGGGAAAACCATCCCTTGCCCTGTAGCGTAAAACACCAGCCACCAAAGCGTCTGCCGCGAACGGTTCATTGCAGGAGCGCGAGCAATTTCTCATCGGCGTGCGGCTGGCTCATGCGTTGGATGGCGTTGAAATTTTTCAGGGCGTCCACACTGGGCATGGGCTGCGTCCGGGCCAGCCGCGCAACATTTTGAGCGAGCCGGGCGCGCTGATTGAATTCGTGCCGCTGATAGGCCAGGCCGGCGATGCCGATGACCGCCACCCCGACGGCCAGCCGGGGCGCCAGCACGTGCCAACTCCATTGCCAAACCGTCGGTCGGGGGCGCAACGCCGTTTCACGTTCGACCGCCTGAAGGACGCGCGCCGTAAAATTGGACGGCACCGCCGCGTCCGGCAATTGCGCCAGCCCCGCCGTCAGGCGCGATTCGAGCTCCAGATCCGCCTGTGTTTCCGGCTGTGCGCGCAACCCGGCGCGTTCGGCTTCGGTGAGCTTTCGCCGCCAAACCGACTCGCGCAACTGGTTCTGAATCGGCTCGCTTTTCATCGTGTTCTCCAAATTAAAAACCGGTCTGCCGGCAAAGTTGCACTGAAAACTCACTCGCCGAGGACCGAATTTCACCCTATCCTATGGGCGATAAATGACCGCGATTGCCACCGACCAGGCCAAATCCGAGGCGCCCGCGCTGACCAACCGCCAGCGCTTCCTCGACGCGTGCCGCTGCCGCGCCGTGGATCGCCCGCCGGTCTGGCTGATGCGGCAGGCCGGACGCGCCTTGCCCGAATACCGCAAACTCAAGAGCAAACACACTTTTTTGACGCTGGTCCGCACGCCCGAACTGGCCGCCGAGGTCACCTTGCAGCCCATTCAACGGTTCGATTTTGACGCGGCGATCCTGTTCAGCGACATCCTCGTTGCCGCCGAGGGTCTGGGGCAGGGCTATCAATTCCGCGATGGCGGCGGCATTGAAATGGATTTTGCGCTGCGCACAACGGACGACATCAAGCAACTCAGCGTCTCCGCCTTGCCGGAACGGCTGGCCTATATTCCGCGCGCTTTGGAACTCGTCAAAGCCTCGCTGGGCGACCGGACCGCCCTCATCGGTTTTGCCGGTTCGCCGTGGACGCTGGCCAATTTCATGCTCGAAGGCGGCAGCGCGGACGAATTTACCCAGGCCAAAAAATTATTTTATTCCGAGCCGGAAATTTTCTCGATGCTGATGAAGAAGCTGACCGTGGCCGTGACGCGCCTGTTGCAGATGCAAATCCTGGCCGGCGTGGATGCGGTGCAGATTTTTGACAGCCTCGGCGGGCTGTTGTCCGGGAATGCGTTTGCGGACGCGTCGGCCCGATGGATCAAGCAAATCATTTCCGCGCTGAAACGCACCGTGCCCGTCATCGTTTTTTCCAAGGACGTCCACGGCCACTGGCACACGCTCGTGGACACCGGCGCGAATCTGCTGGGGATTGACTGGACGGTCCGGCTGGCGGATGTCCGCGCTCAATTGCCGGAACACGTTGGCGTGCAAGGCAATCTTGATCCCGCTTTGCTCCTGACCAAACCGGAAATCGTCGCGGCGGAAACCGGCCGGATTTTGACCGAAATGCGCGGCGCGCGCGGCCACATTTTCAATCTGGGCCACGGCGTGCCGCCCGGGGCGAAATTGGAAAACATCACTGCCCTGGTCGAAACCGTGCGAAATTTCAGATGAATTTTGTAGCAGCGGACGTAAGTCCGCTCACTAATTTAGTCAGAGCCGACCAACGTCGGCTGCTACGATAAAAAAATGAACCAATTGAACGTCAATCTGGATCTGGTGAAGAAATACAACGTGCCCGGGCCGCGTTACACCAGCTACCCGCCCGCCACGAAATTCACCGACGCGATTTCGTGGGAACAACTTTCCACGAAAATCGAAGCGAACAACCGCGCGCCGCGCGATCTCTCGGTTTATTTTCACATCCCCTTCTGCGAAACGCTCTGCTGGTTCTGCGGCTGCACGACCGTCATCACGCTCAACCACGACAAGGGCATGGGCTACGTCGAGGCGCTGGGCCGCGAAGTGGCGAAGATGGCGCCGGAATTGAACCCGCAACGCAAGGCCGTCCAACTCCATTTCGGCGGCGGTTCGCCGACTTTTTTGCGGCCCGTCGAAATCCGCCGGCTCGGCGAAATCATTCATCACTATTTCACGTTTTCACCGGACATCGAGGCCAGCGTCGAGGTGGATCCGCGCCGGCTGACGCGCGACCACTTGGTGGCGCTGCG
Source organism: bacterium (assembly GCA_021780375.1). Lineage (GTDB taxonomy): Bacteria > Verrucomicrobiota > Verrucomicrobiia > Limisphaerales > UBA11358 > UBA11358. The sequence continues at coordinate 6,092 of JAJXYT010000049.1, read as the reverse complement.
CGAAATCGGTTTCAATCGCGCTTCGATGGGCGTGCAGGATTTCAATCCCAGGGTCCAGGAGGCGATTCACCGCATCCAGCCGCGGGAAATGACGCAGCAGGCGATGGATTGGATGCGCGAGCTTGGCTTTGGCTCGATCAACCTCGACTTGATTTATGGTCTGCCGTTCCAGACGCCGGCATCGTTCAACGAAACGCTCGACATCGTGCTGACGATGAAGCCCGACCGGCTGGCCGTGTTCAGCTACGCGCACGTGCCGTGGATCAAGCCGTCGCAAAAAATTCTCGAACGCGAAGTCCTGCCCACGCCGGAAACCAAGCTGGAAGTGCTCAAGCTGGTCATCGAGAAACTCACGGCGGATGGCCAGTACGTCTATATTGGTATGGACCATTTCGCCAAACCAACCGACGAGCTCGCCATCGCGCAGCGCGAGAAGAAGCTTCAGCGGAATTTTCAGGGTTACAGCACCCGGGCCGGCTCGGACATTTACGCGTTCGGCATGTCGAGCATTTCCCAGATTCCCGAGGCCTATTGGCAGAACGAGAAGGAACTGCCGAAATGGCAGGAAGCCGTGGATGCCGGGAAGGTGCCGTTAAACCGCGCCTGTTTCGTGACCGACGAGGACAAAATCCGCCGGGAAACCATCATGCGCGTGATGTGCGACCTCTCGCTCGATTTCGCCGCCATGTCGCAAAAACTCGGCATCAACTTCGCGCAACATTTTGCCGGGGAACTCGCTTCCCTCGCACCGTTTGAAGCCGACGGTCTAGTGAAACGAAATCCAGCTGGCCTGGAAGTGACCGAAGCCGGCCGCCTCTTCATCCGCAACATCGCGATGTGTTTCGACAATACCCTTGCGCCCGAAGGCCAGCGGAGGCATTCGAAGACGATCTAATTCGACGAGCAGGCCCGGTGGTCATCAGGAACACGAGGCCTCGCGGGTTTGATTGCCTTCCACAAAGGCGTTCTCGCGCCCGGTGCTGTACAAAAGCGAAATGCAACACCCGGATGACCAAGGTCCGGTTTTCGCGAGGTGAAGGAACCCGGTCCAGCATAACCCGTTGGCGGTTGTGGCGGTTCATTTCGGAAGCCGGACCGGTAATTCCGAGGAAATTCGAGGAAATTCGCAGTTGAGCCGGTGCAGACATTCGAGAACAATCCGAGATCAGAACATCATGTATCTTTTTCCATTGGTATTCCTGGTCACGATCGCGCTGGCGATTTGGTTCGTCTTTATCAGTGAAGCATCAGTGACAGCCAAAATTCTCGCGGCTGTTTTATTTACCGTTTCCTTCTTCCTTCACCCATCGCATTTTCCGATGGCGGGTTTCTTTCTCCGAATCGCCATCAGTCTCTTTATCTTGATTTACCAGATGTACCAAACGGCTAAATCGCAATGAAATCTGTCGCTATTATCGGGGCCGGCATCACGGGATTGACCGCCGCGTTTTACCTGAAACGCAAAGGCGTGCCGGTCACAGTCTATGAAGCGGGCGGACGGGTTGGCGGTGTGATTCAATCCATTCGCAGGAACGGTTATCTGGCCGAGTGCGGTCCGAACACGATTCTTGAAACATCGCCCAAAATCGCCCAACTCGTCCGTGACGCCGGACTGGCAGCGCGTCGGCTGGATTCGGACCCCAAAGCCGAGGCGCGTTATTTGGTCCGTTACCAACGTCCGCTGAAGATGCCTGGCTCGCCGTGGGGATTTTTCACAACCAAACTTTTCACGGCCGGGGCCAAACTCGCCGTCTTGCGCGAGCCGTTCGTGCCCCGTCGCCGTGATGGCCGGGAAGAGAGTGTTGCCGAGTTCGTGAAGCGCCGGTTGAACCAGGAATTCCTGGATCAGGCGATTGACGCGCTGGCGGCCGGCGTTTATGCCGGCGACCCTTGCCGGCTTTCTGTGCCCGAGGCCTTCCCGCGGCTGGCGGCGCTTGAAGCGCGTTACGGTTCACTCATCAAAGGCCAGATTTTCGGCGCGCGTGAGCGCAAACGGCGCGGCGACATCGCCCGGGACCGCGCACCGAAATTTTCCTTTGACGAAGGTTTGCAGGTCTTGCCCGACACGTTGGCGGCGCATCTGGGTGACGCGATCAAACTCAACACCCCGGTCACGAAGCTGACGCAATCCGGCGCTGGCTGGAGACTCACACTTTCGGAGGGGCGAGTGACACGGGACTCAAACATTCCGAATGAAATCGGGGACTCACGGAGCTCGTCCCTCCGAAATTTTGAAGCGGAGCACAGCGCGGTGATTTATTGCGGCACGGCGTACCGACTGGCGGAACTGAAAATCGAGCGGAGCGCCGGTCTCCGACCCGGCGAATCACGAATTCCGAGTCGTGCCGGATCGGAGACCGGCGTTCCGTCAGACCCGAGGCTGGATCTCACGCCATTTTCGGAAATCCGTTACCCGCCGGTGGCGAGCGTGGTCCTGGGCTTTCGGCGCGAAGACGTCGCGCATCCGTGCCAGGGATTCGGCATGTTGATCCCTAAAGTTGAGGGCTTCAAAATTCTCGGCACGATTTTTTCGTCGTCACTGTTTCCGAACCGCGCGCCCGCCGGCCACCTCACGCTCACCAGTTACGTGGGTGGCGAGCGGCAGCCGGACCTGGCGCTGCGGCCTGCGGACGAACTGGTCATGCTGACGTGCGAGGATTTGCGGAGATTGCTGGGGGTGAACGGCCGGCCGGTGTTCCGGCACACGGCGCTTTACCCGAAAGCCATTCCGCAATACAATCTCGGGTACGGCCGTTACCGCGAATTGATGAATGCCATCGAGAATCAAGCCGCCGGTTTTTTTCTGGCCGGCCAGTATCGCGAAGGCGTGTCTTTGGGCGATTCGATTGTATCCGGCGGCAATGTCGTGGAACGCGTGGAACAATTCCTGACTGCCAAATGAACAGAGGAGTCTTGCTGGTCAATCTCGGCTCGCCGGATTCGACGTCGGTGGGAGACGTGCGGCGTTACCTGAATGAATTCCTGATGGACGCGCGGGTGATTGACTCGCCGTGGCCGCTGCGACGGCTCATCGTCAGCATGATTCTCATCGGCCGGCCAAAACAATCCGCCGAGGCCTATCATAAAATCTGGACAGCCGAAGGTTCGCCGCTGGTGGTCACGAGCCGCCACGTCCAGGAGAAACTGCAGGAACGCGTCCCCCTCCCGGTCGCGTTGGCGATGCGATATCAAAACCCTTCCATAACGAACGCAATCCTCGGGCTGGCGGAGCGGAACATTGACGAGCTTTTGTTGATCCCGCTGTTCCCGCACTATGCCATGTCGAGCTACGAAACCGCCATCGAACGTGTCAAGGAAGTCGCCGCCAGGCTCGCGCCGCAGATGCTGATCAAAGTCCAGCCGCCCTACGGTGATTCGCCGGATTACATCGCGGCGCTTGCGGCCAGCGCGGCGAATTATCTCGAGGCCGGCTACGACCATTTGTTGTTCAGTTTTCACGGTGTGCCGGAGCGGCATCTCAGAAAAACCGATCCGACCGGCCGTCATTGTCTCACCGTCCCGAACTGTTGCGAAGGCGCCAATCCGGCGCACGCGACGTGTTACCGCGCGCAGTGTCTGAAGACCGTCGCCGCCCTCGTCAGGCGGGCGGGCGTGCCGGCCGGAAAATTTTCCGTGTCATTCCAGTCCCGCCTGGGCCGTGACCAGTGGCTGAAGCCGTACACTGATTTTGAACTGGCCGCTCTGCCCAAACGCGGCGTCCAAAATCTTCTGGTCATCTGTCCCGCGTTCGTTTCCGACTGCCTGGAAACACTGGAAGAAATCGGCATTCGCGGGCGCGAGACGTTCCGGTTGGCCGGCGGGAAAGAGTTCACTCAGATTCCGTGTTTAAACGAGCATCCGGGCTGGATTGCCGCGCTGGAGAAAATGATTGAACGCTTTTAAAAATCCGGACGGCAGCCTGAAGCGGCTCACCTTTACGTCTTCGCCTTCCGCCGGCCGGGGCCGAATTTGAGTTTGACCGTGTCCTGCAAAAAGCCAAGCAGTCCCTTTTTCTTCTTCGGCTGGAGGAGCGGAATGGGCTCGCATTTATGGCTGCACAACGGGCAGAGCAAATGCGGTTCGCCCCCTTTGAAACGCAATACGTGCACACAGTCACTGCACATCACCTCGTGACAATGGGTGCACCGATAGGCGGCTTGCGCGCGGGAATGGCGCGGGCAGACAAGCATGCCATCCGGCAGCACCACCGGCGGCCGGGGCCGGTCGCGCTCGAATTGGGGAATCGCGACGTTAACGTCGGTGGATTCGACAAACAATTCCACATCGCCCAGGTTCACCGTCTGGCCCGGCAGCAACCACGCTTCCCGGACCGGGTCGCCATTGATAAACGTGCCATTGGTTGAACCGCAATCGCGAATCATCACCCCGTCGTTCGACAGTACGATCTGGCAATGATTGACGGAAACCGTGGGATGATTGATGGAAAAATCGCATTCCGGGCTGCGGCCGATCTGGTTGATACCGAGGCGCAACTCGAGCGTTTGATTATTCATGCCTTCTGTCTTAATTAACAGTCTCGCCATCCTATCCTCCGCTTTTCTATCCGGAGATATTCTCCACTTTTTAGAAACAAAAGTCGAGTGGAAAATGCGCGGGTTCCGGGTCCGGATTGACCGACCGTTCCCCCGTCCGCGCGGCGTCACCGCAACGGGTTCCGGGCAAAGGCAAATTCTCTAACAATGTGCCCGCCCATCAAATGTTCCTGGACGATCCGTTCCAAAACTTCCGGCGTGCAGGAGTGATACCAAATGCCTTCGGGATAAACGACGGCGATGGGTCCGCGCGCACAGACCCGCAGGCAGTTGACCCTGGTGCGATAGACCAGCGGCTGAGGCCCGGCGAGGTTCAACTCCTGGAGCCGGCGTTTCAAAAATTCCCACGCGGCCAGACCGGCCTCCCGGCGGCAACATTTCGGCTCGGTCTGATCGGCGCATAAAAAAATGTGCCGGCGGAATTTTTCAATGCCGAACGTTTCAACGGCGTTTTGCAGTTCATCGTCCATGCCGGGAGGAACGGCAATATGCCGTCGTCCTCCCTGTGGCTCAACGGGAAAACGTCAGGCCGATGACGCCGGCCACGGCAATCAACGCGCCAATGGTCGAGCGCCGGCCAATTCGCTCGCCGTCCATCAGGCGTGTCATCGGCAGCAACAGAATGGGGGTTGTGGCAATGACGGCGGTGACGATCCCCGCCGACGTGTTTTCGAGCGCCCACTGCATGCAACTGACCCCCACCGTCTGGCCGGCCAGGCTGTTGGCCAACACCCAGGGCCAGAGGCGGCGCCATTTATCGCGCGAGACGCGCAGACTGTTTGCCTCGAGGATGCCCCCGTGGGTGTGCGCACTGCGCCATTTTACCGCCAGCAAAAGCACGCCAAGCGCAAGGGCGCCGCCGATGACCCGCTGGTAACCCGTTGTGCCGGGATCGGGATGTTCGCCCGCCGCGTGCGCAATGGCATAGGCTTTGCGGCTCAACACCGCGCCGAGCGCGCCCCCCAGTGCGCCCACCACCGTGCCGGAAATTCCGACGAACATCTGGCGCGGCGTGATTTCCAGATGTTCCCTGGGCGCCAGCGCAAGGGCGACACCGGCCAAAATCACCAGGATAGAAAATAATTCGATGATGTCCAGGGTCGTGTCGAGCCACAACCATTCAATGACCACCGCAAACGGCGCGGTGAGGCACTGGGTCAGCAAGACGGTCCGGCGGCTGCCCAGCCGGGGCAGGGCTTGAAAATAACCGCTGTCGCCCAGACCGATCCCGGCCAGGCCGCTTAAAACGAACACCGGGAAAGCGGCGCCTTCAAAACCGTTGCCGAAGCTGTTCGCCCAAATGGCCAGAAACAGGGTCGCCAGGCAGGCGCGCCAGAAGTTGGCTTCCACACCGCCGATTTGTGTGGCCGTGCGATAACCACAAATCGCGGAGATGGCGAACAACAACGTGGTCAGGAGCGCGGCGAGCATGGGACGCGCAGGAGCGATTACAATTGATCGTAATACTCGTCGGGGCCGACCGCATTTTCATCCCCGGCGCTTTCGAGTTCCACGCCGCTTTCCTTGAGAATTTGTGCA